>NZ_JBEYTL010000011.1:0-257308 GCF_040643025.1 Streptomyces sp. NPDC047525
GTTGATAGGCCAGATCTGGAAGCCCGGCAACGGGTGGAGGTGACTGGTACTAATAGGCCGAGGGCTTGTCCTCAGTTGCTCGCGTCCACTGTGTTAGTTCTGAAACAACGAACAGTTGTGTCGGCTGAACAGCTACACCACTTAATTGAAGAGTGTGCTTGTTCGCTGCCCTGTTTGAGATCCCGCTTTGCGGCGGGATATTTCATAGGGTTTCGGTGGTCATAGCGTGAGGGAAACGCCCGGTTACATTCCGAACCCGGAAGCTAAGCCTCAAAGCGCCGATGGTACTGCAGGGGGGACCCTGTGGGAGAGTAGGACGCCGCCGAACAATCTTTGGAGGACCCCTGGTCCCAGCGTCCACGCTGGGACCAGGGGTCCTTTTTGTTTTGTCGAAGCGCGCCGGCTACCCGGCTGCGCAAGAATGACTGCGGTACCGAAGACTAGGAGTCACCGATGTCCACCAACTCTCCCGACGAGCGACCGGAGCGCGAGCAGCGCGGCCGGGACGGTGGCGACCGGGGCGGATACCGTGGCGGCGCACCGCGCCGTGACGACCGCAGCGGTGGTGGGCGGCCTCCGTTCCGCCGCGACGACCGCCCCACCTCCGGTGGCCCCCGCCGCGACGACCGTGACCGGGGCGCTCCCCGTCGTGACGACCGCGGCGGTGACCGTGGTGGGTTCCGTCGTGACGACAACCGTGGTGGTGGCGGCGACCGCGGCGGGTTCCGCCGCGACGACAACCGCGGGGGCGGCGACCGTCCCGGGTTCCGTCGTGATGACCGCTCGACCTCTGGTGCTCCGCGTCGTGATGACCGTGGTGGCGGCGACCGTCCCCCGTTCCGCCGTGACGACCGCTCGACTTCCGGTGCTCCGCGCCGCGACGACCGGGGCGGTGACCGTGGTGGCTTCCGTCGTGACGACAACCGTGGTGGCGGTGGCGACCGCGGCGGTTTCCGTGGGCGCGATGACCGTGATGGCGGGCGTCCTCCGTTCCGTCGTGACGACCGCTCGACCTCTGGTGCTCCGCGTCGTGACGACCGTGGCGGCGGCGACCGTCCCCCGTTCCGCCGTGACGACCGCTCGACTTCCGGTGCCCCTCGCCGCGACGACCGCAGCGGTGGCGGCGACCGTCTCCCGTTCCGTCGTGACGATCGCCGGGATGACCGGCGTGACGACCGCGGCGGTGACCGCGGTGGCTTCCGTCGCGACGACAACCGTGGTGGTGGCGGCGACCGCGGCGGGTTCCGCCGCGACGGGGATCGTCCCGGGTTCAAGCGCGATGACCGGCGTGATGACAACCGTGGTGGCGGTGACCGCGGTGGTTTCCGTCGCGATGACCGTGGCGGCGACCGCGGTGCCGATCGCGGTGGTGACCGTGGCGGCTTCCGTCGTGACGACCGCCGGGATGACCGGCCCCGTGGTGGCGACCGTCCCGCTTTCCAGCGCGATGACCGGCGTGACGACAACCGTGGTGGCGGTGACCGCGGTGGTTTCCGTCGTGACGACCGCTCGACTTCCGGTGCTCCGCGCCGTGACGACCGTGGCGGTGACCGCGGTGGTTTCCGTCGCGATGACCGTGGCAGCGACCGCGGTGCCGATCGCGGTGGTGACCGTGGCGGCTTCCGCCGTGATGACAACCGTGGTGGCGGCGGTGGCGGCTTCCGTGGGCGCGACGACCGTGGGCCGCGTCGTGACGACAGCCGTGGTGGGCGTCCCGGCGGTGGCGGCTTCCGAGGGCGCGATGACCGGCGTGACGGCGACCGCGGTGGGTACCGCGGGCGTGACGACCGTGACCGCGAGCCCATCAAGCGGCTGCCGATCCCCGATGACGTCACGGGTCACGAGATCGACAAGGACGTACAGCAGGAGCTGCAGAGCCTTCCCAAGGGGCTCGCTGAGGACGTCGCCAGGAACCTGGTGATGGTCGCCAACCTCATCGACGACGACCCCGAGCAGGCCTACGCCTACTCGCGGATCGCGCTGCGGCTCGCCTCGCGCGTCGCCGCCGTACGAGAGGCCGCGGGCTTCGCCGCCTACGCGGTGCAGAAGTACAGCGAGGCGCTCGCCGAGTTCCGGGCGGCCCGTCGGATGACCGGCAGCGTCGAGCTCTGGCCCGTCATGGCGGACTGCGAGCGCGGTCTTGGCCGGCCCGAGAAGGCGCTGGACATGGCCGGTGCGCCCGAGGTGCAGAAGCTGGACAAGCCGGGGCAGGTCGAGATGCGTCTCGTCGCCGCCGGTGCGCGGCGTGACCTGGGGCAGATCGATGCCGCCATCGTCACCCTGCAGGGTCCCGAGCTGGGGTCGAACTCCGTCCAGCCGTGGACCGCGCGGCTGCGCTACGCCTACGCCGACGCGCTGCTCGCGGCCGGCCGCGAGGACGAGTCGCGCGAATGGTTCGCGAAGGTCATCGAGTCCGACAAGGACGGCAGCACCGACGCGTCGGACCGCCTTGCCGAGCTGGACGGTGTCGAGTTCGTCGACGTCATGGAGGGCGACGAGCCGGCGCCGGTGGCGGAGCCCGTGGTCACCGACGACGTCACTCCCGTCCAGGAGGACGACGACGAGGACGATGACGTCGACGACGAAGCAGACGACGAAGCAGACGATGACAAGGTCTGAGCGCTGACCTAGTCGCAGACGATGGGCGGGACCCCACCAGGGGTCCCGCCCATCGTCGTATCCGGATGCTTCAGAAGTCGAGGCTGCGCAGGACCAGGCCCGATGCCGGCTTGGGGCCGAAGGACGTGGACTTGCGGGGCATCGTGACGCCCTGGCGGGCCAGGTCGCGTACGACTTCTTCGCGGACCGGGTGCATCAGGACGGCCGTACCGCCGTCGCGTTCCGCCTTCTCCACGGTCGCGGCGGTGTCGTGGATGTACGCGATGTGCTCCGGGGCGTCCGGGATCTTCCAGATGTGGTCGAGGAGCGTGGAGTGCAGGACCGTCGCGTCCAGCGTGCGCCAGGCCTCAGGCGGGTCGGCGGGGATCGTACGGGCGAGGAGGTCCGGGGACGGGCGGTCGATGAGGTGGAAGCCTCCGTCACCCGCCAGGAGGAAGGCGTTGCTTTCGGTCGCGGCCTCGGCCAGGGCTTCGAGAGCGCTCGGCAGAGGGCCTTCGACGGTGCGTATGCGGAAGGAGCCCGCGAGGGCCGCGAGGGCGTCGGGGACCGGGAGCCGGTGCAGGTAGCGGTGGATGGCGCGGACCCGGAGCGGGTAGCGCGCGGTGTCCACCAGGAGGACCAGGCCGCGGTCCCACGGGCTGGGCGACGGGTGTTCGGAGCGCAGCCGGAGATTGGTCGCCCAGCGGTGGTGCCCGTCCGCGATCAGGGCCTGGTGGTGGGAGAGATCTGACTGGATCTCGGCGAGATCGGCGGGGTCGGTGACCGCCCACAGGCGGTGGCTGAAGCCGTCCTCCGTGGTGGTCGACAAGAGAGGCTTGTTCAGCACGGTGCGCTCGACGACGGCCGTCGCGCCCGTGGCGTCGCCGTTCGAGCGGTATGTCAGGAGCAGCGGTTCGAGGTTGGCGTTCGTCGCGCGCATCAGGCCCGCGCGGTCCTCCACGACGTGGGGCATGACGCCTTCGTGGGGCAGGACGATGCCGTCATCCGCCTCGGAGAGGCTCAGGGCGCCGATGACGCCGCGCTGAAGGATGTCGGTGTCGCGCTGTTCGTAGACGTAGAGGCGGGGCTCCGGGTCGGGCGCGAGGATGCCCTGGGAGAGCCAGGCGTGCAGGGTCTCGGCTGCCTGTTCGTTGCGGGCCGCCGGTGTGGTGGCCTGGGGGAGGATCAGCCGGACGATGTTGTGCGGGTCGGCGGACTCCAGGTGGAGCAGGCCGTCGGGCCGTACGACCACGTCGTACGGCGGGGATGTCACGGCGGCTAGGCTGCCGACCCGCTCGGGGACGTAGCGAATGCCTCGGAACGGGATCAGATCGAGGCCTTGGTCGTCGGTATGACCCGCTGTGTTCATTGCTGCATCGTATGTGTGTCAGTGGCATGAGCGATGATCGGGGGAGTGGGATCGATCGAGGAGCGATGCGTAATGAGCCAGACCGTCAGGACGCGGCCCGAGGGCAGTCGGAATGTGCTGAGCGAGGCATATGACACGGCGCTGCTCGACCTGGACGGGGTGGTGTACGCGGGAGGGCACGCGATCGCGCACGCCGTCGAGTCGCTCGGGACGGCCAGGGCGGGCGGCATGCATCTCGCGTACGTGACGAACAACGCGCTGCGTACGCCGGACGCGGTGGCGGAGCATCTGACGGAGCTCGGCATTCCGACCGGGGCCGCGGACGTCATCACGTCCGCGCAGGCCGCGGCGCGCCTGGTGAGCGAGCAAGTCCCCGCGGGGGCGCGGGTGCTGGTGATCGGCGGCGAAGGGCTGCGGGTCGCCTTGCGGGAGCGCGGCCTCGAGCCGGTGGATTCGGCGGACGACGGGCCGGTGGCGGTCGCGCAGGGGTATGGCGGGCCCGACATGGCGTGGGGGCGCTTCGCCGAGGCCTGTTACGCGATCGCGCGTGGCGTGCCGTGGTTCGCGTCCAACACGGACCTGACGATTCCCAGCGCGCGGGGCATCGCGCCGGGCAATGGCGCGGCGGTCGAGGTCGTACGCATCGCGACGGGCGCGGAGCCGCAGGTGGCGGGCAAGCCGCTGCCTCCGATGCACCGCGAGACGATCCTGCGGACGGGCGCCGAGCGGCCGTTGGTCGTGGGGGACCGGCTCGACACGGACATCGAGGGCGCGTTCAACGGCGAGGTGGACTCGCTGCTCGTCCTGACCGGGGTCACGGACGGCGCCCAGCTGCTCGCGGCCCCGCCCGAGCATCGGCCGACGTACGTGGACGCGGACCTGCGCGGCATGCTGACCGGCCAGCCCGAAGTGACCTCTGCGGAGGGCGGCTTCGGCTGCGGCGGGTGGACGGCGTCGGCGCGGGGGCAGGAGCTGGTGCTCGACGGCGAGGGCGACGCGATGGACGGGCTGCGTGCGCTGTGCGCGGCGGCGTGGACGGAGGCGGGGGACGGCGTGTGCACGCTGGACGGGGAGAAGGCGTTGGCACGGCTGGGGGTGTAGCTCCCCGGGCCGCCTGCCGCCTGCCGCCAGCCGCCCGCCTCATGGCGAAGCCCCGGCCGGTGCGCGGGCGGGGCTTCGTCGTGGGAGAGGTGGTCAGTCAGGCCGTCTCGTTGCGGTCGATCAGCTCGTCGGTGGTGGTGCCCTTGCGCCAGTAGCCGGAGAACGAGATGCGCTTGCGGTCGAAGCCGCGGTCGCTCACCAGGTGGCGGCGTACGGTCTTGACCGTCGCGGACTCGCCCGTGACCCAGGCGTACGGGGTGCCCGGTGGCAGCTCCGCGGCCCGGATCGCCGACGGCGTCCCGCCCTCTTCCGTGAGCCAGGTGATCTCGGCGTCGGCCTTCGTCGGCAGTTCCTGCTTGTCCGCCAGGTCGTGGACCTCGATCCAGACGCGGGTCGGCGTGGCCGGCGGAAGCGTCTCGAGGATGGCCGCCACCGCCGGGAGCGCCGACTCGTCGGCGGTCAGGAGGACCCAGTCGGTGTCCTGCGGCGGCCTGAAGTCGTACGCGCCGTTCTCGTCCTCGATCGGCGCGAGCACGCCGATCCGGGCGCCGGGCCGTGCGGACCGCGCCCAGCTGGTGGCCGGGCCGTCGGAGGGTGAGGGAGCCGTGCCGTGGACCGCGAAGTCGACGATCAACTCGTCGGGGTCGCGGCGCAGTTCACGTGTGGTGTAGGTGCGCATGATGCCCCGGACGTCGGGGTCGAGGGCGAGCCAGTCGGTGTACCAGCTTGCCGCGTCCCCGCCCGATGTGTCCGGCATGACGGGGGCGTCCTGCCCCGGCTGCGGCAGGAACACCTTGATGCGCTGGTCGCGGCCCGCCGAGCCCATCCGTGCCAGGCCGTCGCCGCCGAACGCCACACGGATCATGGCGGGGGTGACGTACTCGGTGCGCAGCACGTGGACATCGAAGAAGTGGTACGGGGATGCAGTCATCAGGTGAGCCTCTTCGATTTCTCGATGGCGGTGGCGAGTTGTTCGAGCACGGGGGCGTAACCGGCGTAGCTGTAGCGCTCCTCCATCGACCAGGGCACGGTCTGGCCGGCCTTGACGGCGGGGAGCAGCTCCCAAGTGGGTTTCTTCGCCAGTTCCTTGGGCGGCAGCGCGCTGGACCGGTTGTCCATCATGATGAGATCGGCGTGGTATTTGTCGGCGTTCTCCCAGCTCAGGAACTCCCAGAAGCCCCACTCGTCGACCTTCTTGCCCTCGACGAACTCGATGCCGAGGTCCTTGAAGTAGTTGAGGTCGCAGTAGGAGTCCGGTACGGCGACGTAGAACTGGTCGGCGTCGCCGGTCATCGCGAGGACCTTCAGGCCGGGGTTGGCCTTCGCTGCCTTGCGCAGCCGGCGCTCGGCCTTGTCGAAGCGGGCCTTGGCCGCGCGCACCTTCTCCGATTCGAGGTCGCCGCCGAGCGCCTCGGCGAGCTCGGTGTAGCGCTTGAGCGGTTCGAGCAGGGAGACGCGGGCGCCCTTGATGCCGATGGTGGGCGCGAGCGCCTCGATCTTCTTGGTGCTGTCCGCGGGCACGAACCAGAGGGCGGGCGGCGGGAACATGTTGCTGATCAGGAGGTCGGGCTTGAGGCCCGCGTACTTCTCGATGTTGAACTGGTTGAAGGATTCGCCCAGGCTCGTCAGTTTGTCGACATCGAGATCGCCCGCCTGGGGGTTGGGCTTGCCGTCCACTGGCTTGGAGGGGCCGAAGGTTCCGGTGCAGGTGACGCCGTAGTCGTGCAGGGCGGCCGCCGTGCTGATGTAGGCGACGATGTTCTTCGGGGTGTGGTTCACCTTCGCGGTCTTGCCGCGGTCGTCCTTGAAGCTCCAGGGCTTGGAGCCCGCGCTCTTCCCGGACTTCTTGTCGCTCCCGCAGGCGGTGAGCAGGGCGCCGAGGCCGAGTGCCCCGCCCGAGGTGAGCAGGCCGCGGCGGGACATGCCGGTGCGGGAGGTGCCTCTGGGGGCGACGGGGCGGTGGGTGGTGGACATCAGGCTGCCGCCTTCTTCGACTTGTCGACGGCTGCCGCGAGCTGCTCGATGTGCGGTGCGTAGCCGGCGTGACTGAACTGGGCTTCGTTGGACCAGGAGATGACCTGGCCTGCCCTGACCGCGGGGAGTTTCGCCCAGGTCGGCTTGGACTTCTTGAGCTCGGCGGGCTGGAGGTTGCCGGTCCGTTTGTCGACGAGGATCAGATCGGCCTCGTACGTGTCGGCGTTCTCCCAGCCGAGCTCCTGGAAGAAGCCGCCCTCGGCTGTCTTCTTCGGGGTGACGAACTCGACGCCCAGGCCGCCGTAGTGGCGCAGGTCGGTGAAGTCGGCGGGGTCGCCCACGTAGAGCATGTCGGCCTGCGCCGAGACCGCCATGACCTTGAGGCCGCCGCGGGCCCTGGCCGCCTTGGCGGACGTGCGCAGGGTCTCGGACGCCGCTTCGAAGCGCTTCTTCGCGGCGGTGACCTTCTCCGCCCTGAGGTCGGCGCCGAGTGATTCGGCGAGTTCGGCGAAGCGGCCGATCACCTTCGTCAGGGAGGACTTGCCGGTGAGGATGCCGACGCCGGGAGCGAGCGAGGTGATCTTCTTGGCCGAGTCGTCGGGGACGTACCAGAGCCTCGGTGACTCGTTCATCGTGCTGACGAGCAGCTCGGGGCGGAGCTTCGCGTACCTCTCGATGCTGAACTCGCCCCAGGCGTTGCCGAGGATCGTCACCTTGTCGACATCGACGCCACCGGCCTGGACGTCGGGTTCGCCGTTCTTCAGCTTCGTCGGGCCGAAGACGCCGGTGCACGCGACGCCGAAGTCGTGCAGGGCTGCGGCCGCGCCGATGTAGGCGACGATCCGGCGCGGAGTCCTGGCCGCCTTCGCGGTGGTGCCGCGGTCGTCCTTGAAGCTCCAGCCCGTGCCGCCGGCTGACGGTTTTGCGCCGTCGCCGCCCCCGCCGCATGCTGTCAGGAGTCCGCCGATTCCGAGGGCGCCGCCCACGCCGAGCACACCACGGCGTGTCAGAGCGGGAGGTATCGGACGCCGGGCGCGCATAGGTGGTGCTTCTCTCGTCGAAGTCAAGTGCGAGGGTAGGCTAACCTAACCTGGTGTTGGTCGACAGTCCCCCCGAAGCCAGCGCGGAGAGTGCCCCCGCGCCACCCAACCGCCGCGCGATACGCAGCGCCGGGCTCCTCGTCTCGGTCTGTGTGCTGCTGCTCGTCGTCGTGGCGAGCATCGCGGTCGGTGCCAAACAGATGTCCCTCGACCAGGTCTGGCACGGTCTGTTCCAGGACACCGGGACGTACGGCGATGTCGTCGTCGGAGAGCGGCTGTCGCGGACGCTGCTCGGCGTGCTCGTCGGTGTGGCCCTCGGCCTCGCCGGAGCCGTCCTGCAGGCGCTGACGCGCAATCCGCTGGCCGACCCGGGCCTGCTCGGCATCAACCTCGGCGCTTCGGCCGCGGTCGTCACCGCCATCAGTTTCTTCGGCGTCACCTCGCTGAGCGGCTATGTGTGGTTCGCCTTCGCGGGAGCGGCAGTGGTCGGCGCCGCCGTCTACGCCCTCGGCGGGACCCGCAACGCGACGCCCGTACGGCTCGCGCTCGCCGGAACCGCCCTGAGCGCCGCGCTCTACGGCTATCTGCAGGCCGTGATGATCACCGACAACGCCGCGCTCAACAAGATGCGCTTCTGGACGGTCGGCTCCCTGGCATCGGCCAAGACCGAGACCATCCTGCAGGTCCTGCCCTTCCTGGTGGTCGGCATCGTGCTGGCCCTCGGCCTCGCCCGGCCGCTCAACGCCATGGCCATGGGCGACGACACCGCCCGCGCGCTCGGCGCCCATCTGAACCGCACCCGCGCCCTGTCCATGGCCGCTGCGACCCTGCTCTGCGGGGCCGCGACCGCGGCCTGCGGGCCCATCATGTTCGTCGGCCTGATGGTGCCGCACGTCGTGCGCTCCTTCACCGGGCCCGACATGCGCTGGATCCTGCCGTACGCGGCGATCCTCTCGCCGGTCCTTCTGCTCGGCGCCGACGTCATCGGGCGCGTCGTCGCGCGCCCCGCCGAGCTGCAGGTCGGCATCATCACCGCGTTGATCGGCGCTCCGGTCTTCATCTTTCTCGTACGACGGCGGAGGCTGGCTCAGCTGTGAAGGCGATACGCACCCGGGGCGGACTCAGCTTCCGTCTCGACGTCCGCACGGCCGTGGTCGTCGCCGTGCTCATCGTGGCCGCGCTCGCTGCGAGCGTCGTCCTGATCGGCACCGGCGACTTCTACATCCCCACGGCCGACGTCATCCGCACCCTGCTCGGCAACGGAGACGCCGGGCAGGAGTTCATCATTAACGACCTGCGGCTTCCGCGGGTCCTCGTCGGCCTCCTGGTGGGTGCCGCGCTCGGGCTCGGCGGCGCGATCTTCCAGTCCATCTCGCGCAATCCGCTGGGCAGTCCGGACATCCTCGGCCTCGGGCAGGGGTCCACCGCGGGCGCGCTCATCATGATCGTCCTCTTCCAGGGCACCGCTGTGCAGGTCGCCGGGGGTGCGCTCGTGGGCGGTCTGGTGACCGGCTTCGCGATCTACGTGCTCGCCTGGAAGCGGGGCGTGCACGGCTTCCGGTTCGTCCTCGTCGGCATCGGCGTCTCCGCGTTCGTCACCGCGATCAACGGCTATCTGCTCACCAAGGCGGACCTCGTCGACGCCGCGCGGGCCGTCGTCTGGATGACCGGCTCCCTCAACGGCCGGGACTGGGACCAGGTCTGGCCGCTGCTCGTCCTGTGCGCGATCCTCGTGCCGCTCGTCATGACGTACGCCCGTCCGCTGCGGATGCTGGAGATGGGCGACGACGTCGGCTACGCGCTCGGGGTGCCCGTGGAGCGCACCCGCATCGTCCTGATGGGCTCGGCGGTGCTGCTCACCGCGGCCGCGACCGCCGCGGCGGGCCCCGTCGCCTTCGTCGCGCTCACCGCGCCGCAGCTGGCCAAGCGGCTCACCCGCTCGCCGGGACCCAACCTCATGCCCGCGATGTTCATGGGCGCCACCCTGCTGATCGTCGCGGACTGGGCATCCCAGCGGGCCTTCGGCGCCGACCAGCTGCCCGTCGGCGTGGTCACGGGCGTGCTCGGCGGCATCTATCTGCTGTGGCTCCTCGTCATCGAGCGCAAGGCGGGGCGGATATGAAGACGCGGACGGCCACGAACACGAATACCTCTGAGAGCACCGACAGGCAGGAGCGTGCCGCAGTGAACCGGCTCATCGCGGACGACGTGACACTGGGCTACGACCAGCGCGTCATCGCGGAGAAGTTGTCCGTCGAGATCCCCGACAACTCCTTCACGGTGATCGTCGGCCCGAACGCCTGCGGCAAGTCCACCCTGCTGCGCGCCCTGTCCCGGATGCTCAAGCCCTCCGCCGGCCGTGTCCTGCTCGACGGCAACGTCATCCAGTCGATGCCCGCGAAGAAGGTGGCGCGCACGCTCGGCCTGCTCCCGCAGTCGTCGATCGCGCCCGACGGGATCACGGTGGGCGACCTGGTGGCGCGCGGACGCTATCCGCACCAGGGCCTCCTTCGGCAGTGGTCGCCGGAGGACGAGCGGATCGTGGGCGAGTCCATGGCGTCGACCGGTGTCGCCGAGCTGGCCGATCGCTATGTCGACGAACTCTCGGGCGGCCAGCGCCAGCGCGTGTGGATCGCGATGGCGCTCGCCCAGCAGACTCCGCTGCTGCTCCTGGACGAGCCGACGACGTACCTCGACATCCAGCACCAGATAGACGTGCTCGACCTCTGCGCCGACCTGCACGAGGAGCAGGGCCGCACGCTCGTCGCCGTCCTGCACGACCTCAACCACGCGGCCCGGTACGCCACCCACCTCATCGCCCTGCGCGAGGGCGAGGTCGTGGCCGAGGGCGCCCCGTCCGACATCGTCACGACGGAGCTGGTGCGGGACACCTTCGGGATGGACTGCCAGATCATCGACGACCCGGAGTCGGGGACGCCGCTCGTGGTGCCCGCGGCGCGCCGGGGACGGAAGAAGTCCGTGACCGGGGCCGGGGCCGTGGCCGACGCGGGGGCTAAAGCAGCGACCTGAGGCGGAGCATGTCGCGCAGGCCCGCCTCCAGCTTGACCCGGCCGGAGGCCCAGGCCTTCGCGAAGTTCAGCTCGCCGTCCACCATCGCCACCAGGTCGTCGCCGGACATGGTGAGGCGGATCTCGGCCTTCTCGCGAGGGGGGCCGGGATTCGTGTCGAGCACCGTGATCCGGCCGTTCTCGAGGCGGCCCGTGAAGGTCACGTCAAGATCGGTGATGCGGCAGCTGAGCGAGCGGTTGAGCGCGGCCGCGCTGCGCACGCCGCCCTCGGCGCCCGCCAGGTTGTCCGAGAGTGTGTCGAGCGCCGTGCGGCACTCTTCGATCGTCGCCATCGTGATCGACGGTACCGCAGCGCTTCGAGGTAGCGTCTGGGCATGAGCGACTCGATGCCGGGCCCCGAGCCTGAGCCGGTGGAGCCCGAGGCCGCCGCCGAGGTGCGGGCCGAGACGTACGACCCCGTGGGACCCGCCCCTCTCGGGGTGGAGCGTGTGCCGACCGGCGACGCGGAGGTCGACGGCCTGCTCACGCGTCTCGGCGACGCCGACCACCTCGCCACGGACGGCCACATCGAGGTGTACGAGGATGTACACCGGGGACTGCGTGACGCGCTGACCGCGCTCGACGCACGCCCCGGGCCGCCGGCGCCCTCACCCATGGGGACGCCCGCGGCTTCGTCCCAGCACTCACCCCCGTACAACAGGAGCTGAACAGAACGTGGCAGGAGTGGCACGCCGCCGCCTCGACGCCGAGCTGGTCCGGCGCAAGCTGGCGCGCTCGCGCGAGCACGCCAGCCAGCTGATCGCCGCAGGGCGGGTGACCGTCGACAAGAACACCGCGACGAAGCCCGCGACGCAGGTGGAGACCGCCGCAGCCATCGTGGTCGCGACCGACGACAGCGATCCCGACTACGTCTCGCGCGGCGGCCACAAGCTGGCGGGCGCGTTCGCCGCGTTCGTGCCGCAGGGCCTGGTCGTCGAGGGGCGGCGCGCGCTCGACGCGGGCGCGTCCACCGGCGGCTTCACCGACGTGCTGCTGCGCGCCGGTGCCTCGGGCGTCGTCGCCGTGGACGTCGGGTACGGCCAGCTCGCCTGGTCGCTCCAGAGCGACGACCGGGTCACCGTCAAGGACCGCACGAACGTACGGGAGTTGACGCTTGAGGCCATCGACGGGACCCCCGTCGATCTGGTCGTCGGCGACCTCTCGTTCATCCCGCTCGGCCTGGTGCTTCCCGCCCTCGTGCGGTGCGCCGCCCCGGACGCCGACCTGGTCCTGATGGTCAAGCCGCAGTTCGAGGTCGGCAAGGAGCGCCTGGGCAGCGGCGGTGTGGTGCGCAGCGCGGAGCTGCGGGCCGACGCCGTACGCGGTGTGGCGAGGCAGGCGTGGGGGCTCGGGCTCGGTGTGCGTGGCGTGACCGCGAGCCCGCTGCCCGGACCTTCCGGAAATGTCGAGTACTTTCTGTGGCTGCGTGCCGGGGCGCCCGAACTCGACCCGGCGGACGTAGACCGTGCCGTGGCGGAGGGGCCCCGTTGACTGACACCCGAGAGACCCAGACCCGAGCTCGTACCGTTTTCCTGCTCGCGCACACCGGACGGCCTGCCGCCATCCGCAGTGCCGAACTCGTCGTCCAGGGGCTGCTGCGCAGCGGCATCGGCGTACGGGTCCTGGAGGCGGAGGCGGCCGATCTGCCGCTGCCGCCCGAGGTCGGCACCGTGAAGGAGGCCACCCCGCAGTGCCTCGACGGCTGTGAACTGCTCGTCGTGCTCGGCGGCGACGGCACCCTGCTGCGCGGCGCCGAGTTCGCCCGCGCCTCCGGGGTGCCGATGCTCGGCGTGAACCTGGGGCGCGTCGGTTTCCTCGCCGAGGCCGAGCGCGACGACCTCGACAAGGTCGTCGACCGGGTGGTGACGAAGGCGTACGAGGTCGAGGAGCGGATGACCATCGACGTCGTCGTGCACAGCAACGGCGATGTCGTGCACCGCGACTGGGCGCTGAACGAAGCCGCCGTGCAGAAGATGTCGGCCGAGCGGATGCTGGAAGTCGTCCTGGAGATCGACGGACGTCCGGTCACCGGCTTCGGCTGCGACGGCATCGTGTGCGCGACGCCGACCGGCTCCACCGCGTACGCCTTCTCCGCGGGCGGGCCCGTGGTGTGGCCGGAGGTGGAGGCGCTCCTGATGGTGCCGATCAGCGCCCATGCCCTGTTCGCCAAGCCCCTGGTGACCTCGCCGGACTCGGTGCTCGCCGTCGAGGTCCAGCAGCACACGCCGCACGGGGTCCTTTGGTGCGACGGACGGCGGACCGTGGAACTGCCGCCGGGGGCCCGGGTCGAGGTGCGCAGGGGCGGGGTGCCGGTGCGGCTCGCACGGCTGCACCACGCGTCGTTCACCGACCGGCTCGTGGCGAAGTTCGCCCTGCCGGTGTCGGGGTGGCGCGGGGCTCCGCACTAGCGCTCCGCTGGGGGTGCGGTGCTGGCCTGCGGGCCGGTGGGGGTGCGGTCGTCACCTGCGGGCCCGGTGGGGGCTGGGCGCGCCCGCGTGGCGGAGCCGCACATGTGACAGCCCCGCGCCCCTTACGGGGCCCGCCTCCCCGCGCCCCTTACGTGGACCGCCTCGCCGCCGTCACGTGGAGCAGACCACTGAGATGGCCCGCTTCCGCATGACCGCGCGTACCGGAAGGCCCGTCGCCAGCAGGGTGAGCAGCAGCGTGCCCGCCGCTATCCCCGTCGGCACGCCCCACGGCAGGTGGGGGAGTGACGAGCCGAAGGCCGTGCTCAGGATGGGCGCCAGTGTGCCGAGCGCGATCGCGGTGCCGAGCAGCAGCGCGGTGCCCGCGACGACCACCGCCTCCCAGGCGGCCATCGCTCGCACCTGCGCGCGCTGGCTGCCGACCACGCGCAGCAGGGCGACGTCGCGGCGGCGCTCGAAGGAGATCATGGCGAGGGTGTTCGCCGCGGCGATCGCGGCGAAGCCCGCGTACAGCCCCGTGCCCACGTAGTCGAGCCAGACCTCGCCCGTGCTGCCCGCCGAGCCCGTGTGGTGCTGCGCCGTGGTGTGCATGCCGATCTTGGTCAGGCCGAAGCCCACGACCAGGACGAGCGGCACGACCGCGGCGGAGAAACGGCGGGGCTGCGAGCGGACGTTGAGCATCGCCAGGCGCGCGCCGGCGCCGAACCGGCCCACCAGCGCGGAGACCACCCAGGCCGCGGGCCCGATGATCCGCGGGCCGAGCAGCCCCGCGCCGACGCAGAAGAGGATCAGGACGAGGAACGCCCCCTCGCTCGCCTCGTCCGCGGGCTGCTTCGAGAGGAGCACCGAGACCACGCAGGCTCCCGCGACCGCGATGAGGCCGAGCGGCGCCCGGAGCATGCCGAGCCCCCGCCGTCCGGTCGCGGCCTCGCTCAGGGCGCGGGCCGGGCGAAGGAGCGAGAACCGCAGCGCCGAGAGGACCGCGGCGAGCGTCGTCGTCACCACGGCCACGCCCAGGCACACCGGCAGGGCGACCCAGCCGAACCGGAACTCCGCCTCGGCGGGGAGCAGTCCGTGCGAGACCATGCCCGCGTGCCACCAGCGCGCGGCGAAGCCACCGATGACGAAGCCCGCGAGCGCCGCCGGGATCGACGCGGCGAGGGCCTGGGCGGCCACCGCGCGGCGGACCTGGCGGGGCTTGGCACCGATGGAGCGCACCATGGCCAGCTCGCGGTGCTGCTGCGTGACGGCCGTGCCCATGGTCGACGCGACCACGAATATCGACATGTAGACCGAACCGATCAGAAGGACGACGGCCATGTCGCCGACGCCGTTCTCGGTGATCTGTCTGCGGGCCCGCGCGGAGAGCCCGTCGGTGCCCGTCGTGCCGAGCATCATCGTCGATGCGCTCACGACGGTCGCCGCGAAGAGCGCGGCCACCGCCGTGCCCACGAATGCCGGGCGATGCGCCCGCAGCGCCGCCTGTGCCAGTCCCGTTCCCATACCGATCATGGTGGGACGCTGGGGCCCCCATGCACCAGGAGGCTGTCAGGAAGATCGTGGTGGGGTAATCCCCCCCCAGGATCTTCACCGGGATCTTCACCGGGACCTTCACCCCCTGCGGGTGACAGCGTCCGTTCGGTCCGCCTTTGCCACCTGCGTCTTCGTGGAAGGAAGGTGGAAGGAGACCAGGGGCCGTCGCACACCTGGCCCATGACCTCGTAAGGTCGTGTCCGTGTTGGAGGAGATGCGGATACGGTCGCTCGGAGTCATCGACGACGCAGTGGTCGAGCTGTCGCCGGGGTTCACCGCCGTGACCGGCGAGACCGGTGCGGGCAAGACGATGGTGGTCACCAGCCTTGGCCTGCTGCTCGGCGGACGCGCGGATCCCGCTTTGGTGCGGATCGGCGCCAAGGCGGCGGTGGTGGAAGGGCGGATCACTGTGCCCGCGGGCGCCTCGGCCGCCGTGCGTGCGGAGGAGGCCGGGGCCGAACTCGACGACGGGGCGCTGCTGATCAGCCGTACCGTCTCGGCGGAGGGGAGATCCCGCGCGCATCTGGGCGGGCGGTCGGTCCCGGTGGGTCTGCTGTCCGAGCTCGCCGACGACCTCGTCGCGGTGCACGGCCAGACGGACCAGCAGGGGCTGCTCAAGCCGGCCAGGCAGCGCGGGGCGCTCGACCGGTACGCGGGCGACGCGGTCACCGTGCCGCTGACCAAGTACACGGCGGCGTACCGCAGGCTGCGGGCCGTGACGACCGAGGTCGACGAGATCACCACGCGTGCGCGTGAACGGGCCCAGGAGGCCGATCTCCTGCGCTTCGGCCTCGACGAGGTCGCGGGCGTCGAGCCGCGCGCGGGCGAAGACACCGAACTGGCCGCAGAGGCCGAGCGGCTCGGCCACGCGGAGGCCCTCGCCTCCGCCGCCACGTCCGCGCACGCCGCGCTCGCGGCCAACCCCGAGGACCCGGAGGGCGTCGACGCCACGACGCTGGTCGCGGGCGCCCACAGGGCCCTTGAAGCGGTGCGTTCGCACGACCCCGCCCTGGCCGCCCTCGCCGAGCGGATCGGCGAGATCGGGATCCTGCTCGGCGATGTGGCGGGTGAGCTCGCGGGGTACGCGGACGACCTCGACGCCGATCCCCTGCGCCTCGCGGCGGTGGAGGAGCGGCGGGCCGCGCTCACCCAGCTGACCCGGAAGTACGGCTCCGACATCGACACCGTGCTCGCCTGGGCCGAGGAGGGGGCCGCGCGGCTCACCGAACTCGAGGGTGACGACGACCGTCTTGAGGAGCTGACCGCCGAGCGGGACGCGCTCCGGGCCGAACTGGCCGGACTCGCGCAGGCGTTGACCGACGCGCGTCAGGAGGCGGCGTCGCGGTTCGCGGCGGCCGTCACCGAAGAGCTTGCTTCGCTCGCGATGCCGCACGCGCGCGTGACGATCGACATCACCGCCACGGAGGTGCCGGAGGGCGGGGACGGCGTGCCGGTCGACGGACGCCTCGTCGCGTACGGTCCGGCGGGTGTCGACGAGGTGGAACTCCTCCTGGCCCCGCATCCGGGCGCCCCGCCGAGGCCGATCGCCAAGGGCGCGTCCGGCGGTGAGCTGTCGCGCGTGATGCTCGCCGTCGAGGTCGTCTTCGCGGGCACGGATCCCGTTCCGACGTACCTCTTCGACGAGGTCGACGCGGGCGTCGGCGGCAAGGCCGCGGTCGAGATCGGCCGCAGGCTCGCCAGGCTCGCGAAGTCCGCGCAGGTCGTGGTCGTGACGCACCTGCCCCAGGTGGCGGCGTTCGCCGACCGGCAGCTGCTGGTGGAGAAGACGAATGACGGGTCCGTGACGCGGTCCGGGGTTCTCGTGCTCGAAGGCGAGGACCGGGTGCGGGAGTTGTCCCGGATGCTGGCCGGGCAGGAGGACTCGGAGACCGCCCGGGCCCATGCGGAGGAGTTGCTGGCCACGGCGCGGGGGGACGGGTAGCGGTAGCCGGCCGGGCCTCAGGCGGGCCGGTGCTCGCCGTCGATCACCGGCTTCGCCGAGAGTTCGTCCTCAAACGCCGGACGGGCTGAGAGGGGGACCGTGCGGGTCGTGAGTGAGCCCTTGCGGGCCGAAAGTAGGCTGGTCCGCATGGTCGACCGCAAGCCCGCCCGGCGCCTCACCGCCCTCCTCGCCGCAGCCGCCGGCACCCGTGCGGCCACCGCCGCGTTGCGTTCACGTGCCCCCGGCGGACCCGACCGCTGGCAGCGGAAGAACTACGCCGGGCGGACAGTGGAGTTGCACGCCGGGCCCGCTGCCGCCCTCGGCGCGGTGGCCGGAGCGGTGGCGCTGCCTGCCCGGTCCCGCGCCGCCGCCGCGCTCGCCGTCCTCGCCGCCGGGGCGTGCGGGGCGTACGACGACGTGGCGGGCGAAGGCGACCCGCGCCGGGGCTTTCGCGCGCACCTGGGCGCTCTGCGGGGCGGTGAAGTGACCAGTGGAGCCGTGAAGTTGTTCGGGATCTCGGCGGCCGGTCTCGCCGCCGGTGCGCTGCTCAAGGAGCGGCCCGTGGACAAGCTCCTCGCGGGCGTCGTGATCGCGGGCACCGCGCACTTCGTCAACCTCGTGGACGTACGCCCGGGGAGGGCCGCCGGAGCGGTGGTGGCGCTGGGAGCACCGGGGCTGCTGCGCACAGGCACCGCCGGAGTCCTCTCCGCCGCCTCCGTGGGAGCCGCGGCGGCCGTGCTCCCGGAGGACCTCGGGGAGCGCGCCATGATCGGCGACGCGGGAGCGCACGCCCTGGGCGCGGCGCTCGGCGCGGCCATCGCCGCGGGCAACGGCCGCGCGGGGCTCGCCGTCCACGCGGCGGGTCTGGTGGCAGCCGCCGCGTACGGCGAGAGGGTAAGCGCCGTCGCCGGGGCCCGGGGCTAGCGTCTCGGTCGCCGGGAAAATCCGCCCGGGAATGTCGTCCGGAAGCGCTGTCCGGAAGCGCCGCCCCGCGGAGGAGACCACGGCCAGGCCACGCCGAGCCTCCTGAAAGCCTTCCGCCCGGCACGCCCCCGCTGCGAAGATGCGGGGGCCGCAGGTCGTCCGCGGTGCTGAAACCCCGTTGTCCTCACCCGTGTGGGTGATCCGGGTCAGGGAGTTGCCCGCCCCGACACGGAAGAGACCTTTCGGCGGTGCCGGAACGTCCGTACGGACTGGCATCCTTGGCGCAGCCCCCCGACGCCGACCCAGGAGCCCCGGCTACGTGAGCCACGTGAGCAGCCACTCACCGCACGGTCAGACCTCTCTGCACACCGTGCAAGTCCTGGGCGGTGGCAGCGCGGGCAGCAGCGCCCACGTCAGGTCGCTCGCCGCGGGCCTCGCGGCGCGGGGCGTGCGGGTCACGGTGTGCGCCCCCTCCGAGGCGGCCACCGCCTACGACCTGACGGGCACCGGCGCCCGGCACGTCCACGTACCCCGCAGCAGCGACCCCGCATCCGTCGCCTCCCTCCGCACGGCCTGCGCCGACGCCGACCTCGTGCACGCGCACGGACTGCATGCCGCGCTCCGCGCGGCCCTCGCGCTCACCGGCCGCCGCATCCCCCTCGTCGTCACCTGGCACACCCGCGCGCACGCGGAAGGGGCGCGCGCCCGCGTCCTGCACCTCCTGGAGCGGCGCGTCGCCAAGGCCGCCGCCGTGGTCCTCGGCACCTCGTCCGACCTCGTCGACCGCGCCCGCAGCAGGGGCGCGCGGGACGCACGCCTCGCCCCCGTCACGCTCCCCGCGCCGCGCGTGGCGGCCGGCGGGGCCGAGGAGGCCGAAGGGCTGCGGCACAAGGCCCTCGCCGAACTCGGCGCCGTCGGGCGGCCGCTGATCGTCACGGTGGGCACGCTCGAACGGCAGCGGGGCCACGACGTCCTCCTGGACGCAGCGCGCGCGTGGCGGCACCTCGACCCCCTGCCGCTCCTCGTCATCGCCGGTGAAGGGCCCGAGCGCGGCGCCCTGCAGCGCCGTATCGAGGGCGAAGGCCTTCCGGTCCGGCTCGTCGGGCGGCGCGACGACGTGCCCGACATGCTCGCTGCGGCCGACCTCGTGGTGCTGCCCACCAGCTGGGAGTCCCGTTCCGTGCTCGCCCAGGAGGCCCTGCACGCGCGCGTGCCGCTCGTCGCGACCGCCGTCGGCGGCATCCCCGAACTGGTCGGCGACGCGGCCGCGCTCGTCCCGTACGGCGACGCCGAGGCCCTGGCCACCGCCGTCGCACGCCTCCTCGCCGACCCCGTGCTCAGGGAGCGCCTCAAGGACAAGGGAACGGCCCAGGCGGCGACATGGCCGACCGAGGACGAGACGGTCACCCAAGTCCTCAGCGTCTACGACGAGTTGACGCAGCCCCTCGCCATGTATTCCTGAGGCCCGCGGCCCTGCCTACGCCACATGCCTGCGTGCCCGCAGCGCCAGACTCAGCGCGAGCACCGTCTGCGGGTCGTCCAGGTCCGTGCCGAGGAGTTCGCTGATCCTGGCGAGGCGGTTGTAGAGGGTCTGGCGGTTCAGGTGCAGTTCGCGCGCCGTCTCCGCCTTGCGCCCCGCATGGGCCAGGTACGTCTGGAGGGTCGGAAGCAGCGGCGGCTTCGAGCGCTGGTCGTGGGTGCGCAGGGGGCCGATCGCGCGGTCCACGAACGCCGCGAGCGCCGAGTCGTCGTAGTTGTGCAGGCGCCACAGGAGCAGATCGATGTCCAGGCGCCGCGCGTCGTACCAGGGGCGGTCGATGAGGCCCTGTGCGGCCGTCGCCGTCTCCGCCGCGTGCCTCAGGCCCGCCGAAGCGGCGGCCCAGCCGCCCGCGACACCGACCACCACGACCGGCGGCAGCGCCCCGGCCCGCTGCATGCCCGCCCGCTCCACGCCCGCCCGCAGCGCGGCGGCGACCCGGTCGGCCACCGCGGTGCGTTCGGATTCCGTACGCAGGCCCAGGAGCAGCGGGACACGCCCTTCGACAGGACGGACGCCGAGCAGCACCGGCACCCCCACCGCCGCGAGCTCCTCCGCCACCGCCCGCGCGAGCACGGCCCAGCCGCCGCCGGGCGGCAGCCCGTCCGCGAGGCGCATCACGACCGGGAGCAGCGGGCTCTCGCCGGGCTTGAAGCCGAGGACCCGCGCCTGGGCGGGCGCGTCGTCGGCCTGGATCCGCCCCTCGGCCAGGTCGGTCAGGAAGTCACCCCGGCCGCGCGCGGCGAGCTCCTCCTCCTGCCGGGCCTGCATCAGGACCACCGCGAGCGAGCCCGCGGCCCGCTCCGCCGCGATCCGGTGCACCGGAAGCAGCGTGGACTCCACGGCGAGCAGCACGAGCCGGGCACGCACGAAGCTCGACCCCGGCCCTCCGCCCGGCACGTCCACGAGCAGCGCGCCCGCGGGCGGCCCGTCCTTGTGGTGGCCCCGCAGCCCCTCCCACACCTGGAGGGGATCGGCACACTCGGTGCCCGCCCCGGCGGCGTACAGAAGCTGTCCGTCCGGCGTCTCCAGAAACACCGGGTTGCCGCTGAAGTCCGCGAGGACATTGAGGACTTGGGGCACGCCGCCCCCGCCGAGCAGCGCCTCCGTGCAGCGCCGGTGGACCTCCTCGGCCCGCTGGAGCAGTGCGTAGTGGCCGTTGACGATCTCGGTGTGGACCTCCTCCGTGACCGTCACGAAGGGCACCTCGCGGTGCAGCTGCACCAGCGGAAGGCCCGCCGCGCGCGCCGTCTCCACGATCGCCGCGGGGAGCCGCGTGAAGCGCGGGCCGAGCTCCACGACGAGCGCCGCGATACCGCGCTCGGCCAGCTTGCGCACGAAGACGCGCTGCTCGGCGGGGCGTGCGCCAAGGCCGAGGCCCGTGGTCAGGAGCAGCTCGCCGCCCTTGAGGAGCGAGGCGATGTTCGGCACCTCGCCCGCGTGCACCCACCGCACCGTGCGCTGCAGCCGGTCCGCCCCCGCGACCACCTCGGGGAGCCCGCCGCGAAGACCCGGAAGTTCCAGGGCCCGCTGCACGGTGATGCCGCCCTGAGTGCCCTGCGTGCCCTGACTGTCCATGTGGCGGACGCTACCTGCGCATTCGTTCCGGGAACATCTCCGACCGGTCACGGGAATGATCTGGTCCGCTCAAACCCCGACAACTCGTCGCCCCGGGACGTCAATTGCGCGACCTCCTGTCGGTTGTGGCGTACGTCACTCCACGGCAGGGTGCCGGCCATGCCAGAGCACACGTCCGAGCAATCCACTCCGCCCGAGGTCCACCGCCTCAAGGCGAACTCCGTCGGCCTCGTCGGCGTCGTCTTCATGGCGGTCGCCACCGCGGCGCCCATCACAGCCATGACCGGCAATCTCCCCATCGCCGTCGGCGCGGGCAACGGCACCGGAGCGCCCGCCGGCTATCTCTTCGCCACACTCGTCCTGACCGTCTTCTCGGTCGGATACGTCGCCATGGCCAAGCGGATCACCGCCGCGGGCGCCTTCTACGGCTACATCTCGCACGGCCTCGGCCGCATCGCGGGCATGGCGTCCGGGATGCTCGCCGTCCTCGCCTACGTCGTCTTCGAGGCGTCCATCGTCGGTGTCTTCGCCTACTTCGCGAAGACCACCGTCCACGATCAGCTCGGCGCCGACCTGCCGTGGATCCTCTACGCGGGCGCGATGCTCGCCGTCACCGTCGTCCTGTCGTACTTCGACATCAACCTCACCGCGAAGGCGCTCGGCGTGATGCTGATCGCCGAGATCGCGGTCCTCTTCGCCGTCGCCACCGCCGTACTGATCCACGGCGGCGGCCCCGACGGCATCCCCCTCGAACCGGTCAACCCCAAGAACGCCTTCACCGGCACCTCGGCAGGCCTCGGCCTCTTCTTCGCCTTCTGGTCGTGGGTCGGCTTCGAGTCCACCGCCATGTACGGCGAGGAGTCCCGCAACCCCAAGAAGGTCATCCCGCGCGCGACCCTCGTCTCGGTCGTCGGTGTCGGCCTGTTCTACATCTACGTCTCCTGGATGACGATCGCGGGCAACGGCCTGGCCGGTTCGGTGAAGGTCTCGCAGTCCACGAGCCCGCTCGACCTGTTCTTCGACCCGGCCCACACCTTCATCGGCGCGTGGGCGGTCGACACCTTCCAATGGCTCCTGATCACCGGCTCGTTCGCCTGCGGCATGGCCTTCCACCAGTGCGCCTCGCGCTATCTGTACGCGATAGGCCGCGAGGGATTCCTGCACCGGGGCCTGGGCCGTACGCACCCCACGCACGGCTCCCCGTACATCGCCTCCTACGTCCAGTCCGCGATCGCCGTCGCGCTGGTCGCCGCCTTCTGGCTCACCGGCCAGGACCCGTACATCCACCTGTACACGCTGCTCGCGATCCTCGGCACGATGGCGATCCTCATCGTCCAGACGCTCTGCTCGTTCGCCGTCATCGGCTACTTCCGCAAGAACCATCCCGAGGACCGGCACTGGTTCACGACCCTGGTCGCCCCGCTGCTCGGCGGCATCGGCATGATCGCCGTCGTCGTGCTGCTCGTGATCAACATGGACACGGCGGCGGGCACGGCGGCGGACTCCCTCTTCTTCAAGGCCATCCCGTGGATCGTCGGCCTCGTCTTCTTCGGGGGTCTTGGCCTCGGCCTGTATCTGAGGGCGAGGCGTCCCGCCCGCTACGAGATCATCGGCCGGATCGTCCTGGAGGACGCGGCCGAACGCACGGACGGCGACGGGGAACCCGTCGCCGTCCGGACCTGAAGGGCCTCGCTGGCCTCGCTAGCCGCCGTACGCCCCGCTGGCCGTCAGCCGCAGTGCCGTGTCGATCAGCGGCACGTGGCTGAACGCCTGCGGGAAGTTGCCGACCTGGCGCTGCAGCCGCGGATCCCACTCCTCGGCGAGCAGCCCCAGGTCGTTGCGGAGCGCGAGCAGCTTCTCGAAGAGCTTGCGGGCCTCGTCGACGCGGCCGATCATCGCCAGGTCGTCCGCCATCCAGAACGAACAGGCCAGGAAGGCGCCTTCGTCGCCCTCGAGGCCGTCCACGCCCGCGTCGTCGCCGGTGGTGGGGTAGCGCAGGATGAAGCCGTCCGGCGTCGAGAGCTCCCGCTGGATCGCCTCGATCGTGCCGATGACGCGCTTGTCGTCGGGCGGCAGGAAGCCCATCTGCGGGATGAGCAGCAGCGAGGCGTCCAGCTCCTTGGAGCCGTACGACTGCGTGAACGTGTTCCGCTCCTTGTCGTAGCCCTTCTCGCAGACGTCCCGGTGGATGTCGTCGCGCAGCTCGCGCCACTTCTCCAGGGGACCGTCCGCGTCGCCGGACTCGATGAGCTTGATCGTGCGGTCGACGGCGACCCAGCACATCACCTTGGAGTGCACGAAGTGGCGGCGCGGGCCGCGCACCTCCCAGATGCCCTCGTCCGGCTGGTCCCAGTTCGTCTCCAGATACCGGATCAGCTTGAGCTGGAGCAGCGAGGCGTAGTCACTGCGGGCCAGGCCCGTCATGTGCGCCAGGTGCAGGGCCTCGGTGACCTCGCCGTACACGTCGAGCTGGAGCTGGTGCGCGGCTCCGTTGCCCGCCCGGACCGGGGTCGAGCCCTCGTACCCGGGCAGCCAGTCCAGCTCGGCCTCGCCGAGCTCGCGCTCGCCCGCGATGCCGTACATGATCTGCAGGTTCTCGGGGTCGCCCGCCACCGCCCGCAGGAGCCACTCGCGCCAGGCGCGGGCCTCCTCGCGGTATCCGGTGCGCAGGAGCGAGGAGAGCGTGATGGCGGCGTCGCGCAGCCAGGTGTAGCGGTAGTCCCAGTTGCGGGAGCCGCCGATGTCCTCGGGCAGCGACGTCGTGGGCGCCGCGACGATGCCGCCCGTCGGGGCGTACGTCAGGGCCTTCAGCGTGATCAGGGAGCGGACCACGGCCTCGCGGTACGGGCCGTGGTACGTGCAGTGCTCGACCCACTCCCGCCAGAAGTCCTCCGTGGCCACCAGGGCGTTCTCCGGCTCGGCCGGCGCGGGCGGCTCCTTGTGCGAGGGCTGCCACGAGATGGTGAACGCGATCCGGTCACCGGGCGCGACCGTGAAGTCCGAGTACGTCGTGAGGTCCTTGCCGAAGGTCTCGGCCGACGTGTCGAGCCACACCGAGTCGGGCCCCGCGACGGCCACCGTGCGCCCGTCGACCTTGTGCACCCAGGGCACCACGCGGCCGTAGCTGAAACGCATCCGCAGGGCGGAGCGCATCGGCACCCGGCCGCTGACACCTTCGACGATCCGCACCAGCTGCGGGGCGTCCGTGTCGCGCGGCGGCATGAAATCGGTCACGCGGACCGTGCCGCGCGGGGTGTCCCACTCGGATTCCAGGATCAGCGAGTCGCCGCGGTACGTGCGCCGCGCGGCGGTCGGCGGCGGCGCGTCGGGGCTGTGAGCGGGCCCAAGGCGCCAGAATCCGTGCTCCTCCGTGCCGAGCAATCCGGCGAAGATGGCGTGAGAGTCGAAGCGGGGCAGGCACAGCCAGTCGACTGTGCCGTCCCGGCAGACCAGGGCAGCGGTCTGCATGTCTCCGATGAGTGCGTAATCCTCGATGCGCCCGGCCACGTGCATCTCCAGTCAAACGGCCACGTCGCCCTCTCGGGGCGCTCGCTCTACGGTCAAGGGTTCGCTGTAAAACGAACTGCACGAGCCTCTTGTTCCGGGGAACGGACGGGGGTGATTGCCGTTAGTCGGACCGGCTCGGCAGCGAGTGTCCGAGCAGGATACGACGCACCTCGCTGATCTGCGCGCCGCTCCCGGCAAGGAGGCTGCGCCGAACGGGTGAGCACCAGGTGAGGAAGGTGTGACGTGAGTGCCCGAGCGTGGCCGGAAGCAGCCTCGTCCCGTCGCTGATACCCTGGTAGCCCGTGAGCCGGTGGTCATTGAACCCCCGAACCGCAGCGACGGCACCTCCTCAAGAACCCCTGAGGACGACGCCGGTACGCACCCTCCAGACCGCGACCACGGGAGCCCCCTCTTGGCCATGCAGCCCGCTGCTTTTCGAAACAGCACAGCCACGACGACCAAGCACATCTTCGTCACCGGGGGTGTCGCCTCCTCCCTCGGGAAGGGGCTGACGGCCTCCAGCCTCGGCGCGCTGCTCAAGGCCAGGGGTCTTAGGGTCACGATGCAGAAGCTCGACCCGTACCTGAACGTCGACCCCGGCACGATGAACCCCTTCCAGCACGGCGAGGTGTTCGTCACGAACGACGGCGCCGAGACCGACCTGGACATCGGCCACTACGAGCGCTTCCTCGACGTCGACCTCGACGGCACGGCCAACGTCACCACCGGCCAGGTCTACTCGCAGGTCATCGCCAAGGAGCGGCGCGGCGAGTACCTCGGCGACACCGTCCAGGTCATCCCGCACATCACGAACGAGATCAAGCACCGCATCCGCCGCATGGCCACCGACGACGTCGACGTGGTCATCACGGAGGTCGGCGGCACGGTCGGCGACATCGAGTCCCTGCCGTTCCTGGAGACCGTCCGCCAGGTCCGCCACGAGGTCGGCCGCGACAACGTCTTCGTCGTGCACATCTCGCTCCTGCCCTACATCGGCCCGTCCGGTGAGCTGAAGACCAAGCCGACCCAGCACTCGGTCGCGGCCCTGCGCAACATCGGTATCCAGCCCGACGCCATCGTGCTGCGCGCCGACCGCGACGTGCCGACCGCCATCAAGCGCAAGATCTCGCTGATGTGCGACGTCGACGAGGACGCGGTCGTCGCGTGTGTCGACGCCAAGTCGATCTACGACATCCCGAAGGTCCTGCACACCGAGGGCCTCGACGCCTACGTGGTGCGCAAGCTGGACCTGCCGTTCCGCGACGTGAACTGGACCCAGTGGGAGGACCTCCTGGACCGGGTGCACAACCCGAACCACGAGGTCACCATCGCGCTGGTCGGCAAGTACATCGACCTGCCCGACGCCTACCTCTCGGTGACCGAGGCGCTGCGCGCCGGCGGCTTCGCCAACCGCGCCCGCGTCAAGGTCAAGTGGGTCACCTCCGACGACTGCAAGACCCCGGCGGGCTCCGCCAAGCAGCTCGCCGACGTCGACGCGATCTGCATCCCGGGCGGCTTCGGCGACCGCGGCGTGACCGGCAAGGTCGGCGCGATCACCTTCGCCCGCGAGAACAAGATCCCGCTGCTCGGCCTCTGCCTCGGCCTGCAGTGCATCGTGATCGAGGCCGCCCGCAACCTCGCGGACATCCCCGACGCCAACTCCACGGAGTTCGACTCCGCGACCGCCCACCCGGTCATCTCGACCATGGCGGAGCAGCTGGACATCGTCGCGGGCGAGGGCGACATGGGCGGCACGATGCGCCTGGGCATGTACCCGGCGAAGCTCGCCGAGGGCTCCATCGCCCGTGAGGTGTACGACGGCAAGGAGTACGTCGAGGAGCGTCACCGTCACCGCTACGAGGTGAACAACTCCTACCGCGCCGAGCTCGAGAAGAAGGCCGGCATCCTCTTCTCCGGCACGTCCCCGGACGGCAAGCTCGTCGAGTACGTCGAGTACCCGCGCGAGGTCCACCCCTACCTGGTCGCCACCCAGGCGCACCCGGAGCTGCGCTCGCGCCCGACGCGTCCGCACCCGCTCTTCGCCGGTCTGGTGAAGGCCGCGGTGGAGCGCCAGACGGGTAAGTAACACAAGAGCGATACGGTTGCCGGGGTACGAGCCTTATGAGGCGCGTGCCCCGGTTTCTGTTTGCACGTGTGGGAGGACAGGGCGACATGACGATCAAGGACACCGCCGAGGAGTGGCAGGTCACGGCCACGGAGACACCCTTCGTGGGGAACAAGACCTCCGTGCGCACCGACGATGTGGTCATGCCCGACGGGACCGTCGTCCGCCGTGACTACCAGGTGCACCCCGGCTCGGTCGCCGTGCTGG
This sequence comes from Streptomyces sp. NPDC047525, assembly GCF_040643025.1. Taxonomy (NCBI): domain Bacteria; kingdom Bacillati; phylum Actinomycetota; class Actinomycetes; order Kitasatosporales; family Streptomycetaceae; genus Streptomyces; species Streptomyces sp. NPDC047525. Next base: position 26,930 of record NZ_JBEYTL010000011.1, read on the forward strand.
CCCTGGACGACGCCGGCCGCGTCCTGGTGCTGCGCCAGTACCGCCACCCCGTCCACCACAAGCTCTGGGAGATCCCGGCCGGGCTGCTCGACATCCCGGGCGAGAACCCCTTGCACGCCGCCCAGCGCGAGCTCTACGAAGAGGCGCACGTCAAGGCCGAGGACTGGCGCGTCCTGACCGACGTCTACACCACGCCCGGCGGCTGCGACGAGGCCGTGCGCATCTTCCTCGCCCGCGATCTCTCCGAGGCCGACGGCGAGCGCTTCGAAGTCTCCGAGGAGGAGGCCGACATGGAGCTGGCGCGGGTACCGCTCGAAGAGCTCGTACGCGGCGTGCTCGCCGGCGAGCTGCACAACAACTGCCTCGTCGTGGGCGCCCTTTCGCTGACCGCCGTGCTGAGCGGCGACGGCGTCGACGCGCTGCGCCCGGCCGACGCGCCCTGGCCCGCGCGCCCCTTCGAGGCCTGAGGAAGCCCGCGGAGCCCCCTGGGGAAGCGCTCAGGGGGCCATCGGAGGCCTCCGGTGTGACGATCTACTGATCCGATCGGGGGACTTGTGCGCGCCGCTCGTCGGGGGAGGCACCAGGGCCTGAACTAGGCTCTGGAAGCGTCCCGGCCGGAGTCCCGTTCGGGTTCGCGCGCAGGCGGACGGAGCATGGCCCGTGACGGATCAGGCGGTCGACACGGACGGATCGGCAGCGGGCGGCGCGGTGCCGCGGCCCGCTTCGGACCGGACTTCCGGCGGCGGTCAATTCGTCGGCCGGCGCCGGGAGTTGAAAGAGCTCCGCGCCGACATCGACCGGGCGGGGCTCGACACCATCTCGGGCCGCAAGGCGCCACGCGCACGCGTGCTCCTCGTCGCGGGCCGCCCCGGTTCGGGCCGCACCGCGCTCGCCGAGGAACTCGCGCGGCAGCTCGCCGACGACTATCCCGACGGGGTGCTCCGCGCCCACCTCACCGAACCCGACGGCACGCGCGTGCCCACGGAGCGCACCGCCCGCGAACTCCTGGACGCCCTCGACGTCCCGGCGCCCCCGGGAGCCGACGAGGACGAGCTCGCCGAAGTGCTCCGAGAGGCACTCTCCGGACGCAGGGCCCTGCTCCTCCTGGACGGTGCAGCGGACGCCGAGCAGGTCGACCCGCTGCTCCCGGACGCGCCCGAATGCCTTGCCGTGGCCGTCTCGGAGGGCCCGCTCACCGGGATCCCGGACGTGCGTCCGTGCACGCTGGGCGGCCTGGACTCCGCCGCCGCGGTCGAACTGCTCTCCCGCGCGGCGGGCCCGGTGCGCATCACCGTCGACCCGCGCTCCGCGGAGAGCCTGGTCGAGGCGTGCGCCGCGCATCCCGCCGCGCTCGTCCTGGCCGGCGGCTGGCTCTCCGTGCGGCCCAAGGCGGCCGTCGCCGACCTGGCCAAGCAGGTGCACGACCGCCCCGAGGAGGCCTCCGCGCTCGCGCGCGTCTTCCACCATTCGTACGCCTCGCTGCCGGGGGCGGCCGCGCGGATACTGCGACTGCTCTCCCTCGCCCCCGCCGGCCACGTCGACCCGCACACCGCTTCCGCGCTGGCGGGCTGCTCGGTCTCCGCGGCCCGCACGACCCTGGACGACTTCGTGAAGCTCGGCCTGGTCAGGGCCGTGGATTCGCCGCTTCCGCAGTACGAGCTGCCGGGCTGCCTCGTACCGCTGCTGCGCACGTGCAGCGAGAGCCAGGACCGGCCCGCGGAGGTCCAGCTGGCGCGCGCCAGGATGCTGGAGCGGACCGTGCGTCTGCTCCAGTCCTGCCGGGCGATCACGGAGCCGGACGGCTCCGCCGCCCGCAAGAAGCTCGCCGGGATGCCGCGCGCCCTGCGTTTCCCCAGCCCCGCCGCCGCCTCCGAGTGGCTGCGCATCCGCCAGCCCGCACTGCTGGCCGCCGCCCGCCTCGCGGTCGCCGACGGAGAGCTCGACACCCTCGCCCGTCGCCTGATGGCGGCCCTGACGCGGGCCCTGGTCGCCCATCGGGGCACGGAGGAAGCGGCTCCCGAGCTGTACGGCATCCACCGCCTCGTCCTCGATGTCGCCGAGCGAAGGAACCTGCCCCGCGAGAAGGCGGCGGCCCTCCTGAACCTCGCGGATCTGGACGCGAGGACGGGGCGTACGCAGGAGGCGCTGGTGCGCTATCGGCTGGCTCTGGACGCCGGACGGCAGGCAAATGATCCGTACGCGACCGGCCGCGCGATGGAATCCGTAGGCGGCGCCTACCAGGAGCTGGGGGACTGGTCGCGGGCATCGGACTGGTTCGGCCGCGCCCTCGCCCATCGGCTCGCGCGCGACGAGCGCACCGACGCCGCCCGCCTCTACGGCCGGATCGCAACGGTGCACACCTACGCGGGCCGCTACGGAGAAGCGCTGCGCAACTGGAGCTCGGCCGTCACCGGGCACCGCAAGACCGGCGATGTGGCGGGCCAGGCACGGGCGTTGAGCGAGCTGGCGCGGGTGCAGGAGTACGCGGGCCGCCCCGAGGAGTCGCTGCGCACCTGCCAGGAGGCCGTCGAGTGGGCGCGGCAGGCCGGTGACGTACGTCTCCAGGCGGCGCTGCAGCTCAGGCTGGCCGACACCCTGGACCGGCTCGGCGACCCGGCGGCCGCCCGGCTGCACCGCGGTGCGGCCGAGCGCATGCTGGGAATGGAGCTCGAGGAGGTCACAGGGCCTGCATCGAAGGATTCGAAGGATGGAGCAGGGGCTTCCGCCTACGAAATCCGTAGCGCTTCCGCAGAAGATTGATGCATTGAAAGGCTAGACAGCGAGAAGTCCTTCATTAGACTGGCTCCGCCGCGTACTTCCGTGGTGTCTCCGATGCGCCCTCTTGTGTATCGGTATGTAGTGCATTGCCCGAAAAACCCCTGAGCCAAGAGGACCGTGATCGACGTGAAGGTCGGCATCCCCCGCGAGGTCAAGAACAACGAGTTCCGGGTGGCCATCACCCCCGCCGGTGTGCACGAGCTGGTGCGCCATGGCCACCAGGTCGTCATCGAGCGGAACGCCGGTGTCGGCTCCTCGATCACGGACGCGGAGTACGTCTCCGCAGGCGCCGTCATCCTGGACACCGCCGACGAGGTCTGGGCCACCGCCGACCTCCTCCTGAAGGTCAAGGAGCCGGTCGCCGAGGAGTACCACCGCCTCCGCAAGGACCAGACCCTCTTCACCTACCTGCACCTGGCCGCCTCCAAGGAGTGCACGGACGCGCTCCTGGAGTCCGGCACCACCGCCATCGCGTACGAGACGGTCGAGACCGCGAACCGCGCGCTCCCGCTGCTCGCCCCGATGTCCGAGGTCGCGGGCCGTCTGGCCCCGCAGGTCGGCGCCTACCACCTGATGGCGGCCAACGGCGGCCGCGGTGTCCTGCCCGGCGGTGTCCCGGGTGTCGCGGCCGGCAAGGCCGTCGTCATCGGCGGCGGCGTCTCCGGCTGGAACGCCGCGCAGATCGCCATCGGCATGGGCTTCCACGTGACCCTGCTCGACAAGGACATCAACAAGCTCAAGGAGGCGGACAAGATCTTCGGCACGAAGATCCAGACCGTCGTCTCCAACGCCTTCGAGCTCGAGAAGGCCTGCATCGAGGCCGACCTCGTCATCGGCGCCGTCCTCATCCCCGGAGCCAAGGCCCCGAAGCTCGTCACCAACGAGCTCGTGTCGCGGATGAAGCCGGGAAGTGTCCTTGTCGACATCGCGATCGACCAGGGCGGCTGCTTCGAGGACTCGCACCCGACCACGCACGCCGAGCCGACCTTCCCGGTCCACAACTCGGTGTTCTACTGCGTCGCCAACATGCCCGGCGCGGTGCCCAACACGTCGACGTACGCGCTGACCAACGCGACGATGCCGTACATCGTCGAGCTGGCGAACCGCGGCTGGGTCGAGGCGCTGCGCCGCGACAAGGCGCTCGCCCTGGGCCTCAACACCCATGACGGCAAGGTGGTTTACAAGGAGGTCGCGGAGTCGCACGGCCTCGAGCACGTCGAGCTGGAGACGCTCCTCGGCTGAACCTGACCGCTTTCGTCAACGAAAGTCGTCAATCTCACGCCCACGGCCGGACCTTGAGAGGGGTCCGGCCGTATGCGTATGTCCGTGGACATGGTCAACTCGCCTTGAACGTAACCCTTTAACCGATTCGACCACCCCGGAAATGTGCCAATGGCACCCCGCGCGCCCTTGACATGGGGGCGTTCGATTGCCGACACATCGGGCCGGGTCCGGCGGATTGTGTTGCTGCGGAGCGGTGACACGCCATAGAGTCGCCAACCGTCGGCATGGTGCCACGCTGACCTATCGAGAAATTTCCTGGTCACCAAGGAGGTAAGACGACTTGTGAATGAGTCGACATTTGCTCCCGGGGGTGGTCAACCAGGAACCTCTGAGCGGGGCCAAGGACCCGTGGGGCTCGAGGCTGTCGGCTCCGTCGCTGTCCGCACCTTCGAAGCCCGCCAGAAACCGCAGCCGACGCAACCGACATCGTCTGCACCCCAGAGCATGGATGGCCATCACGTGAACGCCATGGCCGGCGACCGGAGTGGCGAGAACACCACCCACACCCAACTCGCCGACTACGAGGAACTGCCCCAGGGGCACTTCTACGACCCTGACGCCGAGTACGAGCCCGATCCCGAGTACGCGGCCACGCTGGCCCCGGACGCGGCCCGTCAGCGCCGTGAGCGCATCGGTCCCACGGGGCGCCCGCTGCCGTACTTCCCGATTCCGGGTCCGCTGACCGATCACGGTCCCGCGAAGATCATCGCGATGTGCAACCAGAAGGGCGGCGTGGGCAAGACGACGTCGACCATCAACCTGGGTGCCGCGCTCGCGGAGTACGGACGCCGGGTCCTGCTGGTCGACTTCGACCCGCAGGGCGCGCTCTCGGTGGGCCTCGGGGTGAACCCGATGGAGCTGGACCTCACGGTCTACAACCTGCTCATGGAGCGGGGCATGTCGGCGGACGAGGTGCTGCTGAAGACGGCGGTCCCGAACATGGACCTGCTGCCCAGCAACATCGACCTGTCGGCAGCCGAAGTGCAGTTGGTGAGCGAGGTCGCGCGCGAGTCCACGCTGCAGCGGGCGCTGAAGCCGCTGATGCAGGACTACGACTACATCGTGATCGACTGTCAGCCCTCGCTCGGCCTGCTCACCGTGAACGCCCTGACGGCGGCTCACAAGGTGATCGTGCCGCTCGAGTGCGAGTTCTTCGCGCTGCGCGGTGTGGCCCTGCTGACGGAGACCATCGAGAAGGTCCAGGAGCGGCTCAACCCCGACCTGGAGCTCGACGGCATCCTGGCCACCATGTACGACTCCCGCACGGTGCACAGCCGTGAGGTGCTCGCGCGGGTGGTCGAGGCCTTCGACGATCACGTGTACCACACGGTGATCGGACGCACGGTCCGCTTCCCGGAGACCACGGTCGCCGGTGAGCCGATCACGACGTACGCATCGAACTCGGTCGGCGCGGCCGCTTATCGCCAGCTCGCCAGGGAGGTGCTCGCCCGGTGTCACGCCGAGTGAGTCTGCCGGGGGCCGACGAACTGTTCCGTACGACCGGGGGGATGGCGCTGCAGTCGTCGTCCCCGCGACGCCAGGCGAACGGCGAGGCACGGGTGCCCGCACCCGCGGGCGAGAGCGACGAGACCGCTGCCGGTGACGCGCACGGCGGTGCCGCTGCCGGTGACGGTGGTGACGCCGCCGAACACGGCGCGGCCGACGCGGAGTCGGGCGAATCCCGCAGCCGCTCGGCCGGCGCCGACGCCGAGAAGGACGGGCGCCGTCCCGGTCAGGGCCAGGAAGGCGCCGCCGCACAGGGCGGCGGCGGACGGTCCGCGAACTCCCCCTCGACGGCACAGGCGCGGCGGCGCGCACGGGCGGCCAACCGGCGGCCCAGCGGCCGTGAGCGGCACGACGAGAAGATCACCGTGTATGTGTCCGCCGAGGAGCTGATGGACCTCGAGCACGCGCGTCTCGTCCTGCGGGGCGAGCACGGGCTCGCGGTCGACCGCGGGCGGATCGTGCGCGAGGCGGTGGCCGTCGTTCTCGCGGATCTCGAGTCCCGCGGGGACGCGAGCATTCTCGTACGACGGTTGCGCGGGCGGTAGCGGTAGCGTTCCCGCCGATGCCCCTGAACGACGATTCCGCACTGCCTGCCCGCCGCCGCGCCCTGGGGCGCGGTCCTGGGGCGGCTCCCGCGGAGCCCGAACCGGAGCCGGTCCCCGAACCGGAACCGGAACCGGAGACGGCCCCGGAGTCGGGGCCGGAGCCGTCCACCGAGCCTGACGACGGCAGGTTCAAGGTCCGGCTCGCCAACTTCGAGGGTCCGTTCGATCTGCTGCTTCAGCTCATCTCGAAGCACAAGATGGACGTCACCGAGGTCGCGCTGTCCACGGTGACCGATGAGTTCATGGCGCACATCCGGGCCATGGGGCCCGACTGGGACCTGGATCAGACCACCGAGTTCCTCGTGGTCGCCGCCACCCTGCTCGACCTCAAGGCGGCCAGGCTCCTGCCCTCCGCGGAGGTCGAGGACGAGGCGGATCTCGCGCTGCTCGAAGCGCGGGACCTGCTCTTCGCCCGGCTTCTGCAGTACCGCGCGTACAAGCAGATCGCCGACATCTTCAGCGGGCGTCTCGACGACGAGGCCCGGCGCTATCCGCGGACCGTGGGGCTCGAGGCCCACCACGCCGAGCTGCTGCCCGAAGTCGTCATCAGCATCGGCGCCGCGGGGTTCGCCGCGCTGGCCGTGAAGGCGATGCAGCCCCGCGCGAAGCCCCAGGTGTACGTCGACCACATCCATGCCCCGCTGGTCTCCGTGCAGGAGCAGGCCGGTCTGGTCGTGGCCCGGCTGCGCGAGCGGGGCGAGGTCAGCTTCCAGGTGCTCGTCGAGGACGCGGGGGACACCCTCACGGTCGTCGCCCGCTTCCTGGCCCTCCTGGAGCTGTACCGCGAGAAGGCCGTGGAGCTGGACCAGGAGACCGCCCTGGGCGAGCTGATGGTGCGGTGGACCGGCGGGGACGGCGACGGGGAGCCGACGGTGACCGACGAGTTCGACCGCGCACCCGATCCGCCGGGTGAGACGAGTGAGGAGACGGTCACATGAGTGTGGAGAGTCCCGCGGGAGATCTGGCCGGTGCCGTCGCCGATCTGGAGCTGCGGCCCGCCCTGGAGGCCGTCCTCATGGTCGTCGACGAACCGGCCACGGAGGAGCACCTCGCCAAGATCCTCGACCGGCCCCGGCGGCAGGTCGCCGACGCGCTGCGGGAGCTCGCCGACGAGTACACCGTGCAGCGCCGGGGCTTCGAGCTGCGGCTCGTGGCCGGCGGCTGGCGGTTCTACACGCGGCCCGAGTACTCCGCGGCCGTCGAGCGCTTCGTGCTCGACGGGCAGCAGGCACGGCTCACCCAGGCGGCCCTGGAGACCCTCGCGGTCGTCGCGTACCGCCAGCCGGTCAGCCGTTCGCGGGTCTCCGCGGTGCGCGGGGTGAACTGTGACGGCGTGATGCGGACGCTCCTCCAGAGGGGTCTGGTGGAGGAGGCGGGCGCGGAACCCGAAACAGGTGCGATCCTGTACAGGACGACGAACTACTTTCTGGAGCGGATGGGCCTGCGTGGCCTTGACGAGCTCCCGGAGCTCGCGCCCTTCCTCCCCGAGGCGGAGGCGATCGAGGCCGAGACGCTGGAAGGCGTTCCGTCGTTCGACCCGGACGCACCCGATGCGCCGGGTGACGAGTACACCGAGCGCACAGTCGACTAACGGAAATTTGATGCGAAGCAGCAACGGCAGGAACAGCAGCGGAAACAACGGCGGGAGCCGTGGTGGCAACAGCGGCAGCCGTGGCAGCAGCGGTGGGCGCCCGAGCGGCGGAGGCCGCGGGAGTGGCGGCGGCCGCCCGAGCGGTGGTGGGCGCCCGAGCGGTGGCGGCCGTGACTACCGGGGTTCCGGCAACAGCCCGGACCGGCAGGGCCGCGGCGCCGGTGGCGCGCGCGACGACCAGGCCGCGCCGAAGCGGGAGAGCAAGCCCCGTCCCGAGGAGCGCCGCTACGACGTGGGCGGCGACGCCTCCCGCAAGGGCCGTGGCGCGGCCGCGCGCGGTGGCGCCAAGGGCGGCCCCAGGGCCCCTCAGGGCTCGGACAGGGGTACGCGGCGCGGCGCGGGAGCTCCCGCGACGTCCCGCGAGTACGACGCGCGGCAGGAAGAGCGCAACCGCGAGCGGTACGCGGGCAAGCCGAAGGTGAGCCCGACCAAGACCTTCCCGGGCGCCGAGCAGGAGGGCGAGCGGCTGCAGAAGGTCCTCGCCCGTGCGGGCTACGGCTCGCGCCGTGCCTGCGAGGAGCTCGTCGAGCAGGCCCGTGTCGAGGTCAACGGCGAGATCGTGATGGAGCAGGGCCTGCGGGTCCAGCCGGAGCGGGACGAGATCAAGGTCGACGGCCTGACGGTCGCCACCCAGTCGTACCAGTTCTTCGCGCTGAACAAGCCCGCAGGCGTCGTCTCCACCATGGAGGACACCGAGGGCCGCCAGTGCCTGGGCGACTACGTGACCAACCGCGAGACGCGTCTTTTCCACGTGGGGCGTCTGGACACGGAGACCGAGGGCGTCATCCTGCTCACCAACCACGGTGAGCTGGCCCACCGCCTCACGCACCCGAAGTACGGCGTGAAGAAGGTCTACCTCGCGCACATCGTGGGTCCGATCCCGCGCGACCTGGGCAAGCAGCTCAAGGACGGCATCCAGCTCGAGGACGGGTACGCCCGCGCGGACCACTTCCGCGTCGTCGAGCAGACCGGCAAGAACTACCTGGTCGAGGTGACGCTGCACGAGGGCCGCAAGCACATCGTGCGCCGCATGCTCGCGGAGGCCGGTTTCCCGGTCGACAAGCTGGTGCGGACGTCCTTCGGGCCGATCACCCTTGGCGACCAGAAGTCGGGGTGGCTGCGCAGGATGTCGAACACCGAGGTCGGCATGCTCATGCAGGAAGTCGACCTCTAGGCCGTAGGCGCCACTGAGGTCACCGAAGGCGGCCGGTCCCTTGCACATGCAGGGGGCCGGCCGCCTTTTTTGTGTCTTGCAGGGCGCTCCCCCTCCCTTTATAGTCTCAGTGACCATAAAGGGAGGGGGAGTCATGCAGGGCTACGACAAGTACGCCTTCGAGCCGTTCGCGGTGACCGTCGACCTCGCCGTCTTCACCGTGCGCGCGGGCCGCCTGCACGTGCTGCTCGTCGAGCGCGGCCAGGAGCCGTACGCGGGCCGCTGGGCGCTGCCCGGCGGATTCGTGCTGCCCGAGGAGTCGGCCGAGACGGCGGCGGGACGGGAGCTCGCCGAGGAGACCGGCCTCGCCGACAGCGACGGGCTGCACCTGGAGCAGCTGCGCACCTACAGCGAACCCGGCCGCGATCCGCGGATGCGCGTCGTCTCCGTCGCCTTCGCGGCGCTCGTCCCCGATCCGCCCGCCGTGCGCGCCGGCAGCGACGCCGCCCGCGCGGAGTGGCTCCCGTACGGCACCCAGGGCCCGCTCGCCTTCGACCACGACCGGATCCTCGCCGACGCCCACGACCGCGTCTGCGCCAAGTTCGAGTACACCGGCCTCGCCACCGCCTTCTGCCCGCCCGAGTTCACGCTCGGCGAGCTGCGGCAGGTCTACGAGACCGTGTGGGGCGCCGAGCTCGACCCGGCCAACTTCCGGCGCAAGGTGCTCGGCACGTCCGGCTTCGTCGAGGCGATCCCCGGGGCCGCGCGCCTCACCGGCGGCCGCGGCAAACCGGCGGCCCTGTACCGCGCGGGCCCGGCCACCTCCCTGCACCCGCCCCTGCTCCGCCCCACGGCCACCCCCTCGGAAGGACAGCCCTCATGAAGCGTGCCGCCACCGGATCCCTCATAGGTCTCGCCCTCGGGGACGCGCTCGGCTTCCCGACCGAGTTCAACGACGTGCCGTCGATCCTCGCCAAGTGCGGGCCCTGGCGGGAGATGCGGCTGCCCAGGCCCGCGATCGTCACGGACGACACGCAGATGACGCTCGCGCTCGGCCGTGGCCTGCGTACCGCCATGGACCGTGGACCGCTCGGGCCCAGGCGGATGGAGCGGCCGGTGCGCGAGGAGTTCGTGGAGTGGTACCAGTCGCCGGAGAACAACCGCGCCCCCGGCAACACCTGCCTGAAGGCCTGCTACCTCCTCAAGACCGGCAAGCCGTGGGAGGAGGCGAGCCAGGTGCACTCCAAGGGCTGCGGCGCCAACATGCGCGTCGCGCCCATCGGGCTCGTCCCCGGCCTGAGCGACGAGCAGCGGGCGGGCGCCGCCCAGCTGCAGTCCGCGCTCACCCACGGCCACCCGACGGCGCTCGCCGCTTCGGACCTCACGGCGCACGCCGTGCGGCTGCTCGCCCAGGGCGCCGAGCCGACGGGGCTCGTCGGGCTGCTGCGCTCCTACGCGTACGAGAACCGCGAGACGTACCACGCGAACTGGCTCGGCGAGCTGTGGACGCGCGGGGGCGATCCGACGCCGGGGGCGTTCATCGCCCGGGGCTGGGACGAGTGCCTGGCCGTCCTCGAGCGCCTGGAGGCCGCGCTGAGGCACACCAACCCGGAGACCGACCCCTGCCTGGCCACGGGCGAGGGCTGGATCGCCGAAGAGGCGCTCGCCACGGGGCTGCTGTGCTTCCTGCAGTTCGTGGACGAGCCCCTCACCGCCCTGCGCAGGGCCGCCTGCACCTCCGGCGACTCCGACTCGATCGCCTGCCTGGCCGGCGCGTTCGCGGGCGCCCACCTGGGCGCGGACGTCTGGCCCGCCGAGTGGGCCGAGCGGATCGAGTACCGCGCGGAGCTGCTCGGGCTCGGGGCGCTCTGGGACCAGGGCGCCTAGGCCGCTGCCGCCGCCGACGTCCGGCGTACGCGGAACAGGAAGTCCTCGATCCGGCGGCGGTCCGGTTCGGGTGGCAGGGGCGTGCGCGTGGCCGCCGCGTCCGCCTCGTCCGCGAGGCGGTTTATCCAGGACTCGACGTCCCGCCAGGAGACCTCGCCGCGCTTGACCGCGAGCAGCGGCTCGCGCTGGTCGCCGACGTCGAGGGTCAGCTCGCCGGTGCGCAGCAGATCGCGGCAGCTCGTCAGGAGGCGCAGGAGGTGCATCGCGTGCTTCCAGCGGGGTGCGCCGTGCAGGCGTACGTCCGCTTCCAGCTTCTTGTGCTGGCCCAGCGCGTAGCCGACGAAGGTGGTGTGGGCCTGGCGGGAGAGGAACGCGTCGCGCAGGGCGAGGAGTTCACGGCCGGTGTCCGTCACGTGTTCCACCAGGGGCGAGTGCAGGCACTCCAGGATGTTCGGATTGGTGCGCAGGGCCAGCTCGCAGAAGCGCTCCAGCTCCCAGCTGAACTGCTCCTCCGCCGGTCCGTCCACGTGCGTGGGCGGCTTCTCGAAGCGCCAGAAGAGCGGGGTCGGGGCCAGGAAGACGCCCCTGCGGTCGGTGTCGCTGCCGTCCGTGGCCAGGCCGAAGGCGCGCGAGCCCATCACGCAGGCGTAGACGGTGTGGTCGCGTACGAGAGCCAGGTCCGGGTCCAGGTCCGGGTCCAGGGCCTTGGCGTCCTTGGCGTCCTTGTTGTCCTTGGGGTGGTGCATGCCGGGAGCGTACGGCCAGGGGCTAGCCGAGGGTGATCGAATTTCCGGTGACCGTGATGTTCTGCGGGGGGAGCGCGCGTGGGGCGGGGCCGCCCGCGACCGAGGCGTCCGCCACGCGGTACTTGCTGCCGTGGCAGGCGCAGTTGATCGTGCCGTCGGCCACCTCGCTGACCGTGCAGCCCGAGTGCGTGCAGACCGCCGAGAACGCCTTGAAGTCGCCCTCCTCGGGCTGGGTCACGACGATCTTCTTGTCCTTGAGGACCTTCCCGCCGCCGACAGGGATGTCGGAGGTCTTGGCCAACTCCTCTGCCTTGGGCGGTGGTTGATCCTGATCCTGGTCCTTGTCCTTGCCGCCCGGCTTCGACGCCGAGGGCGATGCGGACGTCGGCTGCGACTTCGGCGGCTCCGGTTCCGCGCCCTCGTCCCCGTACTTGCTGCACCCGGCGGTCAGCGCGACCGCGCCGCCCGCGGCGATGACGGTGCGCCGCGAGGGCCGCGCGCCGCTCATGTCGTCACCCCGAACGTGCGGAAGAACCACAGCGCCGACGTCCACCAGACCACCGTGAGGACCACGAAGACCAGGCCGCCGACCACCGGAAGCAGCCAGCCGGGCAGCTTCTCCGAGCGCAGCAGCAGCATCTTGGCGCTGAACGCGCCGAAGAAGAAGCAGCCGAGCAGCGAGTGCCACATCACCCGGCTCGAGTACGTCTGGTAGCCAAGGGCGTAGAGGCAGTGGACCGCCACGGGGACCGCCACCAGGAACGCGATCCGGCCCGACCAGCGGTGCAGCGCCGACGACCAGGACGGTCCCGGCAGGCGCCCGTACACCATGAACGCCGAGACGACCTGGACCAGCGCGAAGGCGAACGCCGTCGTGCCGAGCCAGGCCTTGACCGCGCTCGTGCTGCTGAACCCGGCGAGGTTGAAGGCCGTGCCCTCGGGGGCGTGCGTCTTGCCGTACACGCCGAGGCCGACGGCGACGGCCGCGGCGACCAGGGCGGGCACGAGGTAGCGGGCGGGGTGCGGGCGGCGGTGGTCGCCCGCCGCCGGGGGCGGGCCGAAGCCGCCCTGTGTCGCGGCGTTCGGATCGACGCTCATGGCGGCTCCCTGGTCGGGGCGGAGCGGGGTCAGGGCACGACGGGACGGGCGGTGAGTTCGCCGCCGTCGAACGGGACGGTGCCGGTCTCCGGGTCGAGGCGCGGGGCCTTCCGCGGCTTGCCGTCCTCCTTGAGGATCCCGACCTGCCGCCCGTCGGGCAGGACGATCCAGCCGCCGTCGATCTCGGCGCCGCGCACCTCGGTCGTCGCGCGGTACAGGCCGGAGGGCTTCTTGGCCCTGGCGGCGGTGAAGTCCCGTGGCTGCTTGTCGATCTCGACCTTGCCGCGGACCGCGTTGTCGGCGAGCGTGGCGTCCAGCTTCGCGCCGTCCTTGCCGGTGAGGCGCATGGAGCCGTCGTCCTCGACGTCGCCCTTCAGCCAGGACTCGGCGTCGCGGCCGTTGCAGTAGTACGCGATGGCCTTGTCGTCACGGATCGAGAGGGAGACCGCGGCGGCGTCGTCGGCCGTGCGGCCCGCGTACTCGGACTTCCCGCTCGGCTTCTTCGGCGGGCTCTTGGACGGGCTCTTGGACGGGCTTTTGGTGGGTGCGGGCGTGCTCTTGGTGGGCTTCGCGGACGAGGGCGCCGGCGCCGCGGAGGCGCCGGGCGAGTCCTGTCCGTACGACGAATTCCCCTCCCCTGTCGTCGCGTTCAGCGACAGCATGCACAGGGCGAGCAGTAGTCCCCCGAGAAGCGTGTAGAGCGGTCCGGAGCGCTTCATGCGGCCTCCCCCGAGGCGTGGGCCGTGCCAGACCCTCCATGCAAGCGGACCCGTGCCCCGGCGTCCATAGTTGAACGGCCATCAATCGGGCCAAGTGGCGACAGGGGGCGATTCGGGTGACATTGGCATGGTCTGAGGTCCGCGCCCGTTCGAGGCGCCGGCCCGGCCACTCACTCGAAAGGCGCGACCATGGCGGGTAACGATCTGGGAAGCCTTCTCGGCGGTCTCCTCGGCGGCGGCCAAGGCGGCCAGGCCGGTGGCTCCGGAGGCGGCAACGTCCTCGGCTCACTGCTCGGCGGCCTCCTCGGCGGCGGCGGCGCGGGCGGAGCGGGCGGTGCCGCGGGCGGCCAGGGCGGCTCCGGCGGCAATCCGCTGGGCGGCCTGATGGACATGATCACGAAGTCGGGCCTGGTCAGCCAGGAGCAGCTGGACTCCTGGGTCGGCAAGGGCGACAACCAGCCGCTGAGCCCGGACCAGGTCAAGCAGTCCGTCCCCGACGAGACCCTGGACAAGGTGGCCGCCGACGCGGGCGTCAGCCGTGACGAGGCCGCCGACCAGATCGCGCAGCAGCTGCCCCAGGCCGTCGACAAGCTGACCCCGCAGGGGCAGGTCCCCACGGGCTCGCTGGAGGACCTCATCAAGGAGCAGAAGCTCTGACCCCACCCCGGTGGGGCACGCGGCGTCCGTCTCGGCAGGCGGGCGCCGCGCACTCGTCCCCGGGGCCCTGATTACCCTTGTCGGTACATCAGTCGTACGTACGCGAGCGAGGAGCACCACTGTGGCGGTACGAGCGGTCCGGGGCGCCGTCCAACTGGAGCGGGACGCCGCCGACCACATGGACGAGCAGGTCGGCGAGCTGCTCACCGCCATCCTCGAGCGGAACGCGCTGACCCAGGAGAACCTGATCAGCATCTGGTTCACCGCGACGCCCGATCTGCACAGCGACTTCCCCGCGGCGGCCGCCCGCAGGCTCGGCATCGTGGACGTCCCGCTGATCTGCGCGCAGGAGCTGCAGATCGAGGGAGCCATGCCGCGGGTCGTCCGCGTCCTCGCGCACATAGAGTCCGAGAAGCCCCGCGCGGAGATCACGCACGTCTACCTCGGCGCCGCGGCCACCCTGCGCAAGGACATCGCCCAGTGAGAACCGCCCTCGTCATCGGAACCGGCCTGATCGGCACCTCCGCCGCCCTGGCCCTCGCCTCGCGCGGTGTGGCCGTGCACCTCGCCGACCACGACCCCGGGCAGGCCCGCACGGCGGCTGCGCTCGGCGCCGGCACCGACGAAGCGCCCGAGGGGCGCGTCGACCTGTGCGTCGTCGCCGTGCCGCCCGCGCACGTCGCGGCGACCCTGGCCGACGTCATGCGGCGCGACGTGGCCCGCGGCTACCTCGACGTGGCGAGCGTCAAGGGCGGTCCGCGCCGGGAGCTGGAGGCCCTCGGCATCGACCTCACCCCGTACATCGGCACGCACCCCATGTCGGGGCGCGAGCGCAGCGGTCCCCTCGCCGCCACCGCCGACCTCTTCGAGGGGCGGCCGTGGGTGCTCACGCCGACCCGCGACACCGACACCGAGGTCCTCAACCTCGCCCTGGAGCTCGTCGCCCTCTGCCGTGCCGTGCCGGTCGTCATGGACGCCGACGCCCACGACCGCGCGGTCGCGCTCGTCTCGCACATGCCGCACCTGGTCTCCAGCATGGTCGCCGCGCGCCTGGAGAACGCCGAGGAGACCGCGGTGCGCCTCTGCGGCCAGGGCATCCGCGACGTCACGCGCATCGCCGCTTCCGACCCCCGGATGTGGATCGACATCCTCTCCGCCAACCCCGGCCCCGTCGCCGACCTGCTCTCCGCCGTCGCCACCGATCTCGACGAGACGGTGACGGCGCTGCGGGCCCTGCAGTCGGCGGACGACGCGAAGCGGCGCGAGGGAGCCGCGGGGGTCGAGGGCGTGCTGCGGCGC
Organism: Streptomyces sp. NPDC047525; assembly: GCF_040643025.1. Taxonomy (NCBI): domain Bacteria; kingdom Bacillati; phylum Actinomycetota; class Actinomycetes; order Kitasatosporales; family Streptomycetaceae; genus Streptomyces; species Streptomyces sp. NPDC047525. The sequence continues at coordinate 42,313 of NZ_JBEYTL010000011.1, forward strand.
GGCAACGCGGGCCAGATCCGGGTGCCCGGCAAGCACGGGGCGGCGCCGACGGCGTACGAGGTCGTGGCGGTGCTCATCGACGACCAGCCGGGACAGCTGGCGAGGATCTTCGCCGACGCGGAGCGGGCCGGGGTGAACATCGAGGACGTACGCATCGAGCATGCGACGGGCCAGCAGGCGGGCCTCGTGCAGCTCCTGGTGGAACCGAAGGCGGTCCCGACCCTGACGGCGGGCCTGAGGGAGCGAGGCTGGTCGATCCGCCAGTAGATGCCGCGGGGCATCGGGCGGGCCGGAGGGAAAAGATCCGCCGCGAAGCGGGCGGGACAGGGGCACCCCACCGGGCAGTAAGAGACAAGCGTGGGAGCCAGTAACCTTATGCAGGGCAAGAATGCCGCCCTGCTCCAGCCCTGTGCACACAGAAAGGTGCTCGCACCCCGTGGAAACCGTGGAAACCGCCGGCCCGGCGCCCGCAGCAGTGATCGTCGCCATCGACGGGCCCTCCGGCACGGGCAAGTCGAGCACCTCGAAGGCCGTCGCCGCCCAGCTCGGCCTCAGCTACCTGGACACCGGTGCCCAGTACCGCGCGATCACGTGGTGGATGGTGCACAACGGCATCGAGCTGACGGACCCGACCGCCATCGCCGCGGTCGCGGGCAAGCCCGAGATCATCTCCGGCACCGACCCGCTCGCCCCGACCATCACGGTCGACGGCACGGACGTCGCGGGCCCGATCCGCACCACCGACGTCACCTCGAAGGTCAGCGCCGTCAGCGCCGTCCCCGAGGTGCGCGCCCGCATCACGGAGCTGCAGCGCACCATCGCCGCGTCCGCCGAGAAGGGCATCGTCGTCGAGGGGCGTGACATCGGTACGACCGTCCTGCCCGACGCCGACCTGAAGATCTTCCTCACGGCCTCGCCCGAGGCCCGCGCCGCCCGCCGCAGCGGCGAGCTCAAGGGCGCCGACGTCGCCGCCACGCGTGAGGCGCTCATCAAGCGGGACACCGCCGACTCGAGCCGCAAGACGTCGCCGCTGGCCAAGGCCGACGACGCCGTCGAGGTGGACACCACCGAGCTCACGCTGCAGCAGGTCATCGAGTGCGTCGTCACCCTCGTCGAGGAGAAGCGGGCAGCGAAGTGACCGCGGCGCCATCGGAACGGGGTGCGGAGGTCGGCCGCCGCATCGGCGTCGGCCTCATGTACGGCCTGTGGAAGCCCCGCGTCCTCGGCGCCTGGAAGGTCCCCGCGACCGGCCCGGTGATCCTGGCCGTGAACCACTCCCACAACGTCGACGGTCCGATGGTGATGGGCACGGCGCCCAGGCCGACCCACTTCCTCATCAAGAAGGAAGCGTTCATCGGGCCCTTGGACCGTTTCCTCCAGGGCATCGGGCAGGTGAAGGTGGACCGTGAGATCGCCGACCGCACGGCGATCACCCGGGCCCTCGGCGTGCTCGACGACGGCGGCGTTCTCGGGATTTTCCCCGAGGGCACCCGGGGCGAGGGAGACTTCGCCTCGCTGCGGGCCGGCCTCGCCTACTTCGCCGTACGCAGCGGAGCGCCGATCGTGCCGGTCGCGGTCCTGGGAAGCACGGAGAAGCGCGGACGGTTGATAAAGGGGCTGCCCCCACTGCGCAGCAGGGTCGACGTCGTCTTCGGCGACCCTTTCGAAGCGGGCGACGGCAGCGGACGGCGTACGCGCAAGGCGCTGGACGAGGCGACCGTGCGCATCCAGGAGCGGCTCACCGCCCACCTGGACGACGCCAGGCGCCTGACCGGGCGCTGAGCGAGACTTTCAGTAGTGGCCCCTCCGAGGTGGCCACCGATCACGAATACGACAGAGGTACGGACTTCATGAACGACCAGATCCAGCCCGAAGGCTCGGCTGAACACGAGCACGGGGCGCTTGGCGATGCCGAGTACGCGGAGTTCATGGAGCTCGCCGCGGAAGAGGGCTTCGACGCCGAAGACGTCGAGGGCGCGATCGGGGAGGCGGGCCACGGCCCGCTGCCCGTGCTCGCCGTCATCGGACGCCCGAACGTCGGCAAGTCGACCCTCGTCAACCGCATCATCGGCCGCCGCGAGGCCGTCGTGGAGGACCGCCCCGGCGTGACCCGCGACCGCGTGACGTACGAGGCCGAGTGGGCGGGCCGCCGCTTCAGGCTCGTCGACACCGGCGGCTGGGAGCAGGACGTCCTCGGCATCGACGCGTCCGTGGCCGCCCAGGCCGAGTACGCGATCGAGGCGGCCGACGCGGTCGTCTTCGTCGTGGACGCCACCGTCGGCGCCACCGACACGGACGAGGCGGTCGTCCGGCTGCTCCGCAAGTCGGGCAAGCCCGTCGTCCTGTGCGCCAACAAGGTCGACGGCCAGTCCGGCGAGGCCGACGCCACCGCCCTGTGGGCCCTGGGTCTCGGCGAGCCGCACCCTGTCTCCGCCCTGCACGGCCGCGGCACCGGCGACATGCTGGACGCCGTCCTGGACGCGCTGCCCGAGGGACCCGCCACGACCTTCGGCCTCGCGGTCGGCGGTCCGCGCCGCATCGCGCTCATCGGCCGCCCGAACGTCGGCAAGTCGTCCCTGCTCAACAAGGTGGCGAACGAAGACCGCGTGGTCGTCAACGAGGTCGCGGGCACCACGCGTGACCCGGTCGACGAGCTCATCGAACTCGGCGGCGTCGTCTGGAAGTTCGTGGACACCGCGGGCATCCGCAAGCGCGTCCACCTCCAGCAGGGTGCCGACTACTACGCATCGCTGCGCACGGCGGCCGCCGTCGAGAAGGCGGAGGTCGCGGTCATCCTGATCGACGCCAGCGAGTCGATCAGCGTCCAGGACCAGCGCATCGTCACGATGGCCGTCGAGGCGGGCCGTGCCATCGTCGTCGCGTTCAACAAGTGGGACGTCCTCGACGAGGAGCGCCGCTACTACCTGGAGCGGGAGATCGAGACCGAGCTCCTCCAGGTCGCGTGGGCCCCGCGCGTCAACGTCTCCGCCGAGACCGGCCGCCACATGGAGAAGCTCGTCCCGGCGATCGAGACGGCCCTCGCGGGCTGGGAGACGCGCGTCCCGACGGGGCGGCTCAACGCCTTCCTCGGCGAGCTCGTGGCCTCCCACCCGCACCCGATCCGGGGCGGCAAGCAGCCCCGCATCCTCTTCGGCACGCAGGCGGGCACGAAGCCGCCGCGGTTCGTGCTCTTCTCCTCCGGCTTCATCGAGCACGGCTACCGCCGCTTCGTGGAGCGCAGGCTCCGTGAGGAGTTCGGCTTCGAGGGCACGCCGATCCACATCTCGGTGCGGGTGCGTGAGAAGCGCGGCCGCAAGAAGTAAGCACGGACGGACCAATGGGCCGGGCCCCGCCTTCATGTCGAAGGCGGGGCCCGGCCCATTGCGTCGGCGGCGGCGCCTCAGATCCCCCTGCGCGGCCCCGGCGGCAGCGCCGCGGGGAACTGCTGGTGCACGGTGCCGTGCTGCTCGTGGCCGTAGCGGGTGACGTGCAGCTGGCTGAAGGTGTTGTGCCGCGGATCGTGCCGGTCACCGACACGGTGGGTGCCGTACGGCGCGCCGCCGAACGACGTGAAGCCCAGATCCTCCTCGCCGGTCCGGTCTCCCGGAAGGGCCTTGAACGACCTGCGGTACTCCGAGTAGAGCGCGTCGTAGATCGGTGTGGCCGAGTGGTCGGCCCCCGTCTCCTGCGCCGAGCGCATGGAGGGGATGGGGGACTGGTACGCCGGCCGGGGGCGGGAGGGGTCGTATGTGTGCACGTATGTGCCAACGACCCCGTCCGCGTACGGATGCGGGGGCCGCGCCGCTTTCACGGGGCGCCGGGAGCGTGACCGGCGCAGCCGGGACCCGGGGCGTGGCGGCGGCGCGGCCCGCGGGGGCTCAGGTGCCGGCGAGCGGCATCGCCGCCGCGACCAGACGTCCGTGCACCGCCGCCTTGTCCAGGGCGCCGCGCAGCAGGTCCTCGCGGGGCTGGCGGCCGATGGAGCCGACCGGCGCCGCGAACAGGAGCACCGTCTGGAGCTTGTTGGCCGCGGCCCGCCAGGCCTCGGTGACCTGGAGCGGGTGGTGGGCCTGCCACCAGGCGACGGGGGAGCCGCCGCCCGCGCCGGGCTGGAGCACGGCGTGCAGCTGTCCCGCGGCGAGCAGCACGGACCAGCCGTGCAGCACCGGGGGTACGCCGTCGAGGGAGGCCACCGGGTGGAAGCCCTGCTCGACCAGGAGCTGCAGGAAGTCGTCGCCGCCGCCGGGCGCGGAGCCGGGGCGCGCGATGGCGCCGGTCGGCTCGACGACGAGCGCGGGCCGCAGCTCGCCCTCGATGAGGACGAGACCGCTGGTCACGCCGAGGACGGCCTGGTCGGGCACTCCCTCGCCGGGAGCGGGGGCGGGGACCCCGGCGAGGCCGGTGCCGTCCTCGCCGGTGATCGAGCGGACGGCGCCCTGCAGCTGCTCCTCGGAGACCTGGACGATCTGGGAGGGCAGGCAGGTGGCGTGGGCGAAGGCGAGTACGGCGGTCTCGTCGCCGATGAACAGGACCGTGCTGGTGCGTTCCTGCTCCGTGTCGCCGGGGGTACGGCAGGAGGTGCAGTCGTAACTGCCCGGGGCGTTCTCTCCGGCGAGCAGCCGGTCGGCTTCTTCGTCGCCGATCTCGGCGCGGACGTCGTCGCCGACGTCGAGCATGCGCGGCACGGGTGGCTCCTCGGAATCGTTGCGTGCGGACCGGGGGTGCCCGGCTCATAAGAAGACAACGGGCGATCAGTGGCGCAAGTCACGCGCGAAGGCGAACGGAATCGAACCATCCGCAGCGGAGGGTGAGTTGCCCGGCGGAATCCGTCACTCCGCGCCAACGTCTTCTGCGTACAGGCAAGTTGGGCCGGTGAACTGGGTCACAGATCGCTGTGGCGACAGGTCGACAAATCCTGAAATCAGGGAATTAAGTGGCTGGCTTGAATTGGCCGATACTCCGGGTAACAGTCAACTGGCCTGGAATGACAAGGAGTTGGTTGATATCGGGGCGAGCGGGCGCCTAGATTCCACCGCCGTGTGCAGCGAGCACCGCTCGGGTACGTCCGCCGGCCGCACCAGCAGCCAGCTCAAGCACCACGGCACGAACGTGCCGAACTCCGGCGGACGGGGTGAGCGGGCCTCCGGCGTCAGATGCGCGAGGAGGTCCGGGACACCTGGGGGATCCCGGGTCCTTCGAGAGGGATATTCATGTCCGCACGTCCCAAGTGCGTTCGCAGGACAGCAGTGATCGGCGGAGCGGCGTTGCTCGCCCCGCTGGGACTGCTCACCGCCACCGGCCAGGCCGGAGCGGCGGACAGCGGAGTGTGGGATCGCATCGCTCAGTGCGAGAGCGGCGGAAACTGGAGCATCAACACCGGGAACGGCTACTACGGAGGACTGCAGTTCTCCGCGTCCACCTGGCGCGCGTACGGCGGAGGAGCCTATGCGGCGACCGCCGACCAGGCGTCCAAGGGGCAGCAGATCGCTGTCGCCACCAAGGTCCAGCGCGCTCAGGGGTGGGGCGCCTGGCCCAGCTGTTCGGCTCGGGCGGGTGCGTCCGGCAGTGCGCCGGGGGCGGCAGCCGCTCCTGCGGCCCCCAAGGCGGCCGAGGCGCCCAAGGCATCCAAGGCGCCCAAGGCCGTCAAGCAGCAGCCCACGGCGCCGCGGAAGCGTACGCCGAGCCATGCCGACCGGGGATCCGGGCGCGGTGACTACACCGTTCGGCAGGGGGACACCCTGAGCCGGATCGCGGCGGCGCACGGCGTCAGCTGGCAGAAGGTGTACTCCGCCAACAAGGCGGTCATCGGCGGGGACCCGAATGTGATCCTGCCCGGGCAGCGGCTCGATCTCTGAGCTCCGCCCTTCAGGGGCGTGGCCCTGCTTGGTCGGCCGACCGGGTGGGGCCACGCCCGTGGCGGCGCGGCACGGCCTCGCGCCGGGGTGGCGCTGCCTAGCGTGGGCGGATGTATCCGATGCCGATCAAGAGTCTTCGGTCGCTGTGGCCCGCTGGTCTGGTCGTCGCCGCGGTCTCCTCGCTTCTCTCCTCGCTGCTGCTCCCGGTGTCCGCGGCCGCCGCTCCGCCGCCGCCCCTGCCGGGGCCCGGTGCCGCCGCAGCGGCGTACGACTGCTCACGCACCGAGGGGCCCTGGAACTGCCTCGCGCAGTGCGAGAGCAGTGGCCGGTGGCATGTGAACACCGGGAACGGCTTCTACGGAGGGCTGCAGTTCTACCAGCCCACCTGGGAGGAGCACGGCGGGCTCAAGTACGCGCCGCGTGCCGACCTCGCCACCAAGAAGGAGCAGATCAAGGTCGCCGAGGAGGTGCTGCGTACCCAGGGGTGGAAGGCCTGGCCCGTGTGCTCGAAGAAGATCCCGAAGGAGATCCGGGAGGGCCGTGTCGTCGTGCACGTGGTGAAGGCGGGGGAGACGTTGAGTTCCATCGCCCGGAAGTACAAGGTGCGGGGCGGATGGCAAGCGCTGTATCAAGCCAACCGGAAGGCTGTGGGGAGTCGGCCCGACGAGCTGGATGTCGGCACCAGGCTGGTCATCCAGAAGAAGGTCGGCAAGGCCGTCACCGGCGGTTGAGGTCTGTCACCGGCGGTTGAGCTCCGTTGCCTCGCCGCTGAACACGACCGCGCCACGGCGCAGTTCGTGCACCACCACTGCCGTCCGGCTCGCGTGTTCGCGCAGGCCGGGCGGCAGTCGCTGTTCCGCGGTGAGGACGCAGGCGCGTGCGCTCAGGCCGACGAGCAGGTCGTATGTCCGGGACGCGACGGTGGGGGACATGCCCTGGGTGGGTTCGTCGATCAGGATCACCCGGGCGTGGGCCGTCAGGACGGCGCGGGAGAGGGCGAGCATGCGTTGCTCGCCGCCGGAGAGGGTGCCTGCGCGGCGGAGGAGGAGCGGGCGTAGTTCGGGGTAGGTGGTCAGGGCCGGGGTGATGTCGGCTCTAGGCGTGGGTGTGGGTGCGGGTGCGGATTGGGTTTTGGGGTTGGGGTTGGGGTGGGCGTTGGGGGCTGGGGTCGACAGCTCTAGGTTCTCCGCCACTGTGAGGTGGCCGAACACCGCTTGTCCGTCCGGCACGAAGCACAGGCCCCGTTGTGCGCGTTCGTGCGCGGTGAGCCGGGTGACGTCCGTTCCGTCCCAGGTGACGGTGCCTGTGGTGAGGGGGGCCGTGCCGGCCAGGGCGCGCAGTGTCGTGGTGCGGCCCGAGCCGTTGCGGCCCAGGAGGACCGTGAGGCAGGGGGACGGGGCTGCGAGGGTCACGCCGTGCAGGGCTTCCAGGGGGCCGTGGTGGACGCGGGCTTCGTGGAGTTCGATGCCGGTTCTCATGGGGCCGCCCTGTGGAGTACTTCGGTCGGCGGGCCCGAGGCGATGATGCGGCCCGCTGCCATGACGTGCACGGTGTCGGCGAGGTTCGCCACCAGGTCGATGTCGTGCTCGACCACCAGGAGCGCCATGCCGTCGGCTGCCAGGGCCCGCAGGATGCGGGCCAGTGCGGCGACTTCGGCGCTGTCCAGGCCTGCTGCGGGCTCGTCCAGGAGGAGGGTGTGGGGCCTGCCTGCCAGGGCTCGGGCGAGTTCTACGCGTCTGAGGGTGCCGGTGGGGAGGTCTGCGGCGGGGTGGTGGCGGGTGTTGTCGCCGTGGAGGGAGAGGAGGCGGAGGGCCTGGGTGGTGGTCTCGGTCTCAGGGCTGTGGGCGCGGGCCGCCTGTTCCGCGCCTACTTGGACGTTCTCCGTGATGGTCAGTGACGGGAAGACCGCCAGTTGCTGGAACGTGCGGGCCACGCCCAGGCGGGTTCGGGCGTGGGCGGGGGTGCGGGTGATGTCGTGGCCGTCGTAGGTGATCTGGCCCCTGGTGGGGCGGAGGGTGCCGGCGAGGCAGTGGAAGAGGGTGCTCTTGCCTGCGCCGTTGGGTCCCACTACGGCGGTGATGTGGCCGGGGGGCACGGTGAGGTCCACGCCGTCGAGGGCGGTGAAGCCGTCGTAGGTGGCGGTGATTCCGTGAGCCCTCAGGGGGTGGTGCGGGGCTTCGCGGCGGGGTCCGCTCGGGGGCGGGGCCGCCTCGGTATGTCCGTCCTCGCCATCGTCCGGTGGCCGCGGGGCTGCTTCGGCCCCGGAGCGCCGCGAACCGTGCTCCGGGCGGACATACCGAACCGTCCCCTCGGGTCGCGATGGCGTCTGCGGGCCGGTGAGACTCTCGCTGCGGGGCGATCGGGTGGGTGGGCGGGAAAGCCTGTTCGTCCAGGGGTGGATGCGGGGTGATCGGGCGGGTGGGTGGGAGGGCTTGTTCGTTGAGGTGGGGCTGCGGGGTGATCGGGTGGTGGGGGCCAGCGCGCTGCGGGCTCGGTGGCCCAGGGGGGTCAGGGAGAGGCGGCGGGTCCACCCGGCGGTGGTCGGAACACGGCCGGTCAGGACCGCGAGGACGCCGATCAAGGCCGCCGCCACGCCGCCCCGCGCCCCCGCGTCCAGCCCCACGAGCAGCGCCGCCGCAACGAGCGCCCCCAGGAGGCTGTCCGCGCCAAGGACCACCACCGCCGCGAACCAGAGGAGCCCGCGCACGGGGTCGTACGCGGCGGGGTCGAAGGCCCGTAGGCCCATGCCCAGCATCCCGCCCCCCAGGGCGGCAAGCGCCGCACCGGCCACGAAGGCCGTGAGCTTCAGGGTGCGCACCGGCACGCCCGCGGCCGCCGCCCCCGCCTCGTGGTCCCGCATCGCGGCCAGCGCGCGCCCCATGCGGCCCCGGCGCATGCTGAAGGCGAAGAGCAACGCCGCGGCGAGCAGGGCCAGTTCCAGGACGTAGAACGCGCGGTCGCTGTCGAAGCCCGCGGGGCGGTCCAGGGTGAGGCCCGACGTCGCGTACGGCTGGGCGAAGACGAAGCGGCTGACGCCGACGCCGACCGCGAACGTCGCGAGGGCGAGCGCCAGGCCGCGGCGGCTGATCGCGGGCCATCCGGTGAGGAGGCCGAGCGGGGCCACCAGGAGGACGGCCACGGCCAGGGCGGGGAGGTGGGGGAGCTCGGGCAGGCCCGGGAAGCGGCCCGCCGTGAGCAGTGCGGTGAAGAGCGCGCCCAGGCCCGCGTACGCCGCCTGGCCGAGCGAGATCTGACCGCCTCTCCCGGTGACGATCACCAGGGAGAGGAGGATGACGGCCAGAGCCGGGACCTGGACCGAGGTCGTCAGGTCCGAGCCCGCGAAGCCCAGCGGGATGAGGAAGAGGACCGCCGCCACTATCCACGCGCCCGGAGGCGTCGGTACGCGCGCCGTCACCGTGCGGGGGAGCGTGTTCTGCGAGCCGACGCCCGGGAGCACGAGGGCCGCGATGAGGAGAGCCACCACGAAGAGGTTGGCTCCCAGGGCCTGGAGGAGGGGCTCCGCCCAGCCCGATGGGTGCAGGCGGGTCAGCTGGCTCTGGGCCACCCCGAGGCCGAGGGCCACGATCACCGCGATGAACAGGCTCCGCATGCGGGCCGCCACCGCCACCGCCACGACCTCCATGACCAGGAGCGGCATGCCGTACGGGTCGAGGCGTACGAAGGGGGCGAGCAGTGCGCCGGTCAGACCTGCCGTGAACGCGCCGAATGCCCAGCCCGCGGATGCCACCCGGTCCGCGTCGATGCCGCTGAGGACCGCGAGAGGGCGGTTGTCGACCACGGCCCGCAGTTCGCTGCCGAAGCGGGTCCAGCGGGTGATCGCCCAGACCGTGGTGGCGAGGGCGATCGTCACGGCCAGTGGGGCCCAGGGATCCGCCGACATGAGGGTGGGGGCGTCCGCCTTCGCCCCTGGGCCCCAGATCAGGGCGGCGCCTCCGACCAGGAGGATGAAGACGCCGATGGACGCCACCAGGGTCTGGGCCGGGTCGCTGCCCAGGACCGACAAGGGGCGGAAGACCGCCTTCTCCAGGAGCAGGCCGATGGCGGGGGCGACGAGGAGGAGCGTGACCGCCGTGGCGAGCGGAAGGGGCCAGTGCCACTCCACCGTCAGTTCGCGCAGGACGTACGCGCAGACCATCGCGATCGCGCCGTGCGCGAAGTTGAGCACGCCGGTCGCGCGGTACGTGACGATCAGGCCGATGCCGGTGAGGGCCGCCGCGCTGCCGACCGCGAGCCCGGCCAGCGTCAGGTCGTAGCTCAGGGAGGCCACCGGGTCATCGCTCCGGGGGCGGGGTGGTGGTCGACTGCGGTTCGCAGATGGGGCAGGGGCTCAGATCGCCGGTGGCGAGGATGCGGGCGTCCGCGGGGACCGCTTCCGGTTTCCCCGCGACCAGGGGGCAGTCAGCCCGGTGCCAGAGGGTTCCGCCGGGGATCATCAGCGAGTCGCCGCTGGTCGCCACGGGGGCCTGCCGATCGGTGGCTTCGGGGGGCGTGCCCGCCGTCACCAGGAGTTCGTACAGCTCCTCCACGCGGGCCGTGGACAGGGCGCCTCTGCCGTGGGTGAAGAGCACGGCCCCGGCGATGATCAGTGCCGCGCCCGGCACCGTGCACGACGCCAGATACGGGAGCTGGCGCTCGGCGAAGCGCTCGCCGGAGATGCCGTACCAGCCGACCACGCAGAGCACCGCACCGGCGGCGAGGGCGGCGAAGGCCACCCAGAGGAGCGGGCGCACGGCACGGAGCCGGGCCGAACTGGCTGTCTGATCCGGTTGAGCCGCCCGCATCTGCGCCCCCTGGGACACGTTCGTAGCGTCGGTGGGCTGTCCATGTCAGCCGATGGCTTGCACTATGCCTTCTGCAAGCTGACCCTGAAAGCACCGGGCCCTGATGGTCCGGACCGACACCCGGTGGTGACCCAGATGGTGCTCTGGACCAACCCCAGGCGGGGGAGCGATCTCAGGCGGGGAAGGGTGCGGAGCGCGGCGATGGCGGCTGCCGCGGTCCTGCTCGTCGCTCCGGCCGCCGTGGCATGCGGTGACGACAGTGGCGGGGGCGGCGAGAGCGATCCGCCCAAGCCGTCCGCCGAGAAGTCGACCCAGGACGTCCCTTCGGACGCCCCTTCGGACGACGCGACCGCGCCCGCGGATCCGGCGGCGGCCGAGAAAGAGGTCAAGGAGAACTTCGAGAAGTTCTTCGATCCCGCTGTCTCCATGAAGGAGAAGGAGGCCGTTCTCGAGAACGGGCCGAAGATGCGTGCCGTCCTGAAGAGCTTCAGCGGCGACGAGCGCGGCAAGCAGGTCAGCGCCGAGGTCAACAAGGTCGAGTTCACCTCGGCGACCGAGGCGGACGTGACGTACGCACTGACTCTGAAGGGTGCCACCGCGCTGCCCGGCGCATCGGGAACCTCCGTCAACGAGGACGACACCTGGAAGGTGTCCGTCAAGACCCTCTGCGCACTGGTGAAGCTGAGCGGCAATGCGTCGCCCGGTCCGGGCTGTTGAGGCCCTTGCCGTAGCCGCGCTGCTCGTGGCGGTGGCGGGGTGCGGCAGCCGGCTTCCCGAGAGCGACTTCGAGGACAGGAGCACGGCGCCCGCCCCGTCGGGGGCGCCGGTCCGGGTCGGCATCATCACCAGCGCGACCAGCCCGGTCGGCGGCTCGGCGTTCACCGGGCCGCGGGACGGGGCCAAGGAGTACTTCGCACGGCTCAACGCCCGGGGCGGCATCGACGGGCGCAAGGTCGAGGTGCGTACGTGCGATGACGGCGGCAGCGGCGTCGGCAACAACGCGTGCGTGCACAAGCTGGTCGACGAGGAGCGCGTCGTCGCGCTCGTCGCGACCAGTTCCCTCGACTACGCCGGGGCATCCCGCGTCTCCCGCGCGCGCGTGCCCGACGTCGGAGGCCAGCCGATCGGGTCCGCGTACGACACCTATCCGCATCTGTACGGGATCTACGGCAGCCTCGCCCCACGGAGCGGGAAACCGGGCTGGGACGGCAAGCTGATCGGCGGGACCGAGGTCTACCGCTACTTCAAGCGGGAGCAGGGGGCACGGACCGCCGCCGTCGTCTCCTACAACCAGGCCGCCTCCGCCGCGTACGCCCGTCTGGTCACCCGGGGCCTGAAGGCCGAGGGCTACAAGGTGGTCACCGAGCAGGTCGACTTCGCGCTGCCCAACTTCCGCGCGGCGGCGGCCGACCTGAAGGAGCAGGGCGCCGATCTCGTCTTCGACGCGATGGACACCCACGGCAACACCCAGCTGTGCGAGGCGATGGACGAGGTGGGGGCCAAGGTCACCGCCAAGGTCACCAACGTCCAGAACTGGACCTCCTCCGTGGCCGAGGACTACAAGGACGCACCGCGCTGCCGCAACGCCCTGTGGGCCACCGGCGCGAGCCGCAGCTACGAGGACACGGACCAGCCGGCCGTGCGCGCCTTCCGCGACGCGATGAAGGGCCACAAGGTGCTCTCCCAGTGGCAGCTTGAGGGCTGGGCGGCGGCCATGTGGTTCACGGACGCGGCGAAGTCGTGCCGCGGCGACGTCACGCGCGCGTGCGTCGACCGCTTCATGAACCGGGGCAAGCCGTACACCGCGCGGGGGCTGCTGCTTCCGGTGACGTACGAGGAACGGGCCGATCCGCCCGAGACCCGCATGACCTGTGTGTCGGTGGCCCGCTGGAAGGACGGTGAGGGCTGGGTCACACAGGGGAACATGAGCGAAAACTGCTTCGAGGTGCCGCAGCTCTCCTACCAGCCATGATGCGTGTACCTAGCAGGAAAGTTCCCGGAACCGGATACCAATAGCACAACTGTTCAGGAACAAGATGATGATGAAACCCAACCCTCTGTCCTTAATCCCCGTCTAACCCTGCGGTAGGCGGACGAGAGGGACTGTCCGCGGGGAAGCGTGGGATACGGGGACGCATGCACATCTCTTTCCTGATTCACAACGCGTACGGAATCGGCGGGACGATCCGGACGACGTACAACTTGGCGAACACTCTCGCCGAGCATCACGACGTCGAGATCGTCTCCGTCTTCCGGCACCGTGACGACCCCGTGTTCTCGCCCGACTCCCGCGTCAGGCTCAGTCACCTTGTCGACATGCGCAAGGACAGCCCCGGCTACGAGGGGGAGGCCGCCGACGCCCTGCGGCCCGCCCGGACCTTCCCCAGCGCGGAAGGCCGCTACGACCAGTACAGCGCTCTCACCGACCGGCGCATCGCCGAGCACCTCTCCTCGGTCAGCTCCGACGTGGTGGTCGGCACGCGGCCGGGCCTGAACGTGCACCTCGCCCGCGAGACCGCGCGCGGCCCGCTGCGCGTCGGCCAGGAGCACCTCACGCTCGACAGCCACTCCAAGGAACTGCGCCGTCAGCTGCGCAGCGTCTATCCCCGCCTCGACGTCCTGACCACGACCACCGAGGCCGACGCCCGCGCCTACCGCCGCACGATGCGCCTGCCCGGAGTCCACGTCCAGGCGGTCCCCAACCCCGTGCCCGCGCCCGGCATCGAGCCCGCCGACGGCAACCAGAAGTGGGTCGTCGCGGCGGGGCGGCTCGCCCCCGTCAAGCGGTACGACCTGCTGATCCGCGCCTTCGACCAGGTGCGCGCCGAGCGTCCCGACTGGCGCCTTCGGATATACGGCGGCGGCAAGCAGAAGGACAAGCTGCGCGCCCTGATCGACGAACTCGGCCTCTACAACCACGTCTTCCTGATGGGGCCGGCCCACCCCATCGAGCCCGAGTGGGCCAAGGGCTCCATCGCGGCCGTCACCTCCAGCCTGGAGTCCTTCGGCATGACGATCGTCGAGGCGATGCGCTGCGGCCTGCCCGTCGTCGCCACCGACTGCCCGCACGGGCCCGGCGAGATCATCGACAACGGCGTCGACGGACGCCTCGTCGAGGTCGGCAACCCCGACGCGATAGCGGGCGGCCTGCTCGAACTGATCAACAACGACTCACTGCGCCAGCGGATGGCGGGCGCCGCGCTCGAGGACTCCGAGCGCTTCGACCCGGCCCGCATCGCCGAGCGCTACGACGCGATGTTCACCGGGATGCTCGCCCGCGGCGGCTCCTTCGGCGGCCGGGTGCGCGGCACGCTGCACCGCACCCGTGGCGCGCTCCTCGGCGGCGCGTACGCGGTGCGGGACATCGGACACGGGGTACCGACCAGCGGCATACAGACGAAGGGATCCACCGCATGACGGCCTTGGCCACCTCGGACGCCTCATCGCCCTGCGACGCCGGTACCGATCAGGACGTCGCCGCGGCACCGCGCGCCGACTGCATAGCCGACTCCGCGGGTGGCCTCACCTTCGACGTCACCGACCCCGGCGGCAAGGGCGCGGCCTACCTGCTGCTGCGCCGCCGTGACGCCGCGTCCGCCGACGAGGACGTGCGCCTGCCGCTGTCCCCGGCCGCCGACGGCAGGCTGCGCGCCGCACTGCCCAGCAGCGTCGAACTGGCCGAGGGACGCTGGAACGCCTACGCGGAGGTCGGGGGCGGCACCCCCCGCCGCCTCGCGCCCGGCGTCAACGACCTGCGCTCGCTGGTCGACCGCGCCCCCAGCGGGGCCCGCGGCCACATCGCCGTACGCATTCCGTACGCGACCAAGCAGGGCAACCTCTCCGTACGCAGCTGGCTGCGCGCCCCGCACGCGGAGATCGGTGAGCTGCGGATCTCCGGCACCGCGGTGACCGCGCAGGGCCGCGTGTACGGCACGGTGCTGACCGGCGCCGCCTACGCCGAGGCGTCCCTGCGGGCCGAGCCCGACCGGGTGGAGCGCTCCGAACTGACCGCGGACGGCGTGGAGTTCAGCTTCGGACTGCACTGCGACGTACTCGCCGACAGCGGCCCGGGCCCCTGGGACCTCTGGCTGCGCCCGGCGGGGGAGAGCGGGCCGCGGATCCGGCTCGCCAGGCTCCTGGACGACGTGCCGGACAAGAAGCAGATCTTCACCTACCCGTCGGTGCGGCTCGACACCACGGTGCACGGACCGCTCGACGCGGGGCCGTACTACACGAACGACAACGACCTCTCGGTCCGGATCCGCGAGGCGAACGCGATCGAGGACTGACGTGACCGAAGGCTGACGTCATCGCGGACCGTGGCTGTCCGCGACGCCGGGCACAATCGGCCCCATGTTGGAGACCTCCGCACGACTGCTCCGCCTGCTCTCGCTGCTGCAGGCCCACCGCGACTGGTCGGGCGCGGACCTGGCCGACCGGCTCGGCGTCACCCCGCGCACCGTACGCCGTGACGTGGACCGGCTCCGCGAGCTCGGCTACCCCGTCAACGCGAGCCCCGGCACGGGCGGCGGCTACCAGCTGGGCGCGGGCGCGGAGCTGCCGCCGCTGCTCCTGGACGACGACGAGGCGGTCGCCGTGGCCGTCGGCCTGCGCACCGCCGCGGGGCAGGGCATCGAGGGCATCGGCGAGACCTCCGTACGCGCCCTGACCAAGCTGGAGCAGGTCCTGCCGAGCAGGCTGCGGCGCCGGGTCGGCGCGCTGACGGCGTTCACCGTGCCGATGCTCAGAACCCCGCAGCAGCAGGCCGTCGACCCCTCGGTCCTGACCGAACTCGCCCATGCCTGCCGGGATTCGGAGCGGCTGCGCTTCGACTACCGCGACCACGGCGGAAGTCCGACCCGCCGCACCGTCGAACCGCACCGCATCGTCTGCACCGAGCGCCGGTGGTACCTGGTCGCGTGGGACGTCGACCGCGACGACTGGCGCACGTTCCGCGCGGACCGCATCACCCCGAGGCCGCCGCACGGACCGCGCTTCGCGCCGCGCACCCCGCCCGCCGACGATCTCGCCGCGTACGTCTCCAAGGGCGTCTCCACCCGTGCGTACGCCGCCCAGGCGGTGTTCCGGCTCCTGGTGCCCCTGGAGGAGGCGGCCCAGCGGGTCACCCCGTCGGACGGGACGCTGGAGGCCGAGACCGAGAGCAGCTGTCTGTTGCGCACGGGCGCCATGAGCCTGGACGTCATGGTGATCCACGTGCTTCTGATGGGCTTCGAGTTCGAGGTCGTCGAGCCCGCGGACTTCACCGAACGGATCAGCTCGGCGAGGGACCTCCTGAGCCGGGCCCTGGACCGGGGTGTTCGGTCTGCGGATCCGGGCGCTGTGTCCCCGGCGGCTGGAACGCCGCGTACTCGGGATGGTGCAGATCGAACGCCGGGGACTCGGAGCGGATCCGGGGCAGCGTGACGAAGTTGTGGCGCGGCGCCGGGCAGGCGGTGGCCCACTCCAGGGAGCGGCCGAAGCCCCAGGGGTCGTCGACGTCGACCTTCTCGCCGTACTTGGCGGTCTTCCAGATGTTGTAGAGGAACGGCAGTGTGGACATGCCGAGCAGGAACGCCCCGATGGACGAGATGGTGTTGAGCGCCGTGAAGCCGTCCGCCGCCAGATAGTCCGCGTAGCGCCGTGGCATGCCCTCGGCGCCCAGCCAGTGCTGGACGAGGAACGTCACGTGGAAGCCGACGAAGAGCGTCCAGAAGTGGATCTTGCCGAGCCGCTCGTCGAGCAACTTCCCGGTGAGCTTGGGCCACCAGAAGTAGAAGCCGCCGAAAGTCGCGAAGACGACGGTGCCGAACACCACGTAGTGGAAGTGCGCCACGACGAAGTACGAGTCGGTGACGTGGAAGTCGAGTGGCGGCGAGGCCAGGATGACGCCGGTGAGCCCGCCGAAGAGGAAGCTCACCAGGAAGCCGACCGCCCACAGCATCGGTGTCTCGAACGACAGCGAGCCCTTGAGCATCGTCCCCGTCCAGTTGAAGAACTTCACGCCGGTGGGGATCGCGATGAGGAAGGACATGAAGGAGAAGAAGGGCAGGAGCACCGCGCCCGTCGCGAACATGTGGTGCGCCCACACGACGACCGAGAGCCCCGTGATGGCCATCGTCGCGCCGATCAGGGGCAGATAGCCGAAGATCGGCTTCCTGCTGAACACCGGGATGATCTCGGAGATGATCCCGAAGAACGGCAGCGCGATGATGTAGACCTCCGGATGCCCGAAGAACCAGAAGAGGTGCTGCCACAGCAGCGCGCCCCCGTTCTCCGGGGCGAACACCATGGAGCCGAAGCGCCGGTCCGCCTCCAGGACGAGCAGCGCGGCGGCGAGCACCGGGAACGCCATCAGGACCAGGATCGAAGTGAACAGGACGTTCCAGGTGAAGACGGGCATACGGAACATCGTCATGCCCGGCGCCCGCATCCCGATGATGGTCGTCAGGAAGTTCACCGAGCCGAGGATCGTGCCGAACCCGGAGAGCGCGAGCCCCATGATCCACAGGTCGGCGCCGATCCCGGGCGAGCGCTCCATGCTGTTGAGCGGCGCGTAGGCGAACCAGCCGAAGTTGGCGGGGCCGCCGGGCACCAGGAACGAGCCGAGCACCATCAGGCCGCCGAACAGGAACAGCCAGTACGACAGCATGTTGAGCCGCGGGAAGGCCACGTCGGGCGCGCCGATCTGGAGCGGCATGATCTCGTTGGCGAAGCCCGCGAAGGTCGGCGTCGCGAAGAGCAGCAGCATGATCGTGCCGTGCATGGTGAACATCTGGTTGAACTCGTTGTTCGACATCAGCTGCAGCCCGGGGCGCGCGAGTTCGGCCCGCATCATCAGCGCCATCAGCCCCGCGGCCAGGAAGAACACGAAGGACGTGATCAGGTACAGGTGGCCGATCTTCTTGTGGTCGGTGGTGGTCAGCCAGTCCACGAGGACCCGGCCCGGACTCTTCTGCCGGGCCGGCGGTGCCGCCGCCGTTGCGGTCTCGGTCCCCATTGCTCGCCCCTTCGCCGTCGTGCGCCCTGGGCCTGCCTGAAGCACCCGCCATGATGCTCGCGTCACACCCGGCTCCGACAGGGGGCGTACCGGACCGCTGTGCTGGAACCGTGAATTCCCTATGTGGCGTCACATCCCGACGGGCGGCCAGGATTCGGGAATTACGTAGGGTCCGCAAAGGCACCTCGTCCACTTTTCCGCCCTGCTATTACGGTCGTTTCCGGGCGCCGTCGTGAGGCTCGCGGGAAATCCAGGAATCACGTCGGAACAACTCCACAACCGCCCGTACGTGTGACGGAGTTAAGGCGAAACGACGGTCGTGATGCTGTGACAAAAGCGTGACCGGAGAGGGACCGGTGACGCATGGTGTCCGGCTACGGCCTTCCCCGGCCGGGCCGCGCCGCCTAACGTGGTGGCCATGGCACCTATTCCGACTCCTCCCGCCGAACCCCAGGAACCCCAGGGCAGCATGGACGCCTACGTCGGCCTCGCGGCCGACGGCGCCGAGCAGCAGGCCCGCGAGCGCGGCTGGTCCACGGTCAGGTCGCTGCCGCCGGGCGCGATCATCACGATGGAGTACCTCGCGGGGCGGCTCAACTTCGAGGTCAAGGAAGGCGTCGTGATCCGCTGCTGGAAGGGCTGACCGCCCCGGCGGCGCATGGCGACGGCACGGCGAAAGGCCCCGGTTCCTGGACGGAACCGGGGCCTTCGCGATGCGGGGGATGGGTTGTGCGTACCGACCCCCGCTGTCCTTGGGGCTAGCCGCCCGCGACGGGGCGGGGCGACGTGGCGGCGCGTGAGGCGCGCTCGGAGTGCGGCGGGCGGCGGCTGCCCGCCGGGGTGACCGGGCTGCGCTCGGAGCGCGGTGTGTGCGGGCCCGGCGCGAGGTAGGCCGGGGCGCGGGCGGGGCGCGGGGCGCCGACCGGCTCGCGGACCTGGGGCTCGTCGGCCGGTGCGGCGGGCTGCGGCGACATCGCCGGGACCGGGGTGACCGGGGCCGGGAGTCCGGCGCCTGCGCGGCGGTCGCGCCAGAGGTCCCGCAGGCTGAAGATCCAGCCCTCGACCCGGGTGAGCAGCGGCTCCACCCACGGCAGCGCGAGCAGGACGAGCAGACCCGCGGCCCAGCCGAGGAAGACGTCGCTCAGCCAGTGCGTGCCGAGGTACACGGTGGTCAGGCCGACGCTGAGGGAGACCACGGCGGAGAGCGCCGAGAGATAGCGGCGGGTGCGCGGGGTGGAGGCCATGTAGGCCAGGATTCCCCAGGTCACCACGGCATTGGCGGTGTGGCCGGAAGGAAATATATCGCCGCCGAGCCACATCTCGTTGGCGCCGATCGTGGTGGCGTAGTGCGGGCCGAGGCGGCCCATGCCGATCTTGGCGGCGCCGACCGTGACGTTCAGGAGCAGCAGGGCGGCGCCGAACGTCAGGAGCGGGCGGATGGTGTGCTGACGCCAGGAGCGCCAGCCCAGCCAGGCCGCGACCATCACGGCGGTCGGGCCGCGCTGGCCGAGGACCACCCAGTAGTCGAGGAAGGCGTGGATCTCGGGCCACTGCTGGTAGGGCCGGAAGAACATGACCTGCCAGTCGAACCGCACCAGCCACGAGGTGGCAAGGACGGCGACCACGATGGCGAGGTAGAAGGCCAGGGTCGCGCTGAAGAGCACGATCCTGTGCCTGCTCATCCTCGGTACATCGAGGCCGGCCGGTCGTTCCGGCTCACGGTCAAGACGGGCGAAGACCCGGTCCAGACGGGTGAGGTTTCGTTCGGTACGCACCCAATCGACGTTACAGCGAGTGAGTGCACCACTAGGCCGAATCAGTGGCTTTGTGATGACGATGTGATGTGGCATTGATCTCAGACGGGGGTTTATTCCTGCGGCTTCCCTATTCCGCGAAGAGCCCCTTACAGAATTCGTTGATCATTAGTGTGGCCGTTTTATGGCGCTTATAAATTCGTTCACCGGGGCCTGGTGCGGAATTTCCCCCGCGCTCACCGGGGCCCAGGAAATGATCATGGCGGACCCGAGCCGTTCAGCCAGAACGCCCCGTACACCGCGCTCGCCGCCGCCACACCCCCGAGCACCAGCGCCGACCTGGACGTACGCAGCCGGGCGAGGGCCACGGCGAGGGGCAGGAGCAGCGGGAAGGCGGGCAGCAGGAGGCGCGGCTTCGAGCCGAAATAGCCCGCCGCGCACAGGGCGAGCGCCACGACGATCCCGCTGTAGACGAGCAGCGGCAGCGGCTGCTTCTTCCGTACGCCGATGACGTACAGCCAGACCACGAGGGCGACCCCGACGATCAGGCCGACGCCCGCGAGGGCCGCGGGGAAGGCGGTGAACTTGTCGCCGATGAAGCGGGCGAAGGCGTAGCCGAAGTCGAAGCCGTTGCCCCAGCCCGCCTGGACGTCGAGATAGCCGAGGAGGCCGTCCCCGGTGCGGTGGCCGACCCACAGGACGTAGCCCGCAGCGCCGAGCGGGGCCAGGACCACCCCGAGGATCATGCGCCGGTCCGCCTTGCGCTCGCTGTGGATCCGCAGCGCCGCCGTCACCCAGAGTGCCGCGACGACCGCGGCGCCCACGGGCCGGGTCAGGCCCGCGAAGGAGGCGAGCACCCCCGCCCACACCCAGCGTCCGGTGAGCACCGCGTACAGCGACCAGGCCGCGAGCGCCGTGAAGAGGGACTCGCTGTACGCCATCGACTGCACGATCCCCACGGGCAGGACCGCCCACAGCGCGACCGCGCAGATACCCGCACGTCGCCCGTAGAGGTGATCGGCGATCGCGAAGATCCCCGCGGCGGCGCAGAGCGAGGCGAGCCAGCTCACCACGAGGCCCGCGTCGGCGTACGACAAGGGGCTGATCGCCGAGACGAGGCGCTCCAGCCAGGGCAGCAGCGGGAAGAACGCGAGGTTCGAGTGCACGCTGCCGTCCGGGAGCCGCACCTCCCAGCCGTAGCCGAACTCGGCGACGCGGGTGTACCAGAGCGAGTCCCAGCGGGCGGTGAGCAGCGTGTGCGGGCTCTTGCCCGCCGCCGCGCTCCATGCCGCGAGCACCGCGACGCCCAGGGCGCGCACCCCGGCGTAGGCCAGGAGAGCGGGCGCCGCACGGCGCAGCGCGGCGCTCGCACGGGCGCCGTACGAGGGCGGCGGCAGGCGTTGATCAAGATCGGTCACGGGCTCGATTATCGGCGCAGTGGGGAACCGGGCGCCCGCCCGGGTGCGTGGTCCATGCGTGGGCAGCGTGGCGTACGCCACACCGTCTCCGTGCAACCGTGAGAGGTCCGCCACGCGCCACAGCCGTGAACTCGCGTACTCTGACGGCTCACTCGCCTTTCGCCGCCGCCAGCTGGGAGATCACGTCCCGCAGGGCCGCCGATGCGAGGGATCACTGGGAGGTATCGCACATGTCGGGTTCAACCACGGCCACCGCTCCTTCCGGCCGTCGGGTACCCGGGTCGCAGGGTGGCGCCAACCGCTGGCTGGTGCTCGTCGTTCTCTGCGTAAGCCTGTTGCTCGTCGCCGTCGACGCCACCGTCCTGCACGTGGCGGTGCCCGCCGTCACCGAAGACCTCAAGCCCGGCGGCATCGAGCTGCTGTGGATCGTGGACGTCTATCCACTGGTCTGCGCCTCGCTGCTCATCCTCTTCGGCACCCTCGGTGACCGCGTCGGCCGCAGACGCGTGCTGCTGCTCGGCTACGCCCTCTTCGGCGTGGCATCGGCCGTGGCGGCCATGGCCGACAACGCCCAGGTCCTGATCGCGGCCCGCGCCCTGCTCGGCGTCGGCGGCGCGATGATCATGCCCGCGACGCTCTCGATCCTCCGCCAGGTCTTCCCCGACCGGCGTGAGCGTGCCGTCGCCATCGGCGTGTGGAGCGCGGTGGCCGGAATCGGCGCCGCGGGCGGACCGCTGCTCGGCGGCTTCCTGCTCGAGCACTTCTGGTGGGGCTCGGTCTTCCTGATAAACATCCCGCTGATGCTGGTCAGCCTGCCCATCGGGCGGCTGCTGCTTCCCGAGTCGACGGGCGACCGCGACGGGCCGTGGGACGTGGTCGGCGCGCTGATGGCCGCGGGCGGTCTCTTCGGCCTCGTGTTCGCGGTGAAGCGGGCCGGTGGCGGAGAGTCGCCGTTCGGCATGACGACCCTCCTCTCGTTCTTCCTCGGCGCGGCCCTCCTGGTCGGCTTCGTCCGCAGGCAGCGGCGGCGCAAGCACCCGCTCATAGACCTGTCGATGTTCTCGCGGCCCGCCTTCAGCACCTCGCTCGGCTGCATCGTGCTCGCGATGCTCGCCCTGGTGGGCCTCGAACTGGTCGCCGCGCAGTATCTCCAGCTGGTGCTCGGCCTCTCCCCGCTGGAGACCGGCATGCGGCTCGTGCCGCTCACCGTCGCCGCGATGGTGGCGGGCCTCGCCGGATCGAAGTTTCTGCACCGCTTCGGCCCGCGCACGATGGTCGCCTCCGGCTTCACCCTGACCGCGGTGGCCGTGGTGGTGCTCACCGGGATGGGCGACCAGCTCAACGACCCGTTGATGATCACCAGCTTCGTACTGCTCGGCCTCGGCCTGCAGACCACGCTCTTCGGTTCGTACGAGTCGATGCTCAGCGAGGCCCCCCAGTCGCAGGCGGGCGGCGCAGCCGCGATCGGCGAGACCTCGTACCAGCTGGGCGCCGGCATCGGCATCGCGCTGCTCGGCAGCGTCATGAACGCGGCGTACGCGCCGGGCCTCTCGTCCGTGCAGGGCGTCCCCGCCAAGGAGAGCGCCGCCGCGAGCCACTCGCTGGGCGAGGCGTACGAAGTCGCTTCGGGGCTCGGTGGCGGGGCGGGCGAGGCGCTCCGCAGCGCCGCGCGGGAGTCCTTCGTGCACGGGCTGCATGTGACCTTGCTGGTCAGCGCGGGGCTGCTGCTGCTCGGCGCGCTGATGGCGCTGAAGCTGCCGCGGACCATGGAGTGTGGGGCCGCCTCGCAGGACCAGGACCAGGACCAGGACCAGGAGCCGAAGCCGGACGCGGATGCGGATGCCGGGATACCCGCACCGCGTGACGGAGCGGGCGTCCGCGTGGAGTCGTCGGTCCGCTGACGCGGGCGCTCCGGGCCACTCTGGACGTGCGCGACCGCCGCGCCGTAACGTCACAGCTAGCCGTAAGTAACTACCACTGCTAGTTTTTGCGCCGCCGGAGGCCCGAGATGTCCGCACGCAGCCGTACGCCCCTGCCGCCCTTCGACCCCACCGACCCGCTCGGCATCGACGACCTCCTGGAGCCGGAGGACCTCGCGATCCGGGAGACCGTCCGCACCTGGGCGGCCGACCGCGTCCTGCCGCACATCGCCGACTGGTACGAGAAGGGCGAGCTGCCCGGCATCCGTGATCTTGCCCGCGAGCTCGGCTCGATCGGCGCGCTCGGCATGTCCCTGGAGGGCTACGGCTGCGCGGGCGCCAGCTCCGTCCAGTACGGCCTGGCCTGTCTGGAGCTGGAGGCCGCCGACTCCGGCATCCGCTCGCTCGTCTCCGTGCAGGGCTCCCTCGCCATGTACGCCATCCACCGCTTCGGCTCCGAGGAGCAGAAGCAGCGCTGGCTGCCCGGCATGGCCGCGGGCGAGATCATCGGCTGCTTCGGCCTGACCGAGCCCGACCACGGCTCCGACCCGGCCTCCATGCGCACCTTCGCGAAGAGGGACGGCACGGACTGGGTGCTCACCGGCCGCAAGATGTGGATCACCAACGGATCCGTGGCCGGTGTCGCCGTGGTCTGGGCGCACACCGACGAGGGGATCAGGGGCTTCGTCGTCCCCACCGAGACCCCCGGCTTCTCGGCGCCCGAGATCAAGCACAAGTGGTCGCTGCGCGCGAGCGTCACCAGCGAGCTGGTGATGGACGAGGTGCGGCTGCCCGCCGACGCCGTGCTTCCCGAGGTCACCGGGCTCAAGGGCCCCCTGAGCTGTCTCTCCCACGCGCGCTACGGCATCGTCTGGGGAGCCATGGGCGCCGCCCGCTCCTCCTTCGAGACAGCCGTCGAGTACTCCAAGACCCGCGAGCAGTTCGGCAGGCCCATCGGCGGCTTCCAGCTCACCCAGGCCAAGCTCGCCGACATGGCGGTCGAGCTGCACAAGGGCATCCTGCTCGCGCACCACCTCGGCCGGCGCCTCGACGCTGGCAGGCTCCGCCCCGAACAGGTCAGCTTCGGCAAGCTCAACAACGTACGAGAAGCGATCGAGATCTGCCGCACGTCCCGGACGATCCTGGGCGCGAACGGGATCTCGCTGGAGTACCCCGTGATGCGGCACGCCACGAACCTCGAATCGGTGCTCACCTATGAGGGCACCGTCGAGATGCATCAACTCGTGTTGGGCAAGGCGCTCACCGGTCTCGACGCCTTCCGGTGAGCGGCCTCGCCCGCTAGCTCTGGTTGAAGAAGCCGTCCGACGGACGGCTCGTGGCCTCCCCGTTGACAATCTGCGTGTTGGCGGGGGTGAGCAGGAAGACCCGCGTCGCCACGCGCTCGATGGAGCCGCGCAGACCGAAGGTCAGGCCCGCCGCGAAGTCCACGACGCGCTTGGCGTCGCCGGGCTCCATCGACGTGAGGTTGATGATGACCGGGACGCCGTCCCGGAAGAGCTCGCCGATGCCGCGGGCGTCCCGGAAGCTGTCCGGGGTCACGGTCCCGATCCGGCGCCCTTCCTCCTCGGCGGCCTCGGCCACCACCCGCACCCGCGGGTCGGTCACCCAGGCATCGCCGGGCCCCTCGGCCCCGTCGTCGTCGTAGCCGTCGTAGTAACGCTCGTCATTGTTGTTGTCGTCGACGAGGCCAAGCCAGGCACTCGCCTTGCGCACCGATCCCATGGACGCCTCCTCTCGCAGCGGGCTTTCTGCAGTCCCTATCCCCATGTTCGTCCATGATGCGGATAGTGCGCCAAGTGGATAGTCGCCGCGCGGGGTTTTCGTGACGGTACTGGTGCACAGTCAACACCGTGTTTCACGTGGCTCCCCAAGGGTCCTGCTGTGTACGGCTGCTGACAGTGAGTGAAATATGATTCTTCACGGCGTATGGGTGACGACCGGTGCGTCCGGGTGAACGGACCCCTCGATACGATGCCCGAGTTGATCGGCGACAGGCTCACGGGGGAGTCGCATGTTCGGAATCGTCAGGCCCTGCAGTCATCGTCTCGGTGAGGGGCTCAAGACGCAATGGATGGCGCATCTGTGCGGGCTCTGCCTCGCGCTGCGCAGTGATCACGGGCAGTTCGCCCGGGTCGTGACCAACTACGACGGCCTGATCATCTCGGTTCTGACGGAGGCTCAGGCCGCCAAGTCGACCGGCTGGCGGCGCACCGCGGGACCCTGTCCGCTGCGCGGGATGCGCACCGCGTCCGTCGCGCAGGGCGAGGGGGCGCGGCTCGCCGCCGCCGTCTCGCTGGTGCTCGCGTCGGCGAAGGTGCGCGATCACGTCGTCGACGGGGACGGCCTCTTGGCGCGCAGGCCGGTGGCCGCCGCTGCCCGGAAAGTGGCACAGAGCTGGGACAGGGCGGGTGCGCGCACCGGCGCCGATGTGGGCTTCGACACGGCGGTCCTGCTCGACGCCGTCGAACGGCAGGTCGGCATCGAGACCTTGGCGGGCCCCGGCACCTCCCTGCTCACGGTCACCGAGCCGACGGAGACCGCGACCGCCGCGGCCTTCGCGCACACCGCCGTCATCGCGGGCAGGCCGGGCAACGCCGAGCCGCTCGCCGAGGCGGGGCGGCTCTTCGGCAGGCTCGCGCACCTCCTGGATGCCGTGGAGGACAAGGAAGCTGACGCCGCGTCGGGTGCGTGGAACCCGCTGACGGCCACGGGCACCGGCCTCGCCGAGGCCCGGCGCCTGGCCGACGACGCGCTGCACGGCATACGCCTCGCGCTGCGCGACGCCGAATTCACCGACGGCAAGCTCGCCCACATGCTGCTCGCGCACGAGCTGGGGCGCTCGGTGGACCGCGCCTTCGGGACCGACGCCTGCGGGCACGCCCACGAGGTGACGGCCCATCAGGGCGGTTCCTTCGGGCCGCCGCCGGACCAGGGCGGGCCGTACGGACCTCCCTCCAGCGGTCCGTACGGCCCGCAGTCCCCGTACGGAGGTGGCAATCCGTACGGAGGCGGGGTGCCCGGCGGTCCGGGCGGTCCTGGCGGGCCCGGTGGCGGGCCCGCCTTCGAGCCGCAGCCGCCGAAGCCGGGCAAGCGGGGGTTCTGGGCAGGGTGCGCGGTCGCCATCGGGCTCTGCTGCACCTGCAAGCTGTGCTGCGCCGATTCGTACGAGGGCCCCTGGTCCCGCAAGAAGCGCGAGGGCTGCTGCAACAACTGCGGCGACTGCGGCTGCTGCGGCATCTGCGAGTGCTGCCAGTGCTGCGACTGCGGCCTCTAGGCACCCGGCGGTTCCTGCTTCGTCTGCGGGCTCATCGTGGCTGGTCGCGCAGTTACCCGCGCCCCTTCGGGGCGCCCACCCTGATGGGCAGTCAGTCCTTGATCTCCGGCGGGGAGATCCGGGACTCCTTGATCGCCGAGTCCTTGGTGCCCCACTTCTTCAGGATGCGGTCGTAGGTGCCGTCCTCGATCAGCTGATTCACCGCTGCCTGGAAGGCCGGCGCCAGCTTCGTGCCCTTCTTGAAGGCGAAGCCGACGTCGAGGCGGTGGTACTCGCCGAGGAACTTCAGCCCCTCCTGCTGCTCGACCGCATAGCGCAGGCCGTTGATCGTGGACATCACCACATCGGTGCGACCCTGCTGGAGCGAGCCCCAGATCGCGCCCTGCTCCGCGTACGTCTTCACGCTGTACGGCTTCTTGCCCGCGTCCTCGCACACGTGCTTGTTGTCCTCAAGGGTGACCTCGAAGGTGGTGCCCGCGCCGGTCGCCACGTTCAGGCCGCACAGCTGGCGGAAGTCGGTGACCTTCTTCAGCTTGCTGTCCTCACGGACGGCGAAGCCCTGGCCGTCGTTGATGTACGTGACGAAGTCGATGGTCTTGCGCCGCTCCTCCGTGACGCCGAAGTTCCCGGTGCCCAGGTCGTACTTCCCGCTGTCCAGGGCGGGCAGGATCGCCTCGAAGCTCGCGGCCTCACGCTTCAGCTTCAGGCCGAGCGCCTTGGCGACGGCCTCCGCGAAGTCGGCGTCCTGGCCGACGATCGTCTTCCCGTCCTCCAGGTAGGTGTTGCCGGGCGGGCTGCCGCCGACGGCGGTCGCGAGACTGAGGGTGCCCCGCTCGCGCACGTCCGCCGGCAGGAGCTTCGCGGCCGCCGCGTCCTTCTTGACCGAGGAGACCACGTCCTGCGTGGGGATCTTGTTGCTCTTGCCCGCGGGCGCCGCACCGCCCGTGGTGTCGGCGGAGTCGCCGGAGCCGCAGGCGGTGAGCGTGAGCGTGGCGGCGGTGATCAGGGCGAAGGCCGCAGGGATGCGGCGGGAGTACAGGGGCTTGCTCATGGCGTGACGGTCTCCATCAGGCAGCAGGGCAGGGCGAAGCGGACGTGCGAGGGGAGGGGGTGCCGCTGCTCATGGCGGTACAGCAGCGGCGTACGCGTGTGAAGGCGAGGTCAACGGCGCGCGAGCGCACGGGAGATGCAAGGCGGGAGAGACCCGGGAACAGAGAAGGGCTCAGCGCGCAGGGGGTCGGCTCAGAGAGTCGTCGAACACGACGCGGACCACACTCGACCGAAGTCGATGTGGGAGCGCGTGACCAGCCACTGCTGCGAATGCATGGGGCAAGTGGAACAGGCATCCGTTTGCGCGTCAACTGCCCTGAGACGTAACGCTCACATCCTGGACGGCCTTGACAGGCCGCGTGAACCGCCCCTTACTCTCAAGGCGGATCGTGCTGAGGGGCTCGGTCCGTGTGAAGGCATCACCTCCCGTATCCACGGAGCCTTCGCCATGTCTTCCGACACGCTCGCCAAAGCCGCGACCGCCCCTCCTCACGACCCACCTCCCGATGTCCCGCGCATCGTTCCGCAGCGCCGCGCCGGACAGTGGGTGGCCGCCGCCGCGGTCCTCGTGCTCCTCGCGCTCGCCGTCAACTCGGTCGTCCGCAACGAAGCGTTCCAGTGGGACGTGGTCGGCGACTACTTCACCTCCGCGTCCGTGCTGCGCGGCCTGTGGCTCACGCTCTGGCTCACCGCCGTCGTCATGGCGCTCGGCTTCGCGCTCGGCGCGGTGCTCGCCATGGGGCGACTCTCGTCCAACCCCGTTCTGCGCGGGGTCAGTTGGGGCTACGTCTGGCTCTTCAGGTCGATGCCGATCCTGGTGCAGCTGCTGTTCTGGTTCAACATCGGGGCGCTGTACCCGTACCTCTTCGGCGTGAAGACGGTGAACCTCCTCGGGCCGATCACCATCGCCGTCATCGGGCTCACCCTGCACGAGGCCGCGTACGCCGCCGAGGTGGTGCGCGGCGGCATCCTCTCCGTCGACCGGGGGCAGATCGAGGCCGCGCAGGCGCTCGGGCTCAGCCGGTGGCGCAGATGGCGGCGGATCGTCCTCCCGCAGGCCATGCGCTCCATCGTGCCGCCCGCCGGGAACATGCTGATCGGCACGCTCAAGGGCACCTCGATCGTCAGCGTGATCGCGGTGCAGGACCTGCTCTACTCCGTGCAGCTCGTCTACCACCGCACCTACCAGGTCATCCCGCTGCTCCTGGTCGCCACCATCTGGTACGTCGTGATCACCTCGCTGCTCAGCGTCGGCCAGTACTACGTGGAGCGGCACTACGCGCGCGGTTCGGAGCGCACCCGATGAGCGTGACGGAGCGCGAGCCGGTCAGTGACCTCGTGAAGGACGACTTCGGCGCGCTGAAGGTCGTCCCCGTGCGCCACCCCTGGCGCTGGGCGGCCGTCGTCGCCACGGCCGTCCTCGTGGCCCAGTTCGCGCACGGCCTCACCACCAACTCCGGCTGGGAATGGGAGGTGTTCGCCGAGTTCTTCACCGCCGACGTGATCCTCAAGGCGGTCTGGGTCACCCTCCAGCTCACCTTCTACGGCACGGCTCTCGGCTTCGCGCTCGGCATCGTGCTCGCCTTCATGCGGCTCTCCGCGAGCCCCTTCCTGAAGGCGGTGGCCTTCGCCTACATCTGGGCGTTCCGCTCGATCCCGCTCATCGTGCAGCTGCTGTTCTGGTTCAACCTGGCCTATCTGTACAAGGAGTTGCAGTTCGGGATCCCGTTCGGTCCCGGGTTCTTCTCCTTCGACACGATGGGGCTCGTCGGGGCGATGAGCGCGGCGGTCCTCGGACTCGCCCTGCACCAGGCCGCGTACGCCGCCGAGATCGTGCGCGCGGGCGTACTGTCCGTCGACAGCGGCCAGTTGGAGGCGGCGGCCGCGCTCGGCATTCCCCGGCTGCGGCAGATCCGCCGCATCGTCCTGCCGCAGGCGATGCGCTCGATCCTGCCCAACGCGGCCAACGAGATCATCTCCCTCTTCAAGGGCACCTCGATCGTCTCCGTGATGGCGATCGGCGAGCTCTTCTACCAGGTCCAGGTCATCTACGGCCGCAACGGCCGTGTCGTGCCGCTCCTCATGGTCGCCACCGCCTGGTACGTCCTGCTCACCACCGCCCTCTCCGTCCTCCAGCACTACGTCGAACGTCACTTCTCGAAGGGGGCATCGCGATGAGCGCGATGGTCGAACTCCGGTCCGTACACAAGTCCTTCGGATCCCTGGAAGTCCTGCGGGGCCTCGATCTGGAGGTCCGCAAGGGCGAGGTCACCGTCATCCTGGGGCCCTCCGGATCCGGCAAGTCCACGCTCCTGCGCGCCATCAACCACCTGGAGAAGGTGGACAAGGGCTGGATCAGCGTGGACGGCGCGCTCGTCGGCTACCGGCGCTCCGGCGACAAGCTGTACGAGCTGCGCGAACGTGACGTGCTCAAGCAGCGCACCCAGATCGGCTTCGTCTTCCAGAACTTCAACCTCTTCCCGCATCTGACCGTCCTGGAGAACATCGTCGAGGCACCGGTCTCGGCGCTGAAGCGCCCGCGCAAGGAAGCCGTCGCCCACGCCGGGACCCTGCTCGACCGGGTCGGGCTCGCCGACAAGGCGGATGCCTACCCCAAGCAGCTCTCCGGCGGGCAGCAGCAGCGCGTGGCCATCGCCCGTGCGCTCGCCCTGGAGCCGAAGCTGCTGCTCTTCGACGAGCCGACGTCGGCCCTCGACCCCGAACTTGTCGGAGAAGTCCTCGACGTCATCAAGGACTTGGCGAGCCAGGGCACCACGATGATCGTCGTCACCCATGAGATCGGCTTCGCGCGTGAGGTCGCCGACACGGTCGTCTTCATGGACGAGGGGCTCATCGTCGAGCAGGGCGTCCCCGGCGACGTACTCGACCGGCCGCGGCACGACCGCACCCGCGCGTTTCTCTCCAAGGTTCTCTAGCCCCTCCCCGCCCCAAGATTCTCCAGGAGCTCCCGCATGCTTTCCCGACGTACCCTCTCCGCCTCCGTCGCCGTCCTGGCCCTGATGCCCCTGCTCGGCGCCTGCGGCGGGGACAGCGACGCCGCGACCGGCAAAGGCGAGCCCGGCACCAAGAAGGTCGGCAACATCAACATCGGGCCCGACCAGAACCGCGTACGCGGCAAGAAGGTCGACGCGCTCGCGAAACTCCTGCCCGCCAAGGTGCGCGAGCGCGGCACGCTGCGGCTCGGCGGCAGCGCCGACTCGGTCGCGCCGCTCGGCTTCTACGCCACCGACGACAAGACGCGGATCGGCTCCGAGGTCGACATCGCGAGCCTGGTCGCCGACACGCTCGGCCTGAAGCCGAAGTTCGAGCAGGTCTCCTGGGAGAACCTCTTCGTCGGTCTGGACAGCGGGAAGTTCGACGGCGTCTTCTCGAACGTCACGGTGACCGAGGAGCGCAAGGAGAAGTACGACTTCGCGACCTACCGCCACGACAACATCGCCTTCGAGGCCCGCAAGGACGCCGACTGGACGGCGCAGAAGCCGGCCGACGTCGCGGGCAAGGCGATCGCGGTCTCCTCCGGCACCAACCAGGAGAAGATCCTCGTCGACTGGAGCGAGCAGAACGAGAAGGCCGGGCGGGGGCCGGTCGACATCAAGTACTTCCAGAAGGACTCCGACTACTACCTGGCCCTCCAGTCGGGCCGCATCGACGCCTACCTCGGCCCGAATCCGTCGGCCGCCTACCACGTCGCGTCGTCGGGGCAGACGAAGATCATCGGCACCCTTTCGGGCGGCGGCCCGAGCATCCAGGGCGAGATCGCCGCCACCACGAAGAAGGACAGCGGGCTCGTCGACGCGTACGCCGCCGCGCTCAACCACGTGATCAAGGACGGCAGTTACGCCAAGGTCCTGGCGCGCTGGGATCTGACGAGCGAGGCCGTGAAGGAGTCGCAGATCAACCCCAAGGGTCTGCCCAAGCCGTAGGGACCGTCAGCGGAAAGCCGCAGGGGGATGACCGTATGCCGCACATACCGGTATGAAAGGGTTGATCACATGACGACGGACGGAACGACGGACGCTTCACGCGACTGGAAGCACTGGCACGAGCAGCGGACGGAGACGGTGTCGGCGCCCTATGGCCCGCTCTCCCTCACCGGCACGCACTGGCTCGCGGACTACCCGGACGGATCGCTTCCGGACATCCCCGGGCGCTGGACCGAGGCGGGCGACGAGATCGTCCTGACCGCGGAGACCGGCGACGGGCTCACCCTCGACGGGCAGCTCTTCACCCGAGAGGCCCGTCTCGCCGCCGACCCGGGGCCGGTCGCCGCGGCCCGCGTCGGGCACGGCGACCGCCGCTTCGTCGTGCTGCGGCGCGAAGGGCTCTGGGCGGTACGCGACTTCGACCCGGACTCCGCCACGCGCCGCGCCTTCCAGGGCATCGAGGCCACCGAGTACGACGCGCGCTGGGCGGTGCCGGGGCGCTTCACGCCGTACGCCGCCGAAAGCACCGTCGATGGAGTGCGCACCGTCCGGGTCGGCAACGCGGACGGGGTGGAGCGGGGGCTCGGCCTCGGCGGTGAGCTGGCCTTCCGCCTGGCCGGAAAGGACCACACGCTCCAGGTGTCCGTCGAAGGTGACGGCTCGTTGTGGGCGGTGTTCGGCGATGCGACCGGTGGGGTGTCCAGCTACCGTTTCCGGTTCCTGCGGCCCGCCGCGCCGGACGCCGAGGGGCGCACGACGGTCGACTTCAACCGCGCGCTGCTGCCGCCGTGCGCCTTCGCCGACCACTTCATCTGCCCCTTCCCGCCCCCGGGCAACACCCTTGACGCCGAGATCGCCGCGGGAGAGCGGAACCTTATCGACCGCTGACACGTCAGAAACAGAGCCGATGACCCAAGCCCCGGCGGCGTACGACAGGTACGACAGCCGCCGGGGCCGGCTGCCGTGTATCCGGCTGACGGCCGAAAGGCGCCCTTGTGCGCGGTGTCCCCGGCCCGAATACTCCCGAGCAGCGCTTGTCAGGAGCACGGCGTATCCGGAATCCGGCTTGCCTTTTGCTCATTGGCTGCGCCTCACGGGCCCCAACCCACACGGGCCCACTGACTTCCCCCCGGGAGGAACAACAAGTGAGGAACAAGCGCACCACCCCCCGCAGCGGCATAGCGAGACGTACTCGTCTGCTCGCCGTGGCCACCGGACTTGTGGCCGTCGGCGCGCTCGCCGTCCCCGCTGCGAACGCCAATGACGTCACCACCTTCAGCTCGGCGCAGCTCACCAAGGCGAGTGGCGCGGTGCTCGACGCGGATGTCGCAGGCACCGCATGGAGTGTCGACAAGGCGACGAACCGTCTGGTCGTCACCGCCGACAGCACCGTCTCCCAGGCCGAGATCGCCAAGATCAAGGAGGCGGCGGGCAGCACCGCCGGCGCCCTCAAGGTCGAGCGCACTCCCGGCAAGTTCAGCAAGCTGATCTCCGGCGGCGACGCCATCTACGCGTCCAGCTGGCGCTGCTCGCTCGGCTTCAACGTCCGCAGCGGCAGCACCTACTACTTCCTCACTGCCGGTCACTGCACCGACGGTGCGGGCACCTGGTGGGCCAACTCGGCGAAGACCACGGTCCTCGGCTCCACGACGGGATCCAGCTTCCCGACCAACGACTACGGCATCGTCAAGTACTCGAACACGTCGATCACCAAGTCGGGCACGGTCGGCAGCCAGGACATCACCAGCGCGGGCAACGCCACCGTGGGTCAGAACGTCACCCGGCGCGGCTCGACCACCGGTACCCACAGCGGCAGGGTCACCGGCCTGAACGCGACCGTGAACTACGGCGGCGGCGACATCGTCTACGGCATGATCAAGACGACGGTCTGCGCCGAACCCGGCGACAGCGGCGGCCCGCTCTACGCGGGGACCAAGGCACTTGGCCTCACCTCGGGCGGCAGCGGCAACTGCTCATCGGGTGGCACGACCTTCTTCCAGCCGGTCACCGAAGCGCTGAGCGCGTACGGCGTGAGCGTCTACTGACCGACGTACGGCCGACCTGCAGCCAGCAGCAGGAGAGCCCCCGCCCGGAGTTCCGGGCGGGGGCTCTCTCCTGTCTCCCGTCTCCCTTTGTGCGCCGTGCGGCGCTACCTTCGAAGTGCACGCCCAACACGCCCAATTCGGACCCTGGGGGGCCGGCATGGTCGAGGAGCTGGTGGCGACGGGAGTGGCCGTCGGATGTGCCGGAGCGGTCTATGTGATGGCCGCGGCGCGTGTGGTCAAACAGTACGAACGGGGTGTCGTGCTGCGGCTCGGACGGCTGCAGCGTTCGGTGCGCGGGCCCGGGTTCACGATGATCGTGCCGTTCGTGGACCGGCTCCGTAAGGTGAACATGCAGATCGTGACGATGCCGGTCCCGGCGCAGGACGGCATCACCCGGGACAACGTCACGGTGCGCGTGGACGCGGTCATCTACTTCAAGGTGATCGACGCCACCGACGCCGTCATCCAGGTGGAGGACTACCGCTTCGCGGTCTCGCAGATGGCGCAGACGTCGTTGCGCTCGATCATCGGCAAGAGCGATCTCGACGATCTGCTCTCCAACAGGGAAAAGCTCAACCAGGGCCTGGAGTTGATGATCGACTCGCCCGCCGTCGGGTGGGGCGTGCAGATCGACCGGGTCGAGATCAAGGACGTGTCGCTCCCGGAGACGATGAAGCGCTCCATGGCCCGGCAGGCCGAGGCGGACCGTGAGCGGCGGGCCCGCGTGATCAACGCGGACGCCGAGCTGCAGGCCTCCAAGAAGCTGGCCGAGGCGGCGCACGAGATGGCGGAGGAGCCCGCCGCCCTCCAGCTGCGGCTCCTGCAGACGGTGGTGGCGGTCGCCGCCGAGAAGAACTCGACGCTCGTACTGCCCTTCCCCGTGGAGCTGTTGCGCTTCCTGGAGCGGGCCACGCAGGCGCAGCCACCGGCGCAGCCGCAGCCGCAGCCGCCCGCCGCCGTGTCCGAGTCAATGACACCACCGGCCGCCGTGTCCGGTTCTCCCGCTGTCGCACTCCCGGAATTCGGTACGGCGGATTCGGAAGCCGGAGAGCCGGACGCGCCAGGAGCGTCGAAAACCGGACAGGACTAGTCCTTACCCGCTGCCGATCACCCGCTCGCACGCGGTGTTTGCAGCGGGAACCGACGTGGTGAGACCGGCGCCGGTGAAGACGCGGGGGGTGCGCGGTGACCGTCGCGTGCGCGTCCTGAAGTAGACCTTGTGTGCTACCAGGCGGTATCGGGATAGTGGGCCGCACCATTTGGCATGGACGCGGCTATCGCAGCGTGTGCGACTCCGTGCCGGTACGCCTTCCGGTCCCCAGGTCCCCACACCGAACGGGCCGACCCCCCACAGGAGGACGTGACTTGAAGCACCGACGCATATCCAAGCGACGTGCAGCCGTGGCAGGTGCGGGCATCACCGCACTGATCGCCGCCGGAATCACCTTCCAGACTGCGAACGCGAGTGAGAGTGCCCCGACCCCCACGCCGGACACCCTCTCGGTCGCGAAGGCCGGAAAGCTCGCCTCGTCCCTCGGCAAGGACCTCGGTCTGGACGCGGCCGGTACGTACTACGACGCCAAGGCCAAGAACCTCGTCGTGAACGTCCTCGACCAGAGTGCGGCCGACGCCGTCGAGTCGGCGGGCGCCAAGGCGAGAATCGTCGAGAACTCCCTCGCCGAGCTGAAGAGCGCGCGCTCCACGCTCAGCGACAAGGCGTCCATCCCCGGCACCTCGTGGGCGGTCGACCCGGCCACCAACAAGGTCGTCGTCACGGCGGACCGCACGGTCAAGGGCGCTCAGCTCGACAAGCTCGGCGCGGTCGTGAAGGGGCTCGGCTCCAAGGCCGAACTCCAGCACAGCAAGGGGGAGTTCAAGCCCTTCATCGCAGGTGGCGACGCCATCTGGGGTGGCGGCGGCCGCTGCTCGCTCGGCTTCAACGTGGTCAAGGACGGTGCGCCGCACTTCCTGACCGCGGGCCACTGCACCGAGTCGATCACCAGCTGGTCCGAGGAGCAGGGCGGGCCGGTCATCGGTGAGAACGCGGGCTCCAGCTTCCCCGACAACGACTACGGCATCGTCAAGTACAGCGGCGACACCGCGCACCCGAGCGAGGTGAACCTCTACAACGGCTCGACGCAGGCCATCACCAAGGCCGGCGACGCGACCGTGGGCCAGAAGGTGCAGCGCAGCGGCTCGACCACGAAGCTGCACGACGGCTCGGTCACCGGCCTGGACGCCACCGTGAACTACGGCAACGGCGACATCGTCAACGGGCTCATCCAGACCGACGTCTGCGCCGAGCCCGGCGACAGCGGCGGCGCGCTCTTCGCGGGCGACACCGCCCTTGGCCTGACCTCGGGCGGCAGCGGTGACTGCTCCGCCGGCGGGGAGACGTTCTTCCAGCCGGTTCCCGAGGCGCTCTCCGCGTTCGGTGCGGAAATCGGCTGACGACAGGCCCCCGGCAGGGGGCAGCGGGACTTGGGGCCGGTCCGCCGACGGGCGGACCGGCCCCTTTCCGCGAGCCTTGTGAAAGTTTTCACAAAAGGACCTTCGGCCTGCCCCCAGAGGCCCTTTTCGGCGCCTGGGGCGGGATGTGCGGGTGTGCAATTGAGGCATAAGCGAAAACGTCTCAGTGAAGGAGCCCCGCCATGGAGGCCAGCGAGATGGTGGACGGACTGGTCGAGAGGGCGCTGACCGCGCTCGGCCGGTTCGCGTCGTACGACCAGGAGCAGGTCGACCACATCGTCAAGAAGGCCTCACTCGCCGCACTGGGCCGGCACGGGGACCTTGCGAAGCTGGCCGTGGAGGAGACCGGCCGCGGGCTCTTCGAGGACAAGGCCGTCAAGAACCTCTTCGCCTGCGAGCATGTCGTCAACTCGATGCGCGGCCTGAAGACCGCGGGCGTCATCTCCCGCGACGAGCTGAACGGCATCACCGAGATCGCCGAACCGGTCGGCGTCGTCTGCGCCATGACCCCGGTGACCAACCCGACGTCGACGACCCTCTTCAAGGCCCTCATCGCCCTGAAGACCCGCAACCCGATCGTCTTCGCCTTCCACCCCAGCGCCCAGCGCTGCTCCGCCGAGGCCGCCCGCATCGTGCGCGACGCCGCGATCGAGGCCGGCGCCCCCGCGGACTGCGTGCAGTGGATCGAGGAGCCCTCGATGGAGGCGACGGGCCTCCTGATGAACCACGAGGGCGTCTCCACCATCCTCGCCACCGGCGGCAACGCCATGGTCAAGTCCGCCTACTCCTGCGGCAAGCCCGCGCTCGGCGTCGGCGCGGGCAACGTACCCGCGTACGTCACGCGCAGCGGCAAGCTGCGGCGCGCGGTGCACGACATCGTGCTCTCCAAGGCCTTCGACCACGGCATGATCTGCGCCTCCGAGCAGGCCGTGATCCTCGACAAGGAGATCTACGACGAGGGGATCGCGGAGTTCGAGCGGCTCGGTGCGTACGTCGTCACGGCGGCCGAGAAGACCAAGCTGGAGGAGTTCGTCTTCGGGACGACGGCCTTCGGCGCCGACTGCTCGGGCGCGAAGCTCAACGCGGCCGTCGTCGGCAGGTCCCCGCGGTGGATCGCCGAGCAGGCCGGGTTCGAGGTCCCCGAGGGCACGTCGGTCATCGTCGCCGAGTGCGCGGAGGTCGGCGAGGGTGAGCCGCTGACCCGCGAGAAGCTCTCCCCGGTCCTGGCCGCGCTGAAGGCCGAGTCCACCGAGCGGGGCCTCGAACTGGCGGCCCGGATGGTCGAGTTCAACGGTCTTGGCCACAGCGCCGCCATCCACACCGAGGACGAGGAGCTCGCCGAGGAGTTCGGCAGGCGCGTCAAGGCGGTGCGCGTCATCGTCAACGCGCCCTCGACCTTCGGCGGCATCGGCGACGTCTACAACGCGTTCCTGCCCTCGCTCACCCTCGGCTGCGGCTCCTACGGGCACAACTCGGTGTCGAACAACGTCTCCGCGGTCAACCTCATCAACGTCAAGCGGATCGGACGGCGCAACACCAACATGCAGTGGTTCAAGGTCCCGCCGAAGATCTACTTCGAGCGCAACTCCCTGCGCTACCTGGGCGAGATGGACGGCATCCGGCGGGTCTCGATCGTGACGGACAAGACGATGTCGACGCTCGGCTTCGTCCAGAAGGTGACCGACATCCTCGCGGCGCGCCCCGAAGCTGTCACCGTCCAGGTCATCGACGACGTCGAGCCCAACCCGGAGCTCGCGACCGTGCAGGCCGGGGCGGCACGCATGCGGGACTTCGAGCCGGACACGATCATCGGGCTCGGCGGTGGCTCGCCGATGGACGCCGCCAAGATCATGTGGCTGATGTACGAGCACCCCGAGATCGAGTTCGCGGACACCAAGGAGAAGTTCTTCGACATCCGCAAGCGGGCCTTCAAGTTCCCGGGTCTGGGCGAGAAGGCGCAGATGGTGGCCGTCCCGACCACATCGGGCACGGGCAGCGAGGTCACCCCCTTCGCGGTCATCTCCGACCCGAAGGCCGCGCAGAAGTACCCGCTCGCCGACTACGCCCTCACCCCGAACGTCGCGATCGTCGACCCGACCCTGCCGATGAGGCTCCCCGCGACGGTCACCGCCGACTCCGGCTTCGACGCGCTGACCCACGCCACCGAGGCGTACGTCTCGGTGTACGCGAACGACTACACCGACGGGCTCTGCCTCCAGGCCATCAGGCTCATCTTCGAGAACCTGGAGCGGTGTGTCGTGAACGGGGCGAAGGACCCCGAGGCGCGCGAGAAGATGCACAACGCCTCGACCGTGGCGGGCATGGCCTTCGCCAACGCTTTCCTGGGCCTGGTGCACGCGATGGCGCACACCCTCGGCAACACCTTCCACGTCTCGCACGGCCGCACCAACGCGCTGCTCCTGCCGCACGTCATCCGGCACAACGGCACGGTGTCGGCCAAGGCGACGCCTTGGCCGAAGGCTGAGGTCTACCGGGCGCCGGAGCGGTTCCAGGAGATCGCCCGGATGCTGGGCCTGGCGGCGGCTTCCCCGGAGCAGGGGGTGGAGTCCTATGCCGCCGCCGTCGAGGAACTGCGCGCCAAGTGCGGTGTCCCCGCTTCCTTCCAGGAGGAGGGTGTCGACGAGGCCGCCTTCCTGGAGGCGCTGCCGGAGCAGGCGATGAACGCGTACGCGGATCAGTGTGCGCCTGCCAACCCGCGGATGCCGATGATCGATGAGATGGAGCGGTTGATGCGGCAGGCGTACTACGGCAACGGGGCGGGTGCTTGATCCGGTTTGCCGTCCGCGGGTTGTGTGTGGCTTGTCGCGCCCACGCGGCGGAGCCGCATATGTCACAGCCCCGCGCCCCTTAAGGGGCGCGGCTCAGCGCTTCGGCCAGTACCACAGCGGCTCGTCCAGGAGGCTCTCCCGGCCTGCCACCGTCGTCTCGCCCGACTCCTTCACCAGCTCTATGGAGTTGACGTCCATCCGGTGGCGCACCGCCCCCTTGGCCACGGCTTCGGCGAGGGGGCGGGCGTGGGTCACCAGGACGACCTGCGTGTCCTTCGTCGCGGTCAGGATCAGGTCCGCGAGCGGGCGCAGGAGGTCGGGGTGCAGGCTCGTCTCCGGTTCGTTCAGGACGAGGAGGGACGGCGGCCGGGGCGTGAGCAGGGCCGCGGTCCACAGCAGGTAGCGCAGTGTTCCGTCGGACAGTTCGGCGGGGCCCAGCGGGCGCAGCAGCCCGCGCTGGTGCAGCTGGAGTTCGAACCGCCCTCCGTTGTCGACGATCCGCACGCTGCTGCCCGGGAAGGCGTCGTCCACCGCCTCGTCGAGCGCACGGTCGTCGCCGATCTCCCGGATGGTCTGCAGGGCGGCCGCGAGGTCCGCGCCGTCGTGGGCGAGGACGGGGGTGCGGGTGCCGATGCGGGCGGCGCGGGCCGGTGCGTCGGCGTCGGTGCGCACATGGTCGTAGAACCGCCAGGAGCGGATCAGCTCGCGCAGCCTGAGCAGGTCGGGGGCCAGCTGCGGGTCGGCGAACTCGCTGAGCATGCTGTCGTAGGGCCGGATGCCCTGGGTGCGGTGCCAGCCGCCGTCGGCGGTGCGGGTGCGCACGGCGGGCCCCGCGCGGTCGCAGAGCAGCGCGGCGGTCCGCAGCACGGGTCCGGCCCAGGTGGACTCGCGCTTGATCTCCGGGTCGAGGCCGAACATGGAGGGGGCGCCGCCGGGGCCCGCGCCGCTGGACTGGGGGACGCCGAAGTCGACCGCGTACCCGAACTCGTCGCCCGCGAAGCCCAGGCGCAGGGCGGCGGGCTCCGCCTTGCGCTCGCCCGCCCACATCGCGGAGGGCAGGCCGCCCTCGCGGGCCAGGGCCGCGACCGCGCCGCCGGCCGCGGAGTCCGCGAGCAGCCGCAGTGCGCGGTACAGGCTGGACTTGCCGGTGCCGTTCGCGCCCGTCACTACGTTCAGGCGGTCCAGGGGGACGATCAGTTTGCGCAGGGAGCGGTAGTTCTCGACTGCCAGGGTGGTGATCATCGCTCAAGCCTCGCACCCGGGTCTGACAACGGCCGGGGGAGCGGGCCGTCACCCGCGGTGGGCGCCGCCGTCCGGTTCCGTGTCCTGCATCGCGGGCTTCTGGCCCGGCTGGCGGTCCCCGCGCAGCGCGGACATGACCAGGGTGACGGCGGTGCCCACGACCGCCCAGGCGGCGAGCACCAGCATCGGTCCGGTGATCGCGTTGCCCTTGAAGTACGCGATCGAGCGCGCCACCCAGGTGCCCGCGCCCGGCGGCAGCCAGGGGCCGATCTCCTTCCAGAACGGCGGCAGCATCGGCAGCGGGAAGGCGCCGCCCGCGCTCGGGTTGCCCGCGATCACGACGAGCAGGACGGCGAGGCCGATGCCCACGATGCCGGTGAGTGACTGCAGGGCGAGCGTGATCATGCCGACCCCGAAGACGACCAGCGAGCCGAGGCCCCACAGGCCCATGATGCTGCCGGGCAGGGCGCCCAGGATCGGCCCGATGATGAGCGCGCCGCCGAGGCCGCCCGCGATCGAGTAGAGCGCCATGACGCCGGTCCTGATCAGTGCGCGCGGGCCGTTGGCGGCCCGGGAGCCCGCGCTGATCGCCAGGATCGATGCGCACAGATAGCCGCCGACGCACCAGCCGACGACCAGGTAGAAGGACGAGAGCCCGTCGAAGTCCTTGGTGGACGCCGGGGCCACGTCCACGGTCTTGACCCCCCGCTTCTCGGCCATGCCGACCTCGGTGGCGATCTTCTCAAGGGCGGTGGCGAGGACGGTGCCGCCGCCCGAGCCGACCAGCAGGGTGTCGGTGGTGCCCCGGGGGTCGACGATCAGGGCGCCGTCGATGTCGCGGTTCATGATCTGGTGCCGGGCCTCGGCCTCGTCCTCGACCACGCGCGGGTCGAGCGGTTCACCGGGGAGTTTCCCGAGCTTGTCCGAGGTCTCCTTGGCCGCGGGCCCCGGAGCGACGACTCCGAAGGGCACGTCTTTCGGCTTGGGGTCGTGCAGGGCCCCTACGTAGGAGGCGATGAACAGCAGCTGCAGGGCCAGTACACCGATGACCAGCAGGGCTGCTCGCGGGGTGACGGCGCTCTTCAACTCATCGGTGAAACTCATGCCCCCACGCTCCGTGGCCCCTGTCGTTCCCGCAGGTGGGCGGGGCCGAATGGGCGAAGAGGGGTGCGGGCCGACCCGGATGCCGGATCGGGTGCGGATCGAGTGTCGTACGTACGTTCGAAACTTGGTCTATGGTGGAGGCGGGGGATGTGAGGTCGGATCGGTTCAGGGTTTCAGGAGGTGCGTGTGCCAGGGTTCACGCATCTGCACACCGTCTCCGGGTTCTCCCCGCGCTACGGCGCCTCGCACCCGGAGCGGCTCGCCGAGCGCGCCGCCGAGCGGGGCATGGACGCCCTCGCGCTCACCGACCGGGACACCCTCGCGGGCACCGTCCGGTTCGCCAAGGCCTGCGCGAAGGCGGGGGTGCGGCCGCTGTTCGGCACCGAGCTCGCGGTGGGGGAGCCGGCGCCCGCGAGCGGTGCGCGGCGGCGGACCCCGGTGCGCGGAGGTGCC
The DNA here is from genome assembly GCF_040643025.1 of Streptomyces sp. NPDC047525. Taxonomy (NCBI): domain Bacteria; kingdom Bacillati; phylum Actinomycetota; class Actinomycetes; order Kitasatosporales; family Streptomycetaceae; genus Streptomyces; species Streptomyces sp. NPDC047525. Next base: position 83,449 of record NZ_JBEYTL010000011.1, read on the forward strand.
TTCATCGACGAGTCGACCCCGCGCGTGACCTTCCTCGCCCGCGACGGCGCCACCGGCTGGGCCGCGCTGTGCCGCCTGATCACCGCCGCGCACCGGAGCGGCGAGGGGCAGCCCGTGCTCCCGTGGGAGGAGAACCACGGCGACGGCATGACCGTGCTGCTCGGCCCCGCTTCCGACGTGGGGCGCGCGCTCGCCGCCGGACGCCCGGACCGGGCCGCCCGCCTCCTGGCCCCCTGGCGCGAGCGCTACGGAGACGCGCTGCGCCTGGAGTCCGTGTGGCACGGCCGCGAAGGCACCGGACCCGGTTCGCTGCGCCTCGCCGCGCGCACCGTCGGCTTCGCCGCCGAGCAGGGGGTGCGCCCCGTCCTGAGCAACGCCGTCCGCTACGCCGACGCGGGGCTCGGCCCGGTCGCCGACGTGCTCGACGCCGCGCGCCGCCTCGTCCCCGTCGACCCGACCAAGGAACTCGACGGCGGGGAGCGGTGGTTGAAGGGCGCCGACGCCATGCTGGGCAACGCCGAGCGGATCGTGGAGGCGGCAGGCTTCCGCCGCGACACCGCCCACCGCCTGGTCGAGCAGACCCAGGCGGCAGCCGCCCAGTGCCTCGTCGACCCCGAGGACGACATCGGCATCGGCTCCGTGCGCTTCCCCGAGCCGCACCTCGTCGGCGCGGGGCGCCGCACCGCGCAGCGCGTGCTCGCCTCGCGGGCGGCGGCGGGGATGGTGCTGCGGGGGTACGACCGCTCCCCGGGCGCCCACGGCTACTGGGAGCGGATGCACCACGAGCTGGACGTCATCGCGTACCACGGCTTCGCCTCCTACTTCCTCACCGTGGCCCAAGTGGTCGACGACGTACGCGACTTGGGGATCCGGGTCGCGGCGCGCGGCTCCGGCGCGGGGTCCCTGGTCAACCACCTCATCGGCATCGCGCACGCCGATCCCGTCGAGCACGGCCTGCTCATGGAGCGGTTCCTGTCCACGCGGCGTGCCGTCCTGCCGGACATCGACATCGACGTGGAGTCGGCCCGCCGCCTGGAGGTCTACCGCGCGATCATCGGCCGCTTCGGCACCGAGCGGGTCGCGACCGTCGCCATGCCCGAGACCTACCGCGTCCGCCACGCCATCCGTGACGTGGGCGCCGCCCTCTCCATGGACCCGGCCGAGATCGACAGGATCGCCAAGGCCTTCCCGCACATCCGCGCGCGGGACGCACGCTCGGCGATGGAGGAACTGCCCGAACTGCGCGAGGTGGCGGGGGAGGCGGAGAGCCACGGGCGCCTGTGGGAGCTGGTCGAGGCCCTGGACGCGCTGCCGCGCGGGATCGCCATGCACCCGTGCGGTGTGCTGCTCTCCGATGCCTCGCTGCTCGAACGTACGCCCGTCGTGCCCACCAGCGGCGAGGGCTTCCCCATGTCCCAGTTCGACAAGGAGGACGTGGAGGACCTCGGGCTGCTCAAGCTCGACGTGCTCGGCGTGCGGATGCAGTCGGCGATGGCGCACGCGGTGGGGGAGGTCGAGCGGGCCACGGGCGCGCGGGTGGACGTGGACGCGGTGCCGCCGGGGGATCCGGCGACGTATCAACTCATCAGGTCCGCAGAGACGTTGGGCTGTTTCCAGATCGAGTCGCCGGGCCAGCGTGACCTGGTCGGGCGCCTTCAGCCCGCGACCTTCCACGACCTGGTCGTGGACATCTCGCTCTTCCGGCCTGGTCCTGTCGCCGCCGACATGGTGCGGCCCTTCATCGAGGCCCGGCACGGCCGCGCGCCCATCCGCTATCCGCACCCGGACCTGGCGGGGCCGCTCAAGGAGACGTACGGCGTCGTCGTCTTCCACGAGCAGATCATCGAGATCGTGGACATCATGACCGGCTGCGGACGCGGCGAGGCTGACCGGGTGCGGCGCGGTCTCTCCGACCCCGAATCGCAGGGGCGGATCCGGTTCTGGTTCGCGCAGCAGGCGGCGGCGAAGGGGTACGACGCCGAGACCATCGGGCGGACCTGGGAGATCATCGAGGCCTTCGGTTCGTACGGCTTCTGCAAGGCGCACGCGGTGGCCTTCGCCGTGCCCACCTACCAGTCGGCGTGGCTGAAGGCCCATCACCCGGCCGCGTTCTACGCCGGGTTGCTCACGCACGACCCCGGCATGTACCCGAAGCGGCTGCTGCTCGCGGACGCGCGGCGGCGGGGGGTGCCGATCCTTCCGCTGGACGTGAACCGGTCCGCGGTCGCTCACCGTATCGAACTGGTGTCCGGTTCTGCGGGTTCGGAGGGCTCTCCCGGCGCTCCGGACCGGTGGGGCCTGCGCCTCGCGCTCTGTGACGTCCACGGCATCAGCGAGGCCGAGGCGGCGCGGATCGCCGACGCCCAGCCCTACGCCTCGCTCCTGGACTTCTGGGAGCGGGCAAGGCCGGGCAAACCGGTCGCGCAGCGGCTCGCGCAGGTCGGCGCGCTCGACGCGTTCGGCGCCAACCGCCGTGACCTGCAACTGCACCTGACGGAGCTGCGGCGGGGCTCGCGGGGCTCCTCCGGGGCCCAACTCCCGCTGTCCGGCGGGCGGAAGACGGCCCCCGCCGGGCTGCCCGACCTGGACGACGCGGAACGGCTCAGCGCCGAGCTCGGCGTCCTGGGCATGGACTCCTCGCGCCATCTCATGGGCGACCATGCGGAGTTCCTGCGCGAGCTCGGCGTCCTGACGGCCCGCCGCCTGCGGGAGGCCGAACACGGGGCGACCGTCCTGGTCGCGGGCGCCAAGGCGGCCACCCAGACCCCGCCGATCCGCTCCGGGAAGCGGGTCATCTTCACCACCCTGGACGACGGCACCGGCCTGGTCGACCTGGCCTTCTTCGACGACGCCCACGAACGGTGCGCGCACACCGTCTTCCACTCCTGGCTGCTCCTGGTCCGGGGCGTGGTGCAGCGGCGCGGCCCGCGCAGCCTCAGCGTGGTCGGCGCCGCCGCATGGAACCTGGCGGAACTGGTGGAGCTGCGCCAGGAGGGCGGACTCGACGCGGTGGGCGCGCGCCTTGCCGAGCCGGGACCCGAGGGGGAGAGCGAGAGCGGCGGGACCCCGGCGGACGGCGGCGCCCCGCATCCGGACGGCGGTTCCTCGACTCCGGCGGACGGCGGCCGTCGCATCCGGATGTCCACGGGGTACGAGATGCACCCCTGGGCCGACCTCCAGCCGCCCGGCGAACGGGCGGCCACAGGGCGGAAGTTGTGGCACCAGAGCCCGGGGAGCGCGGGATGAGCACCCTGTGCGTACGGTTCCTCCTGCCGCCCATGTACGAGGCTGCCCTGCCCCGACTGCTCCTGCTGCTCGGCGAGTTCAGCCCTGTCGTCGAGGCCCTGCCGCCCGACGCCGCGCTCGTCGACGTACGGGGAGCGATGCGCTACTTCGGGCGCGACGCCGTCGAACTCGCCTCGGTGATACGGGTACGGGCGCTCGCCCTGTACGGGGTGGACTGCGTGATCGGCGCCGGTCCTGGACCGATGCTCGCGCGGATGGCCGTGCGGGGAGCCGCACCGGGGGTGACCCTGGCCGTGGGCCCGGAGCCCGACGCCGTCGCGGAGTTCCTCGGGCCGAAGCCGGTCGCCGAACTGCCGGGGGTCGGCCGCGCCACCGCCCGCACCCTCTGCTCGTACGGCCTCGACTCCGTCGGCAAGGTGGCCGCCGCGCCGCTGTCCACCCTGCAGCGCCTCGTCGGCGCCCGCGCGGGCCGCGAGCTGCGCGAGAAGGCGCACGGCATCGACCGCGCACGCGTCGTGCCGAACGCCGCCGCCCGCTCTCTCGCCTCTGAACGCCCCTTCGCCCGCGACGAGTTGGACCCCGCGCGACACCGCAGGGCGCTGCTCTCGCTCACCGACGAACTCGGTGCGCGGATGCGCGACGAGGACCAGGTGTGCCGCTCCCTGACCCTCACCGTGCGGTACGCCGACCGCTCCACCACGACACGCACCCGTACGCTGCCCGAGCCGACCGCGCACTCCGGCGCGCTGACCGGATCCGCGTACCGCATGTACGACGCGCTCGGCCTCCAGCGGGCCCGGGTGCGCGGCATCTCGCTGCGCGCCGAAGGGCTCGGCCCCGCCGAACACGCCGCCCACCAGCTGATGTTCGACCCGGTGGACGACAGGGCCCGCAGAATCGAGGCGGTGGCCGACCGGGCGCGGGCGAAGTTCGGTCCCGGCGCGATCGTGCCGGGGACGCTGGCGGCGTAGCACCGTGCTCCGGGGTCACAGATCCCTGCGGTGCACGGCCGCCACCATGACGGCCACCGCGGCCACCGGCCACGCCGCGAACACGATCCACGCCTCGGTGACCGACGCCGGGTACCTGCCCTGCGGGAAGCCCATCGAGGGATTCTCGATGAGGGCGTTCCACGCCGTGACCGGCATCGTGTTGCCGAGTTCCTTAACCCACCGGTACGTGTCGCCCTGGAGGAAGGCGGGGACCAGGATCAGCGTCACGAGGGACGTGACGATGCTGCCCGTGGCGTGCCGGACGAGCGCACCGACGGCCATGCCCACCAGCGCGCTCAACGGAACGAGCAGCGCGGACGCCACGACGGCCCGCAGCGCGCCCGGATCGCCGATGGACAGACCCCCGTGCTCGCGCAGGATCGCCTGCGTCACGCCGAACGAGGCCACGGAGACGATCGTGCCGAGCGCGGACATCACCACCGTCATGACGACCGCCTTGGCCAGCATCACCGCACGCCGGTCGGGGACGGCCGTGAACGTCGTCCGGATCAGGCCGCTGGTGTACTCGCCGAAGACCGTGAGAGCGCCCACGCTTCCCGCGACGACCATCAGGATCTGCCAGGCGGGGTCGACGAACGCGCTCGACAGGGTGTCGAACTCCGGTCCCTGCCCGGCCGGGACGGCCGGATCCTGACGCGAGAGCCAGCTGAGGTTGGACAGCGCGGAGTTCACGTTGATCCCGGTGACGGCCAGCGCACCCACCGCGAGGACCCAGTAGGTCGAGCGCAGCGACCACAGCTTGATCCACTCGGCGGCGACGAGGTGGCGGAAGCGGGCCCGGGGTTCGGCGGCCCCGGTGACGGAGGGGAGGGCGACGGTCGTCATCGGGGGTCTCCCGCGAGGTATTCGACGCTGTCGGCGGTGAGTTCCATGAACGCCTCTTCCAGGGACGCGGAGCGGGTGGCGAGTTCGTGGAGCCGCATCCCGTGCCGGAAGGCGAGGTCTCCGATCCGGGGGGCGGGCAGGCCGGTGACGGTGAGGGCTTCGCCGTCCGCCTGGACACAGGCGCCCTCGGCCGTCAGGAGCTCCGTCAGGGCGGGGGCGTCGGGCGTGCGGACCGTGACGCTCAGACGGGTGCCGCGGGCGGCGAAGGCGGTGACGCTCTCGGCGGCGATGAGTTCGCCGCGGCCGATGACGACGAGCTGGTCGGCGGTGTTCTCCATCTCGGACATGAGGTGACTGGACACGAAGACGGTGCGGCCCTCGGCGGCCAGGCGCCGGAACAGCCCGCGCACCCACAACACCCCCTCCGGATCGAGGCCGTTGAGGGGTTCGTCGAAGAGGAGCACCGGCGGGTCGCCGAGCAGCGCGGTGGCGATCCCCAGGCGCTGCCGCATGCCGAGCGAGAAGCCGCCCACGCGCCGCCCCGCCACCTCGGTGAGGCCGACCTCGTGCAGCACCTCGGTCACCCGGCTCCGGGGGATGTCGTTGCAGCGGGCCAGCGCGCGCAGATGGGCGCGGGCCGTGCGGCCGCCGTGCACATCGCCCGCGTCGAGGAGCGCGCCGACATGGCGCAGGCCGCGCGGCCGGGAGGCGAAGGCGCGGCCGTCGATGGTGGCGCTGCCGCCGCTGGGTCCGACCAGGCCGAGCAGCATCCGCAAGGTCGTGGTCTTGCCCGCGCCGTTCGGACCGAGGAACCCGGTGACCTGCCCCGGGCGCACGGTGAAACTCAGGTTGTGTACGGCGTTCTTGGTGCCGTACCGCTTCGTCAGCTCATTGACTTCGATCACGCGGACCACGGTGTCGCGGGCCGGGCCCGCCCGGCATCGGGCCATCGGCCACACCCGCCGGCGGCTCGGTAGCCCCTGGGCGTACGACCGCGGGCCAATACCCCCGCGAGCGGCGGCCGCATACGATCGGCGCATGGACGTCACACCAGGTCAGGAGCTGTCCGCGAAGGGCCGGAACAAGGGCAGCCGCACGCTCGTCCCCGGGCGGCGGTGGCCTGCCGTACGCACGGGTCTGGCCTGGAGCGGGGCCGTTCTCTTCCCCGCCGTCACGTACGTCACGTTCTCCGACGGACAGCAGGGCTTCGACCTCCTGATGGTCCTCGCGTCGCTCGTGCTCGCGGCCGTGGTCGCCTCGCTGCTGCGCCGCCGTCCGCTGCCGGCCCTGGCCTCGCTGCTCCTGGGCGGGGTCGCGGCCACGATGGAGATGCGGACGTCGGAGGTCAGCTATCTGCAGGTCTTCGCCGGGGTCTGTGCCGTCGGCTATCTCGCGGCCGCCCGTCCGCGACGCACGTCGGTCACCGCCGCCGTCCTGGCGTTCACGGCACAGATGGGCTCCCTCTTCGGCTTCCCGCCCGACACCGGGTGCCTTCCCGGCGAGTACGGGATGCGCAACTGCTCGTCGTCCGCCTGGGCCGACGACAGCGGCCAGAGTGCCGTGCTCGTAGCCGTCCTTCTCATCGCCGCCTGGATGGCGGGCAGTTCGGCCCGGGAGCGCCGCACGCACGCCGAGGCCCTGCGCTCCCAGGCCACGGCCCGTGCCGTCACCGCCGAACGGCTGCGCATCGCAAGGGAGTTGCACGACATGATCGCGCACAGCATCGGCGTCATCGCCATCCAGGCGGGCGTGGGCAGCCGGGTCATCGACACCCAGCCCGCGGAGGCCCGCAACGCGCTCGCCACCATCGAGGCCACCAGCAGGGAGACCCTCGCGGGGCTGCGCAGGACGCTGGTCGCGCTGCGCAGGCCGGAGTCGGAGCCGGGGGCCGCCGGCGGGACGCCGGACTCGGCCCGCGCCACCTCCGCGCCACCCCGCGACACCTCCGCGCCGCCGCCCCGCGAACCCGCCCCCGGGCTCGCCGACGTCGACCGCCTCGCGGCTTCGGCGCGGGACGCCGGAGTCCACGCCGAGATCCGCAGGCGGGGGGAGAGCGGCCCGCTGCCCGCCGACATCGACCTGGCCGCGTTCCGCATCCTTCAGGAGGCCCTCACCAATGTCGTACGGCACGCGGGAACGGACACCTGCCGGGTGACCGTCGAGCGGCGGGACGGCGAGCTGTCCCTGGAGATAGAGGACGACGGCCGGGGCGGTCTGCCCGCGGGCACCGGGTTCGGCCTCGTCGGCATGCGTGAGCGAGTCGCCCTGCTGCACGGCCGGTTCACCGCGGGACCGCGCCCCGAGGGCGGCTTCCGGGTGACGGCCCTGCTGCCCCTGCCGCCGATGGAGATCCGATGACCGAGCCCGCAGTCAGAGTCGTCCTCGCCGACGACCAGCCCCTCGTCCGCGCGGGCCTGCGCGTCCTGATGGCCGACACCGCCGACATCGAGGTGGTGGGGGAGGCGGGGACGGGCACCGAGGCGGTCCGGCTGGCGCGGGACGTACGTCCCGACGTCGTCGTCATGGACATCCGCATGCCCGGCATGGACGGCATCGAGGCCACCCGTCTGATCACGGCCGACGGCGGGGCGACGCGCGTCCTCGTCCTCACCACCTTCGATGACGACGACTACGTGTACGGGGCGCTGCGCGCGGGCGCGAGCGGATTCCTCGTCAAGGACATGGCACTGGAGGACATCCTCGCGGCGATCCATGTGGTGGCCGCAGGGGACGGCCTGATCGCGCCGAGCGTCACCCGGCGCCTGATCGAGGAGTTCGCGGCGCGGCCCGAGCCCACGCCTTCGGTGCGGCGGACGGCCGGCGGCATCACCGACCGCGAGTGCGAGGTGCTGACGCTGGTCGGCCGCGGCCTGTCCAACGCGGAGATCGCGGCCGAGCTCGTCATCACCGTGGCCACGGTCAAGGCGCACGTGGCGCGGCTCTTCACCAAGCTCGACTCCCGTGACCGGGTCCAACTAGTCATCATCGCCTATGAGTTGGGGCTGGTGGAGCCTCCTCGGTAGGGGGTTGTGGGGGGACTGTGCCAGTGATTGCTGGAAGTTTTACTGACGCGTAACTTCACACTTCTACGACCGGCCCTTAATTTGGCGTGTGCACGGCATCCTCGTGATCCGGATCACAGGGCTCATTCATCGCAACTCCCTTGAGCCGCAAGGAGATCACACGATGCTGCCCTGGAGACGAGCGCTCAGAGCGCTTGCCGCCGCCCTTCTCATGACGGGCGCGCTCACCCTCACCCCCGCCGCCACGGCGTCCGCCGCACCTGCCGCCGCCACCGCCTCGTCGAGCGGCTGGAACGACTACGGCTGCAAGCCGTCGGCCGCCCACCCCCGCCCCGTGGTCCTGGTCCATGGCACCTTCGGCAACTCCATCGACAACTGGCTCGTCCTCGCGCCGTACTTGGTCAGGCGCGGCTACTGCGTCTACTCCCTCGACTACGGCCAGCTGCCCGGAGTGCCGTTCTTCAACGGGCTCGGCCCGATCGACAAGTCGGCCGAGCAGCTCGACGGCTTCGTCGACAAGGTGCTCGCCTCGACGGGCGCCGAGAAGGCCGACCTCGTCGGCCACTCGCAGGGCGGCATGATGCCCCGCTACTACCTGAAGTTCCTCGGCGGGGCGCAGAAGGTGAACGCCCTGGTCGGACTCGCGCCCGACAACCACGGCACGACCCTGCTCGGCCTCACCGGACTGCTGCCCTACTTCCCGGGCATCGAGGACCTGCTCACCACCAAGACCCCGAGCCTGGCCGACCAGGTGGCCGGATCACCGTTCCTGACCAAGCTCAACGAAGGCGGCGACACCGTCCCCGGCGTGCGCTACACCGTCATCGCCACCAAGTACGACGAGGTGGTCACCCCGTACCGCACGCAATTCCTGAACGGCCCCGGCGTACGCAACGTGACCGTCCAGGACCTGTGCCCCGTCGACCTGTCGGAGCACGTGGCGATAGGGATCCTCGACCGGGTCGCGCACCACGAGGTCGCGAACGCGCTCGACCCGGCGCACGCGACGCCGAGCACCTGCTTCTCCTGACGGCAGAGGGCCGCCGCCCTCCCTTGACGCACGGGAAGGCGGCGGCCCATCGATGCTCAGCCGGTTCAGCGGCCGTGGCGCGCCGTCCGGCGGCGGGCCGTGCCGAACATGGCCGCGGCACCGATGGCGAGGGCGGCGGCGCCGCCGATCGCGATGTACGGGGTGTTGCTGTCGCCGCCGGTCTCGGCGAGGTTCTCGTTGGCCGCGGCGACGGGCTTCTCTGCGCCGCCGTTCACCTCGGGCTCGTTGGCGGCGGTGTCGTCACCCGCGGCCGGGGCCGCCTCGGAGGCCTCGGCGCCCGTCTTGGCGTCGCTGTCGCCGTGGCCGTGGTGCTCGACGGTGGACTTCTCGGCGCCCGCGGCGATGTCCTTCTCGGAGGGCGCGGAGGCGGTCGGGGCCGGAGCCGCGGCTTCGGTGCCGCCGCTGTCCTTGCCGAAGACGACGTCGGAGCAGGTGTAGAAGGCCTCGGGGGAGTCCGAGCGCTGCCAGACCGAGTAGATCAGGTGGCGGCCCGACTTGGCCGGGACCTTGCCGTCGAAGACGTAGTCGCCGTTCTCCATCTTCGGGTCGGCGACGTCGACGAACGGCTTCTCCTCCAGGTCCGACCACTTCAGGGGCTTGCTCGGGTCGTACGAGTCCTTCGTGATGTACAGCTCGAAGGAGCCCTTGTGCGGGGCGGTGCCCTTGTAGCGGAAGGTGTGGTTGCCGCCGGACATCTTGCTGGACGGCCAGTCGGCGCGCGGCAGGTCGAGGCCCTTGTACTTGTCGTTGCCCGCGCTGCACAGCTTGCCGTCGGGGATGATCTCCTTCGACTTGCCCGCGGCGTTCGCGATGTTCACGCCGTTCCAGTCGTAGAAGGCCTGCGTGCCACTGGCCGCCACGGCAGCCTTGCAGGCAGCCGACGTCGGCGACTCCGGGCCTTCCTGGAAGCACGCGGAGACACGGCTCACCGGGTCCGTCATCGAACCGTGCGCGGCGGCGGGGGCGGCCGACAGGGCGGTCAGGGCGAGCGGGGCGATCCCGACGGCGGCGATCGCGGCGACCTTGCGACGTGCGGTCATGAGTGGTTCTCCTCAGCGGCGGTTCTGGGGGGGGGTGGGGGACACGAGACGGTTGCGAACGGCCGGTGCCGCCCCCCGATTGCGTGCGGCGCCGACGGTTCGTAACCGGCCCGGCGACGAGAAAGCTAGCCGCTGAAATCCCCGGATTCGCCTGCTGGGAGGGGGTGATGGCGATCTTTATGGTGCGGTTAAGGGAGGGCTAACCGGGGGCTGAGGCTGGGCCTGTGCGCGACCCGGTTTGACCAGTACGTGAGCTACGGGCCGGTCCGTGGGGGTCCGGGACGCAGCGCGGCGCGTGGCGGTACTCGGTCGGTGCTCAGGGGCACTCAGGGCCCCAGTAGTAGGACTTGATCGTCTTTCCGCCGTTCAGGTTTCCCTTGCCCTCGTCCGGTCCGTAGTGCAGGCACTTCTTGCCTCCTTCCTTGAAGGAGACGTACACGTGGTCGTAATCGGTCTGCTGGCGCCCGTTGTTGAAGTAGGAGTAGCGAAGTCCGCATATGGAGTCCGGTCGGTCGCCGGACGATCCACACCAGTCACCGGACTGGTTGTAGCCGGAGTAGTAGCAGACGTGCCCCAGTGGACAGGGGTCTTGGGCGGTGCCGAAGCGCGGGACGGTGGAGTCGGCTGACGCGGACGGCGCGATGAACAGAGTTCCGCTCAGGACTGCGACGCTTGTGCTCGCCAGTAGCGTGCGTAGCTTCAAGGTGCTCTCCCCCTTGGTTGCGTGCTGGAGCGCTGGATGCTGAACGCGCCGTCGCACGGTAGGGCCTGGCCACAGGCACTGCACACCCCAGTGCTCCGAGGGTGACGACGGGGGGTTGATGTGCTACTTCGTCCGTGGTTGCCCCGCCGCCCGCCCCCCTACCGCACCCACCGATACCGCCGCTCCGGCCGCCCCGTCCCCCCGTACCGGAGCGTCACCTCGACCCGGCCCGTGTCCGCGAAGAACTCCAGGTAGCGGCGCGCGCTCACCCGTGACAGTGCGCCCTCCTGCGCGCACTCCGAGGCGGAGAGGCCTCCCGGGTGTCGCCGCAGTGTCTGCTCGACCAGGTCGGCGGTGTGGGCCGCCAGGCCCTTCGGGAGTTCCCGGGAGCCCGGCGGGCGGGGGCCGAAGATCTGGTCGATGTCCTCCTGGCGCGCCTCGTCCAGGCCGTCAAGGCGGGCCCGCACCGCCGCCACGTGCAGCAACTGCTCGCGCAGCGCCGCCTGGTTGAACGGCTTGATCAGGTAATGCAGCGCACCGGCCCGCAGCGCCGCCCGCACGATCTCCGCGTCCCGCGCCGCCGTGATGAACAGCGCGTCCAGCGGCTGCCGGTCCCGGTCGCGCTCCTCCACGGCACGCAACTCCCGCAGCACCGCGATGCCGTCCATATCGGGCAGATAGACGTCAAGAAGTACGAGATCGGGGCGCAGCCGCTCCACCGCCGCCAGCGCCTCCGTACCGCTGTGCGCCACTCCCACCACCGAGAATCCGTCCACCGCGGACACATAACGGCTGTGCAGTTTGGCGACCATGAAGTCGTCGTCCACGACCAGCACCCTTGTCATCGCCGCAGGCTAAGGGCGCGACCACAACGACCACAACGTCCGTTGATTCCGGAAGAGAGACAGCTTCTTAACGCGCAGGCAACATGTGGGCCACCTCACAGGTATCCCCGTCCCCGCGGACGGCGGCCGGGTTCCCGCCCCCACGGGGAACCCGGCCGCATCAACTCCCCAGCAATGACGACGTATCCCCAGCAATGACTACGTACCGACAGGTGGTGGCACACGTGCGTCTGCGCACACCCCTTGCCCTGCTCGGGGCCGCGCTGCTCGTGCTCGCAGGGCCGCCGCTGCTCTCCACGGGCAGCGACGCCGAGACCGGCACACAGATCCCCGGCCTGCGCATCATGGTCCCCAACACGCCGGGCGGCGGCTACGACATCACCGCCCGCACCGCGGCGAAGAACGCCGAGGACGCCGGACTCACCCACAACATCGAGGTGTTCAACCTCCCCGGCGCCGGCGGCACCGTCGGCCTCAGCCGCCTCGTCGGCGAGCACGGCAACGGCAAGCTCGCCATGTCCATGGGCCTGGGCGTCGTGGGCGCCGCACGCTCCAACGACTCGCCCAAGACCCTCGCCGACACCACCCCCATCGCCCGCCTCACCGAAGAGCCGGACGTCGTCGTGGTCGCCAAGGACTCGCCGTACAAGGACATCAAGCAGCTGGTCACCGCCTGGAAGAAGAACCCCGGCAAGCTCCCCGTCGGCGGCGGCTCATCCCCGGGCGGCCCCGACCACCTCGCCCCCATGCTGATGGCGCGCGCCGCCGGGATCGACCCGAAGAAGGTCAATTACGTCCCCTTCGACGGCGGCGGCGAACTCCTCGCCTCGATCCTCGGCAAGAAGGTCGCCTTCGGCGTCTCGGGCGTCGGCGAGTACCTCGACCAGATCAAGTCGGGCGAGCTGCGGCTCCTCGCCACCACCGGGCCCAAGCGGGCCAAGGGCCTGGACGGGCCGACCCTCAAGGAGTCCGGCTACGACGTGGACTTCACCAACTGGCGCGGCATCGTCGCACCGCCCGGCCTCTCCGACGCGGAACGCAAGAAGCTCACCGGCCTGGTCAGGAAGCTCCACGACTCCCCCCAGTGGCGCAAGTCCCTCAAGACCAACGGCTGGGACGACGCCTTCCTCACCGGCGACAAGTTCGGCGACTTCCTGGCCGCCCAGGACAAGAGCGTGGTGTCCGTGCTGAAGGAGCTGGGACTGTGACGACGACGACCACCGAAACTCCGCCCGGGGAGAGCGGCAACGGCAGCAGCCGCCGCGCCTGGCTGCGCGAGCACTCCGAACTCGGCGTGTGCGTCATGTTGTTGGCCCTCGGCGCCCTCGTCCTCACCGACGCGCTCACCATGGACGTCGAGATCGCCCAGCGCGGCCCCATCGGACCCAAGACGGTCCCGATCGCCGTGGGTATCGGACTCCTCGTCGTCGCCGTGATCCTCGCCATCGACGTCCTGCGGGGCGGCCGCGGCGAAGCCGAGGGCGGCGAGGACATCGACCTGTCCGAACCCGCCGACTGGCGCACCGTCCTGCTCCTCGCCGGAGTCTTCCTCGGCGCCGCCGTCCTCATCGAACCGCTCGGCTTCCCCATCGCGGGCGCCCTGCTCTTCTGGGGCGCCGCGTACGCCCTCGGCAGCCGTCACCTCGACCGCGACCCGCTCATCGCGGCAGGGATCTCCCTCATCACGTACGTCGTCTTCAACAACCTGCTCGGGGTGCCGCTCCCCGGCGGACCACTGATGGGAGTGCTGTGACATGGACGCCTTCAACTCCCTGATGGACGGCTTCGGCACCGCCCTCACCCCCATGAACCTGCTCTGGGCCGCCGTCGGCGTGCTCCTGGGCACCGCGATCGGCGTCCTGCCCGGCATCGGCCCCGCGATGGCGGTGGCCCTGCTGCTGCCCGTGACCTACGGCCTGGAGCCGACCGGCGCGTTCATCATGTTCGCGGGCATCTACTACGGGGCGATGTTCGGCGGCTCGACGACCTCGATCCTCCTGAACACCCCAGGTGAGAGCGCCGCGGTGGTGGCCGCCATGGAAGGCAACCCGATGGCCAAGGCGGGCCGCGGCGCACAGGCGCTCGCGGCCGCCGCCATCGGGCACTTCGCGGGCGGCATCATCGGCACGATCCTCCTGGTGGCGCTCGCACCGACGGTCGCCGACCTCGCCGTCGACATCGGGGCGCCCGACTACTTCGCCATCATGGTGCTCGCGTTCATCGCCGTGACATCGGTCCTCGGCTCCTCGCGCGTACGAGGACTCGCCTCGCTCCTCATCGGCCTCACCCTCGGCCTGGTCGGCCTCGACCAGATGACCGGACAGCAGCGCCTGACCTTCGGCTCGCTCCAACTCGCCGACGGCATCGACGTGGTGATCGTCGCCGTGGGCCTCTTCGCGATCGGCGAGGCCCTGTGGGTCGCGGCCCACCTGCGGCGCACCAGCGGCGAGGCGATCCCGGTCGGCCGCCCCTGGCTCGGCAAGGCCGACGTCAAGCGCACCTGGAAGTCCTGGCTGCGCGGCCCGCTCATCGGCTTCCCGTTCGGCGCGATCCCGGCCGGCGGCGCGGAGATCCCCACCTTCCTCTCGTACGTCACCGAGAAGCGCCTGTCCAAGCACAAGGACGAGTGGGGCAAGGGTGCGATCGAGGGAGTGGCGGGCCCCGAGTCGGCGTCATCGGCATCGGCGGCGGGCACGCTCGTCTCCATGCTGACACTGGGCCTGCCCACGACGGCGGTCGCGGCAGTGATGCTCGCGGCCTTCCAGCAGTACGGGATCCAGCCGGGCCCGCTCCTCTTCGAGCGCGAACCGGACCTGGTCTGGGGCCTGATCGCCTCCCTCTTCGTGGGCATGGTCCTGCTCCTGGCCCTGAACCTCCCCCTGGCCCCGGTCTGGGCGAAACTGCTCCGCATCCCCAGGCCCTACCTCTACGCGGGAATCCTCTTCTTCGCGGCAGTGGGCGCCTACGCGGTCGGCGGCGAGGCCCTGGACCTGGTGATCCTCCTGATCATCGGCCTGATCGGCTTCGGCATGCGACGCTACGGACTGCCCGTCCTGCCCGCCGTCATCGGCGTCATCCTCGGCCCGAACGCGGAACAGCAACTGCGCCGCGCCCTGCAGATCAGCGACGGCAGCGTCAGCGGCCTGTTCGACACGCCCTTCTCGATCACGGTGTACGTGATCATCGCGCTGATCGTGCTCTGGCCGCTCCTGAAGAAACTGCTGGTGCGGGGCAGGAGGACTGACGTAGACGTAAAGGCATGACAGCCGACATCCGCCTCGCCACCGCCGCCGACGTCCCCGCCGTGAAGGCGGTGACGGACGCCGCGTACCGCCCCTACATCGAGCGCATCGGTGTCGTGCCCGTCCCCATGGAGGCGGACCATGCGGCGGAGGTGGCGGCCGGACGGGTGTATGTCACCGGAAATCCGGTGGTGGGTGTCCTGGTCCTGGTCCCGCACGAGGACCACCTGTTCCTGGACAGCATCGCGGTCCACCCCGAGGCCGCGGGCCAAGGGGTGGGCCGTCGCCTGCTCACGTTCGTGGACGAGCGGGCGCGGGAACTCGGTCTCCCGGAGATCAGGCTCTATACGAACGCGATGATGTGGGAGAACCAGAAGATCTACCCGCGGTACGGCTACGAGATGGTGGAGCGCAGGGTGGAAGGCCCTTACGACCGCTACCACTACAGGAAGAGCCTCTAGCGGTTCGTGCCGTGCGGACTTCTCCTGCCCTGCGGGCGGCAGGCCTCACCCATCGGGCCACCAGGTCCGCTGGACGTCCTTGCGGACCTCCGGGCGCTCGCGGGGGCGGTCCTCGGACTCGTACTTCTCCCGGATCTGGCGATTGGTGGGCTTACCGACGGTCTTGTGCACGGTCACACGGCGCATGGCTGCCTCCCTGTACTACCGATGTCCAAGGTGGGACGTCTGTAGACCTCTGCGGGGAGGGTTTCTCATCCGAGTCGGATTGTCAGTGGCGAGTGTCACCATCGCCGGATGAGTATCGACTGGGACGCTGAGGCGGCCACCTTCGACGACGAGCCGGACCACGGGCTGCGGGACGCGGTGGTCCGGGAGGCGTGGGCGGAGCGCCTGGGGGACTGGTTGCCACAGGCCCCCGGCGACGTGCTTGACCTGGGCTGCGGCACCGGAAGCCTCTCCTTGCTGGCGGCAGGGCGGGGGCATCGCGTCACGGCGGTGGACCTGTCGCCGAACATGGTGGAACGGGCCCGCGAGAAGCTGTCAGGGCACGAGGCGGAGGTGCTGGTCGGCGACGCGGCCGAGCCTCCGGTGGAGGGGCGCCGTTTCGACGTGATTCTGGCCCGGCACGTGCTGTGGACGCTGCCGGACCTGGAGGCGACGCTGCGCCGCTGGTGCGGGCTGCTGCGGCGGGGCGGACGCCTGATCCTGATCGAGGGCGTATGGGGCACGACGAACCCTGCCGGCATCCCCGCGTCCCGCCTGATCAGCGCACTGACCCCGATGACGGGCCGTCTCCACTCCGAACGCCTGTCGGGCGACGAGCGGTTGTGGGGGAAGAGAGTGGAGGACGAGCGGTACGCGATCGTGGCGCACGTCGCCGGGCCCCGCCGCCACAAGGAGGTGGTGGACGTCCACCTCATTCTCCGCCGCGGTGAGGAGGTTCTCCTCGCCCGCCGCGCCAACACCGGTTACGGCGACGGCCTGTTCAACACCCCCTCCGGCCACGTCGAGCCCGGAGAGGACGTCCGCATGGCGGTGATCCGCGAGGCGAAGGAGGAGATCGGCCTCGACCTCACCCCCGAGGACGTGAGCGCCGAACTGGTCATCCAACACCGGGGACCCGGCGGGAATCCCCGCATCGGCTGGTTCTTCGAAGCGACGTACGGCGCGGGCGGCGAGCCCTTCAACGCGGAGCCGGACAAGTGCGACGACCTGAGCTGGCACAGGGCGGACGCGCTGCCGGACGACATGGTGGCGTACTGCAGGGCAGGGCTCGAGGCATGGCGGGTGGGGGAGCGGTTCGTTCTGCACTGGCAGGAGGAGGGGGATGCGGTGGGGTATGAGGCGGGTGGGGCCGGGAGGGCGGTTGCTCTCGGGCCGCGGGCCGACGGCTGAGCTCTCCCGGTCGGCCGGGCCGGAAGTGTCCGGCCCGGCCGAGCCGGTGGCCTTACGGTGCGGTGGGGTCCGTCCCGGGGGAGGACGGGGCGAGGGAGGCTCCGGTGCGGGCCAGGTGTTCCAAGGTGTTCAGGGCGGACAGGGCCTGGGAGGCGGCCTCGGGGTCGCGTTCGGACAGGCCGCTCTCCGCGAACTCGTCCTCGTCCAGGCGCAGGATCGTCTCGCCGTCCGCCGAGCACCACAGGTCCAGGTCCAGGTCCTCCACCGTGAGCGTCGCGCCGTCCCGTACCGCGGGGCGCGTGACGTCGCAGTACCAGCCCTTCAGGACGCCCGCGGACGTGCGGACCTCCTTCACGGCGTACCAGCGGTCACGCCAGTAGTGCTCCGTGAAGACGTCGCCCGGCTCGAAGCGTACGAAGCCGAAGTCCCGTACCCCGGCGGCCGCCCACGGTGCGCGGACCGTCACCACGGTGCCGTCGTCCGCGACGACCTCCGCGGGGTAGCGGATCTTCGTCCGGCCCGCCTTCATCAAGATGACGTCCACCTTGTCGGCCGTCTTGTCCACTGCCGTGTCATCCGAGGTCTCGGACATGGCGTACCTCCGTTGCGCAGATCTCGTAGCCGAACCATTTGTTGATCGCCAGCATCGGCTCGTTGCCGGCGTCGTTCCCGGTGAACGCCTCGGTGCAGCCCACGGTCCGCGCCCGGTGCAGGGAGTCGTTCTTGGCGAGCTTGGCAAGGCCGCGCCCCCGGAAGGCGCGTCCGGTGCCGGTCATGCCGCTCGCGTAGCGCGACGCGTCGTCCGTGCGGGCCAGCGTGAAGGCCGCGGGCCGGCCGTCGACCATCGCCACCGAGGTCAGTTCGCGGTTCACCAAGGGGTGGTTCCAGGTCTCGGCGAGCCAGTGTTCGTAGTCCGTGAACTCCGCCGCCACATCGCTCGGTTCGTCCGCCACTGTCTCCGCGTCCAGGTCGAAGAGGGCGCGCGGGTCCTCCCCGAACTCCGCTCCCGTACGCAACTCCACTCCGGCGGGCAGCTCTTGGCGCGGCGGCAGGGTGCCGCCCGCCAGGTCGAGGCGGAGGAAGTGGGCCGAGCGGCTCGCGCGGTAGCCGCGTGCGGCCGCGAAGGCGCGGTTCGCGGGCTCGTCCAGGACCCAGGAGAAGACCGTGGTGGCGCCTTCCGCCGCCAGGTACTCCTCCGCCGTCCGCAGGATCAGCGACCCCGCGCCAAGACCGCGCCGCTGGGGGAGTACGTAGACGTTGGCGAAGCCCTGGCCCGGGTCGGGGCTGTCGTGGGCGATGCCCACCTGCGCCGTGCCGATGATCTCTCCGTCGGCCTCCGCGACCAACTGGCGGTAGCGGGAGTCGGGATGGGCGTGCGCCAGGTCGAACTGGATCGAATCGGCGGTGGCGAGCATGGCGGGTACGCAGGCGCGGCGGACGACGGCGAAGGCCTCGGCATCGGGTCGGCTGCCGGGGCGCAGGGCGCGGACTAGGACGGTCATGGGGCCGCACGCTACGCGCGTGGCGCGTCGGGGTGCCTCTTATTTTCCGGGGGTGCGGGACAATCGCCGCGTGACGTTGAAGATCGAGATCGAGATGGACGGCGGGGGCGCCGCCGGGGCGAGTGGCGTGCCGCCCTACGAGCAGGTGCGGGCCCAGATCGCCGAGCAGGCGCGGGGCGGGACGCTGCCGGTGGGGTACAAGCTGCCGACCGTGCGGGGGCTCGCCCAGGAGCTGGGGCTTGCCGCCAATACGGTGGCCAAGGCGTATCGGGCCCTTGAGGCGGACGGGGTGATTGAGACGCGGGGGCGTCATGGGACGTTCGTGGCCGCGGCCGGTGATGCGGCGGCGCGGGAGGCTTCGGCCGCCGCCCAGGCTTTTGCCGAGCGGGCTCGGCGGCTTGGGCTCTCCGAGGATGCGGCGTTGTCCGCTGCGAGGGATGCGTTGCGGGCGGCTTACGGGGACTCGGGGTGACTGCTGCTCCCGGGCGGGGCGGTACGTGACGCCCTGCTGATTCGGCACCCGGCAGCTTCGCGTTGTGCCCACCTGTTCCGCCCTGCGGAACGCCTGCCCACAACGGGGGCCTGGACGGCTGCGGGCTGAACACCCGCCCCCGGGCTACAGGTAAAGCCCCGCGTCCGCCCCCTCCCGGGGGTCCGGGACCGACGTGGGGGAGGTCCCGCGCCGCAACGCGTAGAGCTCGGCCAGCGTCGCGCCCTCGCGGGAGACCCCCTCGTCCGTGCCGAGCCAGTCGACCGACTCCGCGCGGGTCAGGCTGCCGACCTCGATCCGGGCGAGGCACCGGCCGGGCCGGACCACCGCCGGGTGGAGCCGCTCCAGGTCCTCGTTGGTCGTGACGCCGACCAGGACGTTGCGGCCCTGCCCGAGCAGCCCGTCCGTCAGGTTCAGCAACCGCGACAACGCCTGCCCGGCGGTGTGCTTCGCCTCCCCGCGGATCAGCTCGTCGCAGTCCTCCAGGAGCAGCAGCCGCCAGCGGCCCTTCGCCGTGCCGTCGTCCTCGCCGATCGCGATGTCCATCAAGTAGCCGACGTCGCTGAACAGCCGCTCGGGGTCAAGGACGCAGTCCACCTGGCACCAGTCCCGCCAGGACCGTGCGAGCGTCCGCAGCGCCGACGTCTTGCCCGTGCCCGGCGGGCCGTGCAGCAGCAGGAGGCGGCCCGAGATGTCCTCGGGAGTGGTCTTCATCAGGGAGTCCATCGCCTCGGCGACCGGCGCGGTGTAGTTCTCCCGCACCTCCTCCCACGTACCGGCGGCGATCTGCCGGGTGGTGCGGTGCGGGCCGCGCCTCGGGGAGACGTACCAGAACCCCATGGTCACGTTGTCCGGCTGCGGTTCGGGCTCGTCCTGCGCGCCGTCCGTCGCCTGCTTCAGGACCTTCTCCGCGAGGTCGGCGGTCGTCGCCGTCACCGTGACGTCCGCGCCGCGGTTCCAGCGGGAGATCAGGAGCGTCCAGCCGTCGCCCTCGGCCAGCGTCGCACTGCGGTCGTCGTCGCGGGCGGCGCGCAGCACCGTCGCACCCGGCGGGAGCAGCGTGGAGCCCGACTTGACGCGGTCGATGTTGGAGCTGTGCGAGAAGGGCTGCTCGCCGGTGGCGAAACGGCCGAGGAAGAGGGCGTCCACGACATCCGACGGAGAGTCGCTGTCGTCGACGTTGAGCCGGATCGGCAGGGTGTCCTGAGGGTTCGCAGACATGCCGCCATGATCCGGCACACAAGTGCCCTCGTGCATCCCGGTTTACGTACTCCGCCGTACTCCGTTCAGGTGCGCAAACGCGCCGCGTGCGCCCGCGGAAGCCGCCGGGGTGCCGCAATACCGTGACGCGGAACCCGTGCTACCGCCAACTGCCACGGATACTCTTGCCCTTGATGGGACGTCATGGGTGGAATTCGGGGGCACAGCGGTGGCGGCTCACCGCGCTGCTCGGCGTTGCTCTGGCCGCACTGGCCCTGATCCTGACCGTCATCACCACACTCCCCGGCGACGGCACGGGCACCGAGGGCACCACGCGCGACGGGGACAAGGTGCACGGCACTCCGGCCGTCCCGCCCGACGAGGCCAAGCCGGCCGTCGGCTGGGGCTTCACCCACACCCAGTACAGCGCGGACGAGGGCACGGACGCCGCCACGCGGCGCGCCGAGACGATGCTCGCCGAGCAGCCGCGCGCGCTGCCGCAGATCCAGCACATCATGGGCTGGGGCGCGAGCAACCCCGAGCCGGTCAAGGGGCGTTACGACTTCGAGGCGATGGACCGGCGGATGGACTTCATCCGCGCCACCGACGCCACGCCGGTCGTCACCCTGTGCTGCGCCCCGGACTGGATGAAGGGCGGCAAGCCCGGCGCGGACAGCACCGACTGGAGCCAGCAGGCCCTGGAGACCGCCCCGGAACGCGCCCACTACAAGGACTACGCGAAGCTCGCGGCGACGGTCGCCAAACGCTATCCGGACGTACGTCACTTCATCGTCTGGAACGAATTCAAGGGCTTCTGGAACAGCGAGAAGGCCCGCTGGGACTACGAGGGCTACACCGAGCTCTACAACCTGGTCTACAAAGAGCTCAAGAAGGTCAACAAGGACATCATGGTCGGCGGTCCCTACCTCGTGATGGACAGCGTCGACCCGCGCCAGACCGAGGGGGCGTCGAGAGAGGTCAAGGGCGCCTGGGGCCGCATGGACCAGCGCGTCCTCGACGCCTTCGACTACTGGAACAAGAACAAGACGGGTGCGGACTTCGTCGTCGTGGACGGCTCCAGCTACACCGTCGACGACGAGATGCTCCCCGACGAGTTCAAGGCCACCGACAAGCTCACGGCGGTCGGCAAGTGGGTGCGGTCACGCACCGGCGACCTTCCGCTGTGGTGGGCCGAGTACTACGTGGAACCGGGCGACAGCAACGACGACCGCGACGACTGGTCCGAGCCGCACCGCGTCGCCGTCCAGGCGTCCGGCCTGATGGCGATGGCCCGCGGCGGCGCGAGCAGCGGCTTCTACTGGAACCCGCAGAACAGGGGCGAGGACTGCGCGGGCTGCCTGTGGCGCTCCACCGAGCTCGAGGACGGCGGCACGGAGCTGCCGATGCTGAAGATGCTCTCCCGGTTCAACGAGGAGTTCGGGCCCGGCACGGAGTTCGAGAAGGTCTCCGTCGCCGACGACGACGTACCGAACGTCCGTGTCCTGGCCGACAAGGAGACGGTGCTCGTCGTGAACACCCTCGACCGCACGATCGACGCGAAGATCGACGGGCAGCGGTTCGAGCTGAAGGGGTACGGGGTGAAGTGGCTGAAGCGGTGATCCGCCCCAGCCACCACCACCCACGTCACGCCATCGTCAGGAACCGCTGGATCAGCGAGGCGAGCAGCACGGCGAGCAGCGGCAGCGAGAACCAGAAGCTGCTCTGCAGCCAGCGCAGCTGCCGCACGCTCGGCTCCACCGCCACCCGCACGACCTCACGGGTGGCGAGCAGCAGGATCACGGCGATCGCCGCGAGCGCTCCGATCACCGACCAGGGAGTCCACGTCACCTGCGGGCCGATCGGGCCGGGAGCGGCCTTCTCGACCGCGCCGTTCGGCTGCTTGCGCAGCGTGTAGAGGGTCGCGTCGTCGTTCGTGAGGACCTTCTTCAGCTCCTGGCGGTTGTCGAGGTTAGTGATCAGCCGGGAGTCCCAGGTCCTTGAGTAGCCCACGTCCATCTGAAGATAGACCGTCTGGCTCTTGTTGATCATCAGATACGAGTTGGGGCCCGCGTCCTTGAGGGCCTTCACCAGGCTGGAGACCAGGACCGGGTCGGCCGGGGCGAGGGTCGGGACGTACTGGACCTTCTCCATGTCCCGCGTGCCCCAGGGCATCGCGGGCGTCACGTTGTTGACGGTGTCGTCGCTCATCCACAGCAGCCGCACCGTCGGGTCGTCGTGCTCATACACGTACTCCATCGCGGCGACCTCGCCGGCCCGGGTCCGCTCGAAGGGTTCGTTGCCCCAGCGCGCCACCAGGAAGCCGCCCATCAGGACGAGTCCCGCCATCAGCGCGGCGAGGGGCGCCAGACTCACCCGGTCGCGGTCCCGCTCCTTCGCGGTGATGCCCGCGCGCGGGAAGAGCGCGAGCCCGGCCAGGAGCGCGGCGCCCGGCAGCGCGAACATGAAGACCCGCAGGGCCATTTCGCCGCCGTACGACTGCATGCCGAAGCCCAGGAACGGCACGAAGGTCAGGACGAGCAGCGAGCGCTCCGTGTATTTGTGGTCGCGCCGACGCCACCAGCCCCAGCAGGCGAGGGCCATGACGCCGCCGGCCAGCGCCACGCGCGCGTACAGGACGAGTTTGTGGGCCGAGCTGCCGCCCTCGATCCGCCCGGACACCGACGACGACACATTGCCGCCGACGCCGCCGATGCCGCCGAACAGCTCGTCGAAGTGCCCCGACCAGTACGGCTCCGCGAGGAAGCCCACCCACACGGCGACGAAGACCGCGAAGAGGATCGGCAGGCCGCGCAGCTCCGAGCGGCCCACCAGGACGAGCGCGGCGAGCACACCGAGCATCACGAACGGCGTGAGCTGGTGCGCGGGGACCGTCGCCGCGAACAGGGCGACCAGGACCACGAGGAGCACCGCGCGCTGGCGCCGGTCGACGGGCTCGACCTCCAGCTCGCCGGGGCGGCGCTTGGCCCACAGCACGTGGGGCGCGCGGAACCACACCAGGAGCACCGCGACGAACACCAGGTAGAGCAGGTACGTGAAGCCCTGCGGGGAGAAGTAGTCCTGGCCGACCCAGCCGCTCAGGGCGAAGATCCACAGGCCTGCCCACTTGGCGCGCCAGGACGCCCGCATGGAGCGCACGAGCAGGAACATCGGTGCCAGATAGAGCAGTTGCATGGCCAGCGGCCACCAGCGGATGACCTCGGTCATGTCCGAGACGCCGCACGCCTTGGCCACGAACGTGGCCGCGGCGAAGAACCCGGGCCAGCTCCAGCGCGCGTCCAGGTCGGGCACCGCGGAGCCGGTCCTGTCGATGTACTCCATGAAGCCCAGGTGCTGCCAGGCCGTCGCGAACCGCGGCTCGTCCTCGAGTACGGCGGGCAGCGCGTGCAGGCACACCACCGTGGCGACCAGCGTCACCAGGAGCAGTGCCTTGTGAGGCCGTTCCACCCAGAGCAGCGAGGCGAAGACGACGGCGAGCAGCGCGGCCCCGAGGAGGGTCGGCACGGGCAGGACGGAGATGAGCCCGAGGCCGCCCATCGCGTCCAGGTCCGCCTCGGCGAAGCCCACGACGGGCAGCCAGTAGAGGGCGAGCGCGAAGGCGAGGAGCAGCGCCATGAAGAGGGTGCGGCGGCGGGGGAGCGGTTCGGGCGGGGCGGCGGACCCGGTCGACGGCTCCACCGCGCGTGCGTCGGTGCCCGCCTCCTCGGCGGGCGCGGTGACGGCGGAGGAGACGGAGGCGGGGATCGGTGAGGACGGTCCCGTCTCGCGTGGCTTGAGCGGTGTTCTCAGCGCCCAGGTCGGCCGGTGCTCCATGTCGTCCCCCTCGTCCCCCGTGCCCGCGGACCTCTCGGAAGCGGGCTTCCCGGCAGCAGACCCGCCGGAAGCGGCCTTCCCGAAGGCCGGTGTTCCGGACACGGGCGTCCCGGACACGGGCGTTCCGGACGCCGGTGTTCCGGGTCCGGGACGCATGTCGGGCCTGCGCTCCGGATGCTCGAAGTCGGTCTGCACGGCCAGTTGCAGGGTCTCCGAGTCCAGTGTCTCGCGCAGCGCCCAGGCGGGACCGCGCCGCTCCTTCTTCTGCTCCGGCTCCTGGGCGGCGGCCGGGTGCGGTGCCTCGGGCGTCCCCAGATCGGCGAGGTCGCCGTCCGGCGCACCGCCGTCGTCCGACGCGGAGGCGGGCACCCCCCGCGCCACCCGGTACAGCTTCGGCGCCGCGATCGCCACGATCACCGCGAGGCTGGAGATCTCGGCGACGCCCGCGCCCGTGAGCCCCATCCGCGGCAGCAGGATCAGCGTCAGGCCGAGCACGAGGACGCACAACAGGCCCTGCATCCAGGCGATCCCGGACGTACGGCTCTGCGCGCGCTGCACCGCGAAGTACGTCTCCATGACGACCCGCAGCGCCGCGCCCACCGCGAACCAGCGCAGCAGCGGCGTCGCCGCGTCCGCGTACCCCTGGCCGAAGACCCGCAGGATGAAGGGCGCGCCGATGAAGAGCAGAGCGCACACCGGCAGCATGATGCGCGCCATGCGGCGCAGCGCGGCCCGGGTGTTGGCCGCGAGCCGCGCCGGGTCGTGCGCGCCCTCGACGGTCAGCGAGGCCCCCATGTTGATGGCGAGCAGATTGACCGTGCCGCCGATCGTGGTGGTGATGTAGAAGTACGCGTTGTCGACCGAGCTGACCTGTGAGGCGACGATCACCGGTACGAGATAGACCACGGCGAGCGAGAAGAGCGAGCCGGTGTAGTCGCCCGCCAGGAAGCGGCCGATCTCCCGCAGCGTCGGCGGCTGCGCCTTGTCCTGGGTGGCCTTCACGTGCCGTGGCACGAGCCGCCGGAACACCAGATAGCCGAGCGGGATGACCGACAGGGCGATCGCGGCGACCCACGACACGAACACGCCGGCCGTCGGGATCGCCGCGGCGAACGCGATAAGCAGCCCCAGCTTGACGACCGAGAAGATGGTGTTGCCGACCGGCACCCACAGCGCGCTGCGCAGCCCCGTGAGCACCCCGTCCTGGAGGGTGAGCAGGGACCAGGCGACGACCGCGGCCATGAAGCCGAGGCCGTTCAGCGGTCCGTGCAGGAATTTGTACGAGGGTCCCCACAGGTCGAGCGTGAACAGGAAGATCAGCGCGGCGAACGCCACGACCAGTGAACTTCCCGCATAGGTACGGAAGATGAGCCTGCCCGTGGCGCGTCCCGCGACGGGGATGAAGCGGGCGAGGGCCCCCATCAGCGTGAGGGCGGTGAGTCCCGCCAGGAACTTCATGGCGGCGATCGCCGCCGAGCCCTGGCCGACGGCCGACTCGGAGTAGTACCGAGCGGCGGCCAGCCAGAACCCGAGGCCGAGCACGCCGGAGATGCCGGTGTTCAGCATCAGGGCGTAGGCATTGCGGAACAGCGGACTCCCACCGCCGGAGCCGCCGCCGGGCAGGCGCAATCTGCGCGGCCTGCCCGACTTGCCGGACGGCGGCTGCTGTTCGGTGCTCGGAGTCCCAGAGACGTCTGCCTGGGCGGTCGACGTGTCAGACACGGGTACGAGTTGCCTTCCGGCGGGCCTGTCGGGCTCTGCGGACCACGGCGTATCCCTTGGTGTGGGCGCGGTCCCTGGCGAAATTGCGGGCGATCGCGCGGCCCTCGACGAGCCGCTCGAACTCCTCGATGCCGGTGGAGCGGCGCACGGTCACCCGCTGGAGGGCGTACGGCCCCTGGGTGCGCCGAGCGAGGCCGTTGCCGACCGCGAGCGACTGGGCGAATCCGGCGCCGCGCACCATCCGGCGCACCCGGCGGCTC
This sequence comes from Streptomyces sp. NPDC047525, assembly GCF_040643025.1. Lineage (NCBI taxonomy): Bacteria > Bacillati > Actinomycetota > Actinomycetes > Kitasatosporales > Streptomycetaceae > Streptomyces > Streptomyces sp. NPDC047525. The sequence continues at coordinate 109,298 of NZ_JBEYTL010000011.1, forward strand.
GAATAGCCGTACGGGTAGGCGAAGGAGGCGGGGGCGGTGCCGAGTTCGTCGGTGACGATCTCCTTGCAGCGGCGCAGCTCGAACCAGAGGTCGTCGTCGTCCAGCTGGTCGAGCTGCGGATGCGTGTGGCTGTGCCCGCCGATCTCCGTGCCCGTGGCGGCCAGTTCGCGCACCTGGTCCCAGCCGAGCATCACGTCGAGACCGCCCCCGGTGTCGTGCGCGCCGCGCAGCCAGCCGGTGGAGACGAAGAGCGTCGAGGCGAAGCCGTGCTTGGCGAGCACGGGCAGGGCGTGCCGGTGCACGCCTTCGTAGCCGTCGTCGAAGGTGATCAGGACAGGTCTGGCGGGCAGCGTCCGGCCGGGGGTGCGCCAGATCGCGGCGAGCCCGGCCGTGCTCAGCGGCGTGAACCCGCGCTCACCGAGCAGCTCGAGCTGCTCGGTGAACGCCCCTGGAGAAACGGACAACTCCCGTGTCTCCAGGGTCGGTTCATGCGCGATCGAGTGATACATGAGTATCGGGACGGGAGCGTTCACGGCGGCCCCCCTCGCCCGATCGGTGCCGTGCTCATGCGGCAGCCCCCTTCTCACCGTCCGCATCCTTCTCGATCTCCACGACCGAGAAAGTGGCGCCTCCCCTGCGCGCGCGGACGCTGCCCAGGACGTACCCCCCGGCCGCCGTCACCACGCCCGCCACGATGGCTCCCGCGCGGCCCGCGCCGCCCGGCCGGGCGAGCAGCGCGTCACGCAGCCCTCGCCCGACACCGGCGGGCAGGACGCGCGTGGCATAGCGCCGCTCGGACTCAAGTCCCTTGTCCGCACCGACGCTTCGGGCCACGAGCGCCTTGGAGAGGCCCTCCGCGTACGTCCGGGTGCGGAAGTAGTGGAAGCGCTCCCGCGCCGCGGGGACGCGGTGGTGGATCACCGCGCGGTCGTCGATGAGCAGGATCGCGTCCGGCCTCGCCCGGGTGAGCCGGATGCACAGCTCCGTCTCCTCGCAGCCCAGCGGACGCTTGTCGCCGTCGCGTCCGATACCGGTCGCGAAGCCGCCCGCCGCCTCGAACGCGGTACGGCGGAAGGAGGCGTTGCCGCCCAGGACGTTGCGCACCCGCACACGGCCCTCGGGCAGCCCCTTGTACGTACAGCCGACGACCCAGTCGAATTCCTCGGGGAACCAGGCGGGCCTGCGCCGGGACTCCCAGACGGGCATGGTGCGCCCGCCGACCGCGAAGACCTTCGGGTCGGCGTACCCCTCGGCGAAGTGGTGCAGCCAGTCCCGCTCGGCGACGGCGTCGTCGTCGAGGAACGCGATGACCTCGCCGCTGGAGGCGGCGATGCCGGTGTTGCGGCCCGCGGAGAGGCCGCGGGGGCCCGCGTTGGCGAGCACCCGCACCCCTTCGGTCTCCTTGTACTCCTTGGCGAGCCGGTCGAGCAGCGAGGCGTTGTGGTCCACCACGAGAAGCGTCTCCCGTGCCGTCAGTGACTGCGCCCGCACCGAGGCGACCGCCGCGAGGATGTCCTCCCAGCGGTCTTCGGTGTAGACGCAGATGACGACGGAGATGCCCGCGACCGTGCTTCCCCCGTGGCGTCCGGAAACGCTCAAGACACCTCTCCCTGGCGCGTGCGGAAGGGGACCCCGCGCGTGCGGCGGCGCTGCCCGCGGCGGTTGGAGCGCTCCGTGAGGATCACCTTCAGGACCCGCAGGCCGTCGCGCACGGCGCTGAGGTTGCTGACGCCGTGGATGCGCAGATACTCGTGGCTGGGGATCTCCTGCACCTTGAGCCCGGCCTTGACCACCCGGATGTTCATCAGGGTCTCCACCTCGAAGCCCGTGCAGTCGAGGTCGATCTTGTCGAGGCAGTGCTTCCAGAAGGCGTTGTAGCCGTAGCACAGGTCGGTGTAGCGGGCGCCGAACTTGGCGTTCACGACGGAGCACAGGACGTGGTTGCCGAGCTTGCGGATCGGCGTCATGTCGTCCGTGGCGCCGCCGTTGGCGAACCGCGATCCCTTGGCGAAGTCCGCGCCCGAGACGAGGGCGGAGACATAGCTGACGATCTCGTGCCCGTCGGCGGAGCCGTCCGCGTCGACCATCACGATGATGTCGCCCGTGCACGCCTCGAATCCGGTGATCAGGGCGTCGCCCTTGCCCTTGCCGAGCTGTCTTACGACCTTCACGTCCGGCCACAGCTCGCGTGCCACGGCCACCGTGTCATCGGTGGAATTGCCGTCGACGAGGACGACTTCGTGGATCCAGTCGGGCAGTGTCTTGAAGACGTAGGGAAGGTTCTCCGCTTCGTTCATCGCGGGAATCACGACACTCACCGGCGGTGTGATCGCCAGGTGCGTGGAAATCGCCCGGTAGTTTCCGGACAGCATCGGCTTGTTTAACGGGTCTTGCCCGGGCTCTGCGGCCGGGCGCACAAAAGAACTCATTGAGTCTGATCCCTCTCGTCCGGTGGATCGCCCACCCCCGGGCGGTCCGGCTATGTATCCGGTTCGAAAGGGGGGTTCTCACTTGCGCATGACGAAATGGATCTCCGTGCATGCCGAGTGAGCTGGCATCGCGCGGGACGTGACCCGGCAAGAATTCAGTCGCCGAGCACGGCACCCCCCTACCGCGCCCCGTGCCGGTACCACCGCGATCTTGAGCCCTCCCCTAGATCGCACTGCGTGATGGACCGATGCGGGTGGATGTACGACGGTATTGATGATTGAGACCGTATGGCAAGACCTGGAACGTGGCCTCACCCTTTTGATGATTTGGCCGGTCTTGGTGGACACATATGGAGTGCCCCGTTCCTTGCTCCGCCCCCTTATTCCTTCTTTCTTGATCGAATTTGGCCCATGCGTTTCAGCAGCTTGTCGGCCGGTTCGAATAATTCCGGACGTGACAAGACGGTGTTGCGCAGTGCCCGTACCGGAGCGCGCCGCGCCCGGTGTCCGATCGCTGCCGGATGGCGCAGAGCCACCCACCCCTCGGACACGGTGAGTTCGCGCGTCTTGAGGGAGTCCTTGTACTGCTTCTGGCCCCGCCCGAGATCCATGTACGCGATGCCGTCGGCGGCGGCCGCCTCGGCCATGCGCAGATGCAGGATCAGGCCGGGCGAGTACTTGGCGAACGCCGGGTCGTAGGCCGGGAACCACTGGGCGAAGACCCGCTCGGAGCGCAGTCCGAAGTGCGCGGCGACCGGCACGTCCTCGACGTACAGGACGGAGAGGATGCCGGCGAACTGATCGGACCTGGTGTGGAAGAGCTGCCGCACGAGCTGGCTGATCCAGGAGTGCGCGAAGCGGTCGCTGCGGCCGGTCCTGCGGTACTGGGCCGACTTCCACCCCATCAGGGTGCGCAGGGCCGCCGGGTCGCGCTCGTCGTGCACGTAGCGAACGGTGCCGTGGTCGCGGCTGAGCCTGCGCTCCTTGGCGAGTGTCGTGCGGGCGAACTTCGGCGACTTCGCCTTGAGCTGGCGCAGATATGCCTCGTACCCCTGGTCGATGTCCATGACGGGGGAGGCGAAGGAGCCGGAGGCGCCTGCCTCGAACGGCTCCTGGCCACAGGCCAGATGGTCGAACTCGTACATCGCGAGCCCGCAGGCCCGCAACAGCTCCCGTGCGTCCCAGGTGAAGCCGGGCCGGTGCACCAGGCCCTGGCAGTCGGAGACACCCAGGCCGATGGCCCGGCCGATGCCGGTGATGGATCTCTCGAACGGGAAGAACGCCGCGGGCTCACCGGCTTCGCGTACGACCGCGATCCGCACCCCGCGCCGCCATTGGCCCACCGAAAGGGTGAACTCCGGGGAGAGGAACGGATTGGCCAGCTCGGGCGAGCCGTTCAGGTGGGCCTTGGACTGCAGTGCTGTCCAGGCCAACCGGTCCGCGGCGGTGAGTTCTCCGGGGCGGTGCACAGTGATGTCCACGTCAGGAGGTCCGCCTCGTCGGGGTACGACTTCGCAGCCGCCGTACCAGTACCAGCAGATAGATGAGCGAGCCGATCACGGTGAGGGCGGCGACCCCGCCGCGTACCGACCACAGGTGCAGCGCCAGCATCGCCTGGGCCACCAACAGGTTGACCGCGACGGCCCCGGAAACGGAAGCAATGATCCGGCCCCATGGCTCAAGTCCCTTGAGGGCGGCGCCGATCGCGCTGCCGGGAGCGGCCAGGAGGAAGAACAGGGTGAAGGGGGCGCGCAGCGGGGAATCGATGTCCGTGAGCGCGAGCATCGCGCCGACCGCGCCCACCGCCACAGCCATGCCCGCGAGCAGCAACAGCGCGTCTTCACGACGGCTCGACGGGTCCTCGGGCTCATGCCCGGTGTCTGATGACGGTGCCTTGATCCCGATGGTCTGCATTGGCGACTTTGCCCCCCGACGCGCCGGATGCCGGGCTTCAATGTCGCGCAGTCGACGGCAGCGCGTCAAGATGCGGAGGGAGTGTGGAGATGTTCGCCGTCGGGCCCTTGAACCGGAAGGGAACTCGCTGCGCGGGCAAGGGAATTGCAGGCGAACTCATTGACATGAACACTATCGGCGACCTGAGGGGAGTGGTACCACAGTCGTGGCAGAAATCCTGCTAAGGGAGGTTCCATGAGATTGTCCCGAATCACGGCATACGCTTCCTCACTCCTCCTCGCCACCGCCTTCGCCCTCACCGGGGCCACAGCGGCTCAAGCGGACCAGCAATCCGGCCAACAGGCCGCGGCCACCGGCTATGTGGCACTCGGCGACTCCTACTCGTCCGGTGTCGGAGCCGGCGGATACGACAGCGGAAGCGGCGACTGCAAGCGCACCCCCCGCGCGTACCCCGCGCTCTGGGCAGCCGCCAACTCACCCTCCAGCTTCAACTTCACGGCTTGCTCGGGCGCTCGTACGGGTGACGTCGTGGCCAACCAGCTCGGCCCGCTCGGCTCCGGGACGGGTCTGGTCAGTGTCTCCGTGGGAGGCAACGACGCCGGCTTCGCCGACGTCATGACGACCTGCGTCCTGCAGTCCGAGAGCAACTGTCTGGCGCGGATCGCGACGGCGCGCAGTTACGTCGAGACGACGCTGCCCGGCAACCTCGACAAGGTCTACACGGCGATCAGCGCGAAGGCACCGGCCGCCCAGGTCGTCGTGCTCGGCTACCCCCGCTTCTACAAGCTCGGCGGCGGCTGCCTCGCCGGCCTCTCCGAGAAGGAGCGCAGCGCCATCAACGGCGCAGCCGACCTCCTCAACTCCACCACCGCCAAGCGCGCCGCCGACCACGGCTTCGCCTTCGGCGATGTGACCTCCACCTTCACCGGGCACGAGATCTGCTCGGGCGACGCGTGGCTGCACAGCGTGAACTGGACCAACATCGGCGAGTCCTACCACCCCAAGGCCGCGGGCCAGTCCGGCGGCTACCTCCCTGTGTTCAGCGCGGCGGCGTCCTGACCCTCTGAGTCCGGCGCATAGGAGGAGGCCCCGCCCGTCGGGGTCTCCTTCTCGCATGTCACCGAGTACGCGACCGAGTTCGACGTGGCCTCGACCGGGCTGCGCACCTCCACGCTGATCGAGTTCTGATGGGTCGAGCCCGGCTCGCCGTCGACGGACTCCGTGTGGTGCACCTGCTTGGTCTTGCCGCCGCCCGAGGCGAAGCTGAGCGTCTTCCAGCCGGGGTCGCTCGGCTCGCCCGACTTGGTCACCCAGCGGTAGTCGACGGTCACCGGGACCCGCCCCACGGTGAACGTCGCGGTGAACGAAGGGGCCTGACCGGCGGCGGGCGGACAGGCTCCGCTGTACTGCGTGTTCGCGCCGACGACCGAGACCTTCACGGACTGTTGCGGGTGGGTGGTCGACCCTCCGCCGTTTCCGCCGCCGTCCGTCGAGCCACCGCCGGTGGAACCGCCGTCACTGCCACTGCCACCGCCGTCGCCCGACCCTCCGCCGTCACTCCCGCCCGACGTGCTGTTGCCGCCGCTCTTGCCCCCGTCGGAGCCACCGCCGTCGCTCCCGCCGCTGTCACCGCCTCCTGCGCCCTCGGACGAGCCGCCGTTGCTGCTACCCCCGCCGCCGTCGTCACGATTGACCAGGGCGTACGTCAGTCCGGCCAGGGCGAGCGCGAGTGCGACCAGGCCCGCGGCGAAGACGAACACCGCGCGGCGCGAACGCGTCGGAGCCGTGGTGGTGGTCGTGGCGACCAGGGGTTCCTGCCCGCCGGGCGGAGTCGGTGCCGAGGGCTGCTGATGTTGCTGCTGTGACGTGACGGTGGGCATGTACGGCAGGGGGGTCTCCACCCGGGGGGTGCCACCCGCCGCGACGAGCCGCAGCTGGTTCTCGGCCTCGGCGGCGGAGATCCGGGCGGCGGGGTCCTTGCGCAGCAGCCCTTCGATGACGGGGGCCAGCGGACCCGCGTTCCGGGGCGGCGGCAACTCCTCGTCGACGACCGCGCGCAGCGTACTGAGCGGGGTGTCCTGCCGGAACGGTGAACTGCCCTCGACGGCCGCGTAGAGCAGCACGCCCAGCGACCACAGATCGGACTCGGGTCCTGGCCTGCGCCCCAACGCCCGCTCCGGGGCGAGGAATTCGGGGGAGCCCACCACCTCACCGGTCATGGTGAGGGCCGAACTCCCCTCCACCATGGCGATCCCGAAGTCGGTGAGGACGACCCGCCCGTCGTTCGCGATGAGTACGTTGCCGGGCTTGACGTCGCGGTGCAGGACCCCGGCGTCGTGGGCGGCGCGCAGGGCGGCGAGGACCTCGGCGCCGATGTGGGCGGCGCGCTGCGGAGGCATCGGCCCCTCCGCGTCCAGGACGTCGGACAGCGAGAGCCCCCGCACGATCTCCATGACGATCCACGGCCGCCCGTCCTCGCTCGCCACGTCATAGACCGTCACCACATTGCGGTGCGGAATACGGGCGGCGGCCCAGGCCTCGCGCTCCAGGCGGGCGTACAGCCGGTCGACCTCACTGGCCGGGAGCCCGGCGGGGGCGCGCACTTCCTTGACCGCGACCTCGCGGCCGAGGACTTCGTCGCGGGCCCGCCACACCGTGCCCATGCCGCCCTCGCCCAGAGGGGAAAGGAGGCGGTAGCGCCCCGCGATCACACGCTCGTCGTCGCTCACGGGGGTCCCCCATCCGCAGCCGTGCGATTCTCCACAAAACTATCTCAACCGAGCGCTGTTGCAGCCCCTTTGAACACCAATCCACACCCGAGGGCGAACACGACACAGGCGGAGCCGAGCGGCAGGAACCGGTGCGTGGCCCGGTGCAGCCACCGGGGCCCGTGGACCCGCCGCCCGGCCAGGGACCCGACCCGCACCACGAGGAACCCGGCGGCCGTCAGCGTGACGGCGAGCCCCACGCCGTACGCGAGGACGAGCAGAAGCCCGAACCATGCCTCGCCCAGGGCGGCGGCGCCGACGAGCACGACGACGGCGGACGGGCTGGGCACGAGGCCGCCGGCGAAGCCGAGGAAGAGGGCGCCGCGGAGCGTGGGAGGCGCATGGTGCTGATGGGAATGCTGATGATGGTGGGCATGCCGGTGCTGCTGCCGTCGCCAGGCCCTGCGCAGGAGCAGGGCTCCCGCTCCGGTGACGAGAACGCCGCTGACCACTCCCAGCCAGGCGATGACGGACGGGGCGGCGGCGGAGCCTCCCGCCACGAGCAGGCCGAGGGCGGTCACGCCGAGGGTGTGCGTGACGGTCACGGAGGCGGCGAGGGGGAGGACGTCCCGCAGGGAGGCGCGCCCCCTGGCGGCGGCGCTCGCGGCCATCAGGGTCTTGCCGTGCCCCGGTGCGAGGGCGTGCAGAGCCCCCAGCAACAGGGCGATGGCCAGGGCGAGTCCGGCGAAGCCGGGGGTGAGGTCGTGGCGGGCGACGAGGCCGGTGAGGGCCTGGGTCCACCGGTCCGCGCCGCGCGGCAGTACGGAGGCCGGTGCTTGCGGCCTCTCCTCGCTGAGGGCGGGGCCGCCGGGGGTGATGCGCAGGGTGGCGGAGTCCTCGCCGGGCGGCGAGTCGAGCAGGCGCTCCGGGTAGCGGGTGAGGCGCTTCGAGAGGGAAGCCGCGGGTACGTCGGAGGAGCTCAGGGTCATCCGATCCCCCTGGGCGGTGACTTCCCGCCACCCGGGTCCCGGCTGTCCTGCGGCTTCGAAGCGGGCGGCGAGCTCGGCGTCCCGGGGGAGCGGGGTGCCGAGCTCGCACTCCACGCGGAGGGTGGGCAGCCCGGCCTGCCCGTCCCGGGTGACCGCCCGGGCCTGCTCCACGCGGAGCTCCGCCGCCCGCCCGTCCACCCGCAGCAGGCTGCCGCGGGCGGCGTCCGCACACCGCTCGCCGGCCCAACTCCCCATGCCTACGCGCTTGATGCGTGGCATGGCCTGAGTGGCCGGTATCTCGGCGAGGTCCTCGACGTGGTCGACCCGAAGGCGTCCGGGGCTCACCACGACCCCGTCGTACCGATTGACGGTGAAGTTGCCCAGGGGGTGAGCGGTGGCCTCGCCGGCGGGCAGCAGGGAGAGGGCGAGGCCGGTGATGAGGGCGCCCCCGAAGCAGAGGGCCCGCCGCTTCATCGTTGCCCCACGGCGCTTGCCGCCTGAACGGTCCGCCCCGGCATCCGCCCCTGGACGAACGAGCTTTCCCGCCCACCCACCCGATTGCCCCGTGGCGAGAGTGGTGGCGAGCCGCAGACGCCATCGAGACGTGAGGGGACGTGCCGGTATGTCTGCCCGGAGCACGGTTCGCGGCGCTCCAGTGGCGAAGTGGCCCTGGGGTCACCGGACGATAGCGAGGACGGACATACCGGCGCGGCCCCGCCCTCAAGACGGACCGGCACCGCAGCGCGCGTACTCGCGGTCGGCAGTGCTCGTGAGGGCGAGGACGGACATACCGGCGCGGCCCCGCCCTCAAGACGGACCGGCACCGCAGCGCGCGTACTCGCGGTCGGCAGTGCTCGTGAGGGCGGGGATGGGCACGCCGGCGCGGCCCCGTCCCCAACGCCGCGTGCAGTCCGCTTCGTTACGTTCATGACGCATCCCTCACCAACGGAGAGAACCCGGGGTTCAAGTCCACCGCCGCCGACTTCCAGCGCCGAGCCGCGCCCGCGTCGCCCGCAGCCCCCTCGATCACACCCCGGTGGTGCATGAACGACGCCTCGCGGAAGCCCGTGGCCGTGGCCCGGCGTGCGTACGGCAGGGCCTCCTTCGAGCGGCCGGCCATATGCAGGGCCCAGGCAAGCGCGTCCGCCGTGTGGACCGTGTGCCGCCTGCCCCACTCCGCCCGCGCCGCCCGCAACGCCGCCTTCCGCTCCTCCGGGGTCCCGTGATCCGTCAACGCGATCGCCGCGTCCAGATCCGCGTTCACCCCGTTCGCCCGAGCCAGCGACACCCACGCGGACACCAGCGCGTACTGCTCCCGTGCCTTCGCCCCGTCACCCCGCTCGCCCCGCGCCTCGTACAACTCGCCCAGCGCGACCAACGGCCCCGGCAGCGGCGCCCGCGCCACCACGTCCCGCAGCGTCCGTATCGCCTGCCCCGTCCTGCCCTGCCCGGCCCACGCACGGGCCCGGCACTCCAGCGCCGGAAGATACGACGCGTCGGCCCGCAAAGCCCTCCCGCACTGCTTCAGCGCCTCCCCGTACTCGCCCTGCCGCCAGGCGAGTTGCCCCAGCGCAGTGGCCACGTACGCGACATCCCCGCCACCGGACCCCGAGCCCGAGCCGAAGCCGACCGCCTGCGACAGCGCCCGCCGAGCCCCCGCCACATCGCCCTGGAGCTCCCGCACATACGCGTACCGCGTGAACACCGGCACCCCGGGCCGCCGCGCATCCGCCTCGTCAGCGGCCCGCGCCGCCGCCCCGTACCGCCCGAGCTCGACCAGTGCATCGATCCGGGTCGCCAACGCCCCCTCGCTGTAGGGATTCACTTCAAGCGCGGCCTCCGCGTGGCGCAGCGCCCCCGCGAAGTCGTGCCGGGCCGCGGCCAGCGCCGCCCGTCCCGCGAGCCCCGCGTCATTGCGGGGCCGAAGCTCCAGGGACCGGTCGAGAGCGCGTTCCGCCTCGCGGTACCGCGACGGGTCACCCCGTGTACGGGCCTGTTCGACGTAGGCGGTCCCCAGCGACGACCACGACCCGAAGTCCCTTGGCTGGTCCCGAAGATGAGACTGAAGTGCCTCGATGCCACGATCGAGATCGGCACCCCGCAGCGCACCGGGTGCCACGGCGGCGGACGACGGCGGCGGCCGGTCCGGCCCGCCCTCACCGCCGACCACGACGGCGCCCCCGGTGATCGCGAGCGCGAGAGCGACCGCGGCCACCACGGACCGACCGGCAGGACGAGGTAATGCCATCACTGGACCTTCCTTGAGAGTCGACGAAAAGATGAGGCGGAGAGGGCGCGGCCCGCAGGGGGATGCATGCGAGCCGCGCCGGTCATAGAGGGGAATCAGCCGACAAGCGGGTCAGCCGGTCAGCCCGCCACCCCCTGCGGCACCCGCGGCCCCCGCAGCCCGCCTGCGCCACCACGCAAGCCCGAGCCCGACAAGGAGCACCCCCGCAGCCCCCGCGGCCCCGGAAGCGACCAGCACCGCATCGGTGTCATCGCCACCCCCGGACCCCGGACGCCCGGGCACGGCCCCGCCGTTCAGCGCGTCGCGCGCCGAGCTGTCGGAGCCGCCACCCTTGGCCAGCGGTCCACGGGACCCGGACGTGGGCAGCGCCACGTACGGGAAGGCCCCGCCGAACTTCTGGTCGTTGACGTCCACCGCGTCGCCCAAGTCGTTCTTGTTGCCGGTGAGTTCGCCCTCGACGGCCTGCAGTTCGATGTCGACGACGTCATCGGCGAGCCGCCGCCCGTTCGGGAACCCGGCGTTGTCACCGTCAAGAACCCCGAGCCGCTTCGGCGAATCCGCGGGCTTGATGGACGTGTTGAGCCGCAGGGCCTCGGCGGGCCTGACGCCCGGCGGCTGGTTGAGACCCTTCACGCCCGTCAGGAACACCGACACGAGATCGTTGCGCGGCTCGGCGGGCGCCTTCAGCTTGTAGATCTTCTCCAGGAGCTTCGGCAGCTCGGGCTTGGTCACGTACTTCAGGAAGTCCGCGTCGTTCCAGGGCGAGGACGCGTTGAACTTGTCCTTGTCCTTCTGCGGCACGACCACCTCGTTGACCAGCGGATTGCCCAGGCGCGAGACCTGGGTCCACTTGCCGCTCGCGTTCTTGCGCTGCGTCGTCGACCAGATGCCGACGGTGGGCTGCTTCTCCGACTGCCGTATCTGCTCGGTCGGCACCTGAAGGGCGAGCGAGTTCACGTTGTAGCCCTTGAGCGTGTCGTTCCCGACCTCCGACAGGTCGCCCCCGTACAGCAGGTCGAACACCCGCAGATCCAGGAAGAACGGATCGTCGGCCTGCCCCGCGAACGTCGAGCCCCCGCCCTTGACCGGGCGCACGGACTGATCACGCAGCTTCTTGTAGTTCGGCATGGAGGCCTTGCCGACGTGCGACGGTGCCGCGGGCACGTCGTCGGCGACCTTCGTGGTCGAGACGGCCTTCTGGTCCTTGAGCTTGATCAGCTCCAGGTCGTACGTCTGCGTCACGTTCAGGTCGGGATCGTCGAGGCTCGTGACGGGCCCGGTGTTGTAGAGGAACGTGTCGCCGTTCTTGGTCTTCGTGTCGAACGTCCACCGGTAGAGCAGATCGCCCTGCGCGTCGCCGTCGCTGTCGATGTGGACGTCGTACTGGGCGTCGTCGGCCCACGGATAGAAGTTGGGCCCGCCCGCGGGCTCCTCGAAGGGCAGCCAGTTCGCCACGATCGTCGTGGAGTCGGGCTTGTCCGGGCTCACGAACGCGTACACGTCCGTGTTGTCGTACTGAGGCTGCCCCGAGATCAGCGGAGCCTCCCGGTGACTGGAGGCGTCGGCCGCCTCCGGTTCCAGTGCCGTCACGCCGGCGGCTGCGAGCCCCCCGGCGGCCAGCGCGCCACACACGAGCGCGGCGAGGCCGCGCCTGCTGCGTCGCCCCGCTCGGCTCTTGGCGATAGCTGTCATCGCGTCCGTCCTTACTGTTCCTCGCGCGACCCCGCGCGCAGTGCGCGCAAGCCGCCTGACGCACCCCATTCGCGGCCAACGGCCGGACGGATTGCCCCTGTTGCCAATCCGGTGCCTTCGCTCGCCCCGAATCCCGGGGCGAGAGGCAAGAAGCCACCCGGCCCGCGGGGCGAGGCGCCACCGGGCCGGGACGAGGGGGAGGGGGACCCGCATGGAGCCCGACGAGCTGCTGCCACTGGTCGCGGAGGGCGACCAGCCGGCGTTCGAGAAGCTGTACGGCCTGGTCTCGGGGCCGGTCTACGGACTGGTCCGCCGCGTCCTTCGCGACCCGGCACAGTCCGAGGAAGTGGTCCAGGAGGTGCTGCTCGAACTCTGGCGGACGGCGGGCCGCTTCGATCCGGCGCGCGGCAGCGCCCTCTCCTGGATCCTCACGCTCGCCCATCGCAGGGCGGTGGACCGGGTCCGTAGCGCCCGCGCGGCGAGCGACCGCGAACGGCGCGTGGCCGAGCGCGGCGAAGTGCCCGCCTTCGACCAGGTCGCCGAGGCGGTCGAGGGCAGGCTCGAGCGCGAATGGGTGCGCCGCTGCCTCCGACGGCTCACCGACCTCCAGCGCCAGGCCGTCACCCTCGCCTACTACGACGGCTATACGTATCGCGAAGTGGCCGGACGTCTGTCCGTCCCGCTCGGCACCGTCAAGACGCGGATGCGGGACGGGCTGCTGCGTCTGCGCGACTGCCTGGGCGCCGCCACGTGAGGCGCGGCATGAAGCGCGACGCGGGGCGGGACGTACGGCGGTGGCACCCCGGCGCGCCCGCGCCCACCGCGCGGAGCCCGCGCCTTCGCCGAGCCGTCCACTCCCTGGCCGTCCCCTACTCCCTGGACGCCCTCGGCCCCCGCGAACTGCGCCGCTTCGAGCGGCATCTGGCCCGCTGCGCGCCCTGCCGGGCGGAGACCAGGGAGCTGGGGGAGGGCGCCGTACGCCTGGCGGGCGCGGCGGCGACACCCGCGCCGCCCGCCCTGCGCGAGCGGGTCCTCACCGCCGTACGCACGACGGAGCAGGAGCCGCCCCCGCGGGCGCCCGTCACTCCGAGCGCGCCCCCACGCACCCGCGCGCTCCTTGTTCCCCTCGGTGTTCCCGTCGGGGCCTTCACCGCGCTCGCGGCGCTCGCGCTCGCGCTGGCCGCGTCCGTGATCCTCGCCGTCCAGCTGGTCCGTTCCGACGGCCGGATCGACCGCGAGCGCGCCGAGGCACGTGAGATCGCCCACGTCCTGGCCGCCCCGGACGCCCGCGCGAGCGCGGAGAGGGACGCGTGGGGGCGCGGCATCAACGTTGTCGCGTCCGAGTCCAGGCGGCGCGCCGTGGTGACCGCCACAGGGCTCGGGGCGCCGCCCCGGGGCCGGGTGCACCAACTGTGGGTGATGAGGCCAGCCTCGGCGCCCCGTTCCCTGGGCCTGCTCGACGGCGAAACGCCCGTGATCGCCGTGGGCCTGAGCGCGTCCGCGACGTCACTGGCCGTGACCACCGAACCGGATGGAGGCTCAGAGAGGCCCACTTCCACCCCTCTTGTCCAACTCGCCCTGGAATCAGTTGGATTCGGAGAGTAATCGTCAACCTCCTTACTGGGTAGGTGAATCCTGTGACCGGGATACACGGGTGTCGGGACGGGGCGATAGGGTTAACCTGCCCTGGGCCGGGTGCCCTCGTACGGGTGGGGAGTGACATGGAACAGATAACGGTGCGCAGCAGGGCGCGTGTCCCTGCGATCACCTGCGGGAGCAGCGCGACCAGCTCGCGTCTCGACCGCCATCTCGCAGTGCTGGGCGGTCCCGCCGTTCCGCAGCGTGAGACGGCGGAGGCGACGCTGCTGATGCGTGAGCTGACCTCACGGGGCGCGCATGACCACAGTGGCCGAGGTGCACGTGTGCGGAGGGTCTCCCTCTTCGCTCCCTTGCGCAGGCTGCGGCGGTCGCTCTTTGGGAGTCGCTGACCGCGGGTGGTCGGGGGTTCGGCCGCCGCTCAGCGGCGGATTGCTCCCATCCACCCGCCCCTTCCCGCACACCACACGTCACTCATCTCGCCCCACGCGTAACACCCGTGTCATGCGCACCTGTTGACGCCGCAACTTTCCGGCCCCAATGTGGCTGATTGTTTGGCCGATACACCCAACCTCACCCCCGGAGGTGCGCGTGTGTGACCTGCACGATCAGCATGAGCATGAGGCACTCCCCGCGAGCGGTCCGACCCTGAGTCGCCGCCGCATCATGCAGCTCCTCGGCGCGGCCGGTGTCACCGCCGGTGTCATGACCGCCGAAGCGGACCCGGCGATGGCCGCCGGCGCCGACGACAGCCCCGCCGCCTACGAAGCCCCCGACGGCCTCGCGGCCGACACCCCCGCCAAGCGCGCGGCGCTCGACTGGATCACCTCCCACGACGACCGGATCACCGGCCTGAACGCCGAGATCTGGGACAACGCCGAGCTGTCCCTGCGTGAGTGGAAGTCCTCCATCGCCGAGGCCGACTTCCTCGAACAGGCCGGATTCGACGTGAAGTTCGGCACCGCCGGCTTCCCGACGGCGTTCACCGCGACCTTCACGCACGGCAAGGGCGGACCCGTCCTCGGCTTCAGCGGCGAGTACGACGCGCTGCCCGGCCTCTCGCAGAACAAGGGCGTGGGTCACCACGATCCGCGCGAGTACATCCACGACCCCTTCGCGCCCAGCTACGGCCCCGGCCACGGCTGCGGCCACAGCGCGCTCGGCACCGCGGCGGCGGCAGCGGCGGCGGCCGTCGCGCAGGCCGCCAAGAAGCACCGGCTCCCCGTCACCGTGAAGTTCTTCGGCTCCACGGCCGAGGAGATGCTGATCGGCAAGACGTACGCCGTCAGCAAGGGTGTGTACGACGGCCTCGACGCGTTCCTGGACTGGCACCCCTCCACGGCCAACGCGACGGGCTGGGGCAGTACCACCGCGATGACCGCCGTCACCTTCACCTTCCTCGGCGTGGCCGGGCACGGCGGCACCCCGCTCGGCAACAAGTCCGCCCTTGACGCGGCCGTGATGATGGCGACCATGTCGGAGTTCCTGCGCGAGGAGAACCTCGCGCCGAGCGGCCGGCTGCACTGGGTGATCAACAACGGCGGTGACATCCCGAACGTCACCGCGGAGATCTCCGAGATCTCGTACTACGTACGCGAAGGCAGCCCCGCCCGCGTCCAGGTCCTCCTCGACAAGGTGATCGCGGTCTCCGAGGCGGCCGCGAAGGCGTCGCAGACGACCGTCCGCCACCGCATCACCTCGGCCTGCTGGAACCAGCTCCCGGCCAAGGCCTTCGCCGAACTCCTGCACGCGAACATGCGGGAGATAGGTCCGCCCCAATTCCCCGACGAGGCCCACGAGTTGGCCAAGGAGCTCCAGGAGTCCCTCGGCCTTCCCCAGAAGGGCATGCACGACAAGGTCGGTGAACTGACCCCGCCCAACCCGGTGTTCATGGGCGGCGGCTCGACGGACGTCGCCGACATCAGCTGGAACGTCCCCACCGTCTCGATGGGCGCCGCGCTCGCCCCCATCGGCACCAAGATGCACACCTGGTCCACCGCCGCCTGCGCGGCGGCGGCACCCGGCCAGGCCGCGGTGATCGCCGCGGCGAAGTATCTGGCGGCGACCGCGGTCGACCTGATCACGCAGCCCGAGCGCCTCAAAGCGGTCAAGGACGAGTTCAAGGACCGTACGAAGGGCGTCAGTTGGAAGACCGCGCTGCCGGACGGCTATGAGCCGCCGATGTACGAACCCCCGGCGTGGTTCCTGAAGAAGACGGGCCAGAAGTGGCCGCCCGCGAACATCACGTGGCCGCCGAAGCGAGTCGTCTCGCAGGAGAAGTTCTCCTCGCTGGGACCGGAGCTCGAACCCCAGAAGTAGTCCGCACCGCAGGAGAGCGCGGCCGTCCGCTCACCGTCCCCCGCGCGTGTACCGGCGGACGGCGAGCGGCACGCACACGGCGAGCAGCGCGAGCGACCAGAGGATCGCCCCGGCCACGGGGTGCGCCACCGGCCAGGCGGCACCCTCCGGCACGGGCGCGTTGCCGCACAGATCGCGCACCGCTGTGGCCACCGCGCTGATCGGGTTCCACTCGGCGATGGTGCGCAGCCACCCGGGGAGCCCGTCGGCGGGGATGTACGCGTTCGAGAGCAGCGGCAGCATGAACGTCGCGCCGCCCAGCTGCCCCGCCGCCTCCTCGCTCTGCGACGCGAGCCCGAGCAGGATGCCGACCCAGGTCGTCGCGAATCGGAAGAGCAGCAACAGGAAGAAGGCGCCCAGGGCCTGGAGCGGGCCGCCCTCGATCCGCCAGCCCATGGCGACCCCGACGAGCATCAGCGGTACGAGCCCCACGGCCGTGGTCAGCAGATCGGCGGCGGCCTGCCCGAGCGGGACGGCCGAGCGGCTCATGGGCATCGTGCGGAACCGGTCCATGACGCCCCGGTGGGAGTCCTGGGCGGCGGTGAACATGCCGGTCATGATGCCGTTCGCGGCGGTCGCGACGAGCATGCCCGGGACGAGGAAGGCACGGTAGTCGGCGCCGGGCATGGCCAGGGCGCTGCCGAAGACGTAGCCGAAGAAGAGCAGGAAGACGATGGGCATCGTCTGCGTCATGAGGAGGATGGCGGGCGCGTGCCTGATGCGCTGAAGATGCCGGCCGAGGACGGCGGTGCCGTCGTAGAGGATGGCGCTCAAGGGGATCCCCTTCGGGGTGATCGGGTGGGTGGGCGGGAAACATCCGCCGCGAAGCGGCGGTTCAGGAGACGCGAGCGACGAGCCGCAGAAAGACCTCGTCGAGAGTCGGGGCCCGAAGCGTCGCGTCGACGACAGGCACTCCGGCGGAGTCCAGCTCACGAACGATCCGGGGCAGCGTCAGCGAAGGATCGAGGGCAACCGCCCCCGCGGTCCGGCGCACCGCGTCGAGGACGGGCTCGGAGCCGGTCAACTGGTCGAGCACGACCGCGGCAGCAACCAGCGCCTGCGCCGCCGCGTCCTGCGCCAGGACGACCTCGACGTAACTGCCGATCTGCGCCTTCAGCGCGGCGGGCGTACCGCGATGCGCCGCCCGCCCCCCGTCGATCAGGACGACCTCGTCGGCAAGCTGATCCGCCTCCTCCAGATACTGCGTGGTCAGCACCACGGTCGTCCCCTCGGCGGCCAGGTCCCGTACGGCCTCCCAGATGCCGCCCCGGCTGTGCGGATCGAGCCCGGTGGTGGGCTCGTCGAGAAAGAGGACGCGGGGCCGCACCAGAAGACTCGCCGCGAGGTCGAGCCGCCGCCGCATCCCGCCGGAGTAGGTGCGAGCGGGACGGTCGGCGGCGTCCACCAGGCCGAACCGCTCCAGCAGCTCATCGCCCCGCGCCCGCGGCGCCCGCAGCAGCCGGGCGAAGAGCCGCAGATTCTGCCGCCCGGTCAGATCCCCGTCGACGGAGGCGTACTGCCCGGTCACCCCGATGAGGCGCCGCACCGTGGCGGCCTCCCGCACCACGTCGTGCCCCGCGACGAGCGCGGTCCCGGCATCCGGTGTCCGGAGCGTGGTGAGCAGCCGCACCGCCGTCGTCTTGCCCGCTCCATTGGGGCCGAGCAGCCCGCAGACAGTGCCCTCGGGAACGGCGAGGTCGAGCCCTCGCAGGGCGTGGACGTCCCCGAAGCGCTTCTCCAGACCTTCACTAAGTACAGCGTACGTAGAAGTCATGTCCGCACGGTACCTCACTACGTACGCTGTACGTAACTAACATGGAGGGCGAGGTGATGATCAATGGCGGGCCGAGCGGCCGAACCGGAAGTGATCTGGGCGCGCCCCGAGCGTGCGGGCCGTGGCCCGAAGCCCGCGTACAGCAGGGCGGACATCGCGGCGGCAGCCGTCCGCATCGCCGACGCGGACGGCATCGAAGCGGTCTCCATGCGGAGAGTCGCGGGCGAGCTCGGCTGCGGAACCATGTCGCTCTACAACTACGTACCGCGCAAAGAAGACCTGTACGAGCTGATGGTCGACGCGGTGAGCGGCGAGTACGAGCTGCCCGCGGGACCGGGGGACGGCGACTGGCGTGCGGAGATGCTGGCGCTCGGCCGCCAGACGCGCGCCATGATGCGGCGCCACCCGTGGCTGCCGCGGATCATGTCCGCGCTCTACGGCTTCAGCCCGAACGCCCTGCGCTACCTGGAGCACTGCCTCGGCGCCCTGGAAGGGCTCGACGCGCCCTACGGCACCAAGATGGAACTCATCGGGATGGTCAACGGCTCGGTCATGACGTACGTCGTCAACGAGTTCGCCATGGCGGAGCGCGCGCGGGCCCTGCCGTGGACGGAGGAGCAGGAGCAGCAGGTGCGGTTCGCGTATCTCGCCGGGCAGGTCGCCGACGGGGCCTATCCGCGGCTCGCGGCGGCGCTCACGGAGGGGCCCGCGCCGGGGGACGCCGACGAGCTGTTCGAGCGGATGATGAACCGGCTCCTGGACTCGTTCGCCTGAGCGGCACCTTCGGGCCCGACGCCGCCGCTCACGCCGGGGCCTCCTCCTGGTCCCGGAATTCGAGCCGGCCGAGCTCGCCGCGCGATGCCACGCCCAGCTTGGGATAGGCGTTGTAGAGGTGGTAGCCCACCGTGCGCGGCGACAGGAAGAGCTGGGCGCCGATGTCCCGGTTGGTCATGCCGGTCGCCGCGAGCCGCACGACCTGCCGCTCCTGCGGGGTGAGCCGTTCCAGGGGCGCCGCGTCGCCGGTGTGCCGCGCCCGGCTCTCGCCGGTGGCCCGCAGTTCGGCGCGGGCCCGCTCGGCCCACGGCGGCGCCGCGAGCAGCTCGAAGGTGTCGAGGGCCGAGCGCAGCGGCGTACGGGCCTCGCTCCTGCGGCCCGCGCGGCGCAGCCACTCCCCGAAGAGCAGCTCCGTGCGGGCCCGTTCGAAGGGGCGGCCGTCGTCGGTGTGCAGCGCGATGGCTTCCTCGTACGCCGCTCCTGCCTCGGCCTCCGGGGCGAGGAGCGCGCGGCAGCGGGCGGCGAGGGCCCGCGCCCAGGCCGCCCCCGTGCGGTCGGCCCACTCGGCGAAGACCCTCGCAGGCTCCCGCACGGAATCGGCCCGTCCGGCCCGCACGGCGGCCTCGACCCGGTCCGGCACGCAGTACAGGACGACGATCGTGTGGCCGGACGGGCTCGCCGCGACGTCCTCGTACGCACGCAGGGCTGATGCGTGGCGGCCGAGTCCCAGCTCCAGCATCGCGATCGCGATCCCGCCCCACACCTGGCCCGGCATGACCTGCCGCAGCTCGCCCTTGGCGGCGAGCTCACGGCAGCGCTCCTCGTCGCCTTCGAGCGCCGCGAGATAGGCGAGGACGCCCGACAACTGCCCTACGTAGTGCGGCTGTCCGGTGTCCTGCGCGATCCGCAGCCCTTCCGCGGCGCCCGTCAGGGCACAGCTGTGGCGGCCCAGGAAGATCCGCGCGCGGGTACGCATGAGGAGCACGAGCGGCAGCGGGCCGAGCGCGCCCTGCTCGCGGCACTCCCGGTCCAGCTCGGCGGCGAGGTCGTTGCCGGTTTCCAGCTCGCCGAGCGGCGCGAACCAGGAGGCGATCGAGACGCGTTCGCGCAGGGTGTGCCCGCGGTCGTGGCGCTCGGCCCGCAGGCTGTCGAACAGCGCGCGCAGCGGCGGGAGTCCGCTGCCCGGGTCGCCCGCCGCGAGCCGGGCGAGGCCCTGTGCGGCGGGCAGGTAGGGCAGGGCGTGCGGGGGAGTCTTGAGGTCGAGTCCGGCAAGCCGGGCGCTGATCTCGTCGATCGACTGCCGGTGCCCGGAGAGCCAGGCCGCGGTCATCGCCTCGTACGCCATGAACGCCGCCGTCTCGGGCGTGTGCGGGGCGATCTCGGCGGCCGTGTCGAGAAGCACCGAGTACGAGGCGTCGAGGCGCCCTTGCTCGCGGGCGACGGCGGCGCGCACCTGCGCGAGCTGCGCCAGGACGGCCGGGTCGGTCAGGTGCGGGGCTGCGCGCAGGGCGAGTTCGGCGGCGCGTTCGTTCTGGCCCGCGTCCGCGGCGGCCGACGCGGCGAGCGCGAGACGCCGGGCACGGTGGGTGCCGTCCGGGCTGAGCTGGGCCGCGCGCTCGCAGGCCGCGGCGACGGCCGCGTAGCCGCCGCGGGCCCTGGCGTGTTCGGCGGTCTGCTCCAGGATCCCGGCGACGTACTCGTCGGGCTCCGTGGTGGCGGCCGCCAGATGCCAGGCCCTGCGGTCGATGTTGCCCACGCAGGGCAGTGCGTCGGCGAGCGCGCGGTGCGCGGCGATGCGGTCGCCGACCGGGGCGCTCTGGTAGGCGGCGGCGCGGATCAGGGGGTGCCGGAAGGTGAGCCGCCCGCCGTCGAGACTGAGCAGCTCCTTGCGCTCGGCGGGCTCCAGATCGGTGACGGTGGCGCCGAGCTTGCTCGCGGCGGCCGCCGTCACGGTCAGATCGCCGGTGCCTTCCGCCGCCGCGACCACCAGCAGGGAACGGGTGGCCCGCGGCAGCGCGGACATCCGGTCCGCGAAGGTCCGCAGGAGGCGGGAGTGGCTCGGCAGGGAGCTCAAGTGGTGGCCGTAGGCGGGTATGTGGCCCTCGCGCTGGGCGGCGGGCAGCTCGCGCAGGGCGAGCGGGTTGCCGCCGGACTCGCTGCGGATCTGCTCGCGTACGTAGGCGGGCAGATCCCCCGCGTGCTCGGCGAGGAGTTCGCCCGCGGCCTCGTCGTCGAGTCCGGTGAGCCGCAGCTCGGGCAGGCCCTGGGCCGGGAAGGGCGGTGCGTGCGCGTCGCGGGCCGCGAACACCATCACGACGCCTTCGGCGGCGAGGCGCCGGGCGGCGAAGAGGAGGGCGTCGGCGGAGGCCTGGTCGAGCCACTGGGCGTCGTCGACGAGGCAGAGGAGAGAGCCCTCTTCGGAGGGGCCCGCCAGGTCCGCCAGGAGGGTCAGCACGGCGAGGCCGATGAGGAAGCGGTCGGCCCGCGCGTCACCGGTCGCGAGGCCGAGTGCGGCGCGCAGGGCCTTGGCCTGCGGCTGAGGCAGGTCGTCGATCCGGTCGGTGACGCGGTGCAGGAGCAAGTGGAGTCCGGCGAAGGGGAGTTCGCTCTCGGCCTCGATGCCGGTTGCCCGCAGCAGGCGCATGCCGTGGGCGGTGGCCTGGAGAGCGGCGTGTTCGAGGAGCCCCGACTTGCCGATGCCGGCCTCTCCTCGTACGACGAGGGCGGCACTGTGTCCCTGCCGGGCCTTGGCCAGCAGTTCTTCCAGCTGAGCGGTTTCGCCGGCGCGTCCGTAGAGCATGAACCGACCCTAACGGGCGGGGGCGCCTCGCGGCGGGCTGCGGGGAACCGGGTGCCGGGGGTGCCTCCTTGCGGGCGGCTGCTTGGGGCCGGTGCCGCCGTGTTCGCCGGGGGGCTTTCCGGGCCGCCGTTTCGCGCCGGATCTTTCCCGCCCACCCACGCGATTGCCCTGGAGGGTAGACGGGTGGGTGGGCGGGAGACATCCGCCGCGAAGCGGCGGTCCAGGCGGTCACACCTGACGGGCGCAGCAGAACAGCGGTCCAGAGGCGAAGCCTTGGTGGCGTCGGCCCGCGGGGGCAGAGGCGTAGCCCCGGGGCAGCAGATCCGTGGGTCAACGGCCCACCGCCAGGACCACCTTGCCGCGACCATGCCCCCGCTCCACGTCCCGCTGTGCGTCCGCCGCCCGCTCCAGCGCGTACTCCGCGCGGATGTGCAGCCGCAGCGCCCCCTTCGCGTACAGCTCGGTCATCTCCGCCAGGCGGGACGCGGTCCTCGCGCCGGCGAGTTCGGGGAGGCCCAGGCGGCGGGCCTCCTCCGTCGCGACCATCGTGATGACCCGGTCGGGGTACTTGGCCACCGCCGCCGACGCGCGCAGCGCTTCCGCCCCCGCCCCGTCGAGCGCCGCGTCCACGCCCTCCGGGGCGATCGCACGCACCCGCTCCTCCAGGCCATCGCCGTACGTCACGGGGATCGCGCCCAGCGCCCGCAGATGGTCGTGGTTGGGTTCGCTCGCCGTGCCGATGACCGTCGTCGCGCCCCACGCCCTGGCCAACTGCACCGCCAGCGTGCCGAGTCCGCCCGCAGCGGCGTTGATCAGGACCGTGTCGCCGGGACCCACGCGCATCGCGCCGAGCGCCAGGTGCGCGCCCTGCGCGTTCCCGGAGAAGCCGCCCGCCTCCGCCCACCCCATCACGTCCGGCTTGGCGACCAGATTCTCCTCCGGGACCACGACGTACTCCGCGTACGAACCGAGGAGGGAGAAGCCGAGCACCGGATCGCCCGGCCCGAACCCCGTGACCCCGGAGCCGAGCGCGTCGACCGTCCCCGCGAACTCGTTGCCCGGCACGACGGGGAACACCGCCCCCGGCGGTCTGATCACCCCTTCCCGCAGCCCGATGTCGAAGGGCATCACCCCCGCCGCCCTTACCCGCACACGGACCTCACCAGGACCTGGCTCGGGGACGGGAAGGTCCACCGGGCGCAGTACTTCCGCCGGGCCGTGGGCCGTGAACGCGACGGCGCGCATCGTCGTCGGAGCAGTGGCAGTCATGAGGTTCTCCCTTGAGTCGGCTGAGTCATCGAGCTGGCTGAGTCATCGGAGTTCTCGTCCGGTCACGGTTTCAGGACCACCTTGCCGACCGTCCCCCGCCCCAGCAGCGCGGCGTGCGCCGCTCCCGCATCCCGCAGCGGGAACGTCGTCACCGCCGGTACGAGCGTGCCGCGCGCCGCCTCATCGAGCGCCCGCTCCTGGAGGCCGCGCAGGCCCCCGGGGACGCGCGCGATCCGCGGGCCCAGGGCGTACGTCGCCGTCAGGAGACGACCTTGGAGATCCTTGGTGCCCAGTTCCGTGGGATTGCCCGACGACCATCCGTACATCACGAACCGGCCGCCGAAGCCCAGGAGTTCGAGCGCGGCACGCCCCGCTTCGCCGCCCACGCTGTCGAAGGCGACGCTCACCTCGCGGCCGCCGAGCGCCGCGCGCACCTTCTCCGGCCAGTCGGGCTCGTTGTAGTCGACGGCCACGTCCGCGCCCAGTTCCCGCACCCGTGCGGTCTTCTCGGGGCCGCCCGCCGCGCCCACCACGGTCACGCCCGCGTTCCGCGCGGCCTGCACCAGGAGCGTGCCGATGCCGCCCGCCGCGGCCGTCACCAGCGCCACGTCGTCCGGTTCGAGCGCGGCGACGTGCAGGATGCCCAGCGCCATCCGGCCGGTGCCGACCATGGCGATCGCGGCCTCGTACGAGAGCGAGTCGGGCAGCCGGAAGAGCGCGTCCGTCTCGCGCACGGCCAGCTCCGCGTAGCCCGCGTTGACCAGGCCCAGGTGCGTCACCACCCGCCGTCCGAGCCACTCCTGGTCCACTCCCTCACCGAGGCCGTCGACGACGCCCGCCACCTCCCGGCCCGGCGTCATCGGCAACTCGGGGATCGGGAAGGGAAGTTCGTCGGCCGCGCCCTTCTGGAGCGCGGTGTCGAGGAGGTGGACTCCCGCGGCCTCGACGGCGATACGGACCTGGCCGGGGCCCGGCACCGGGTCGGCGACCTCCTCGTGGCGCAGGTTCTCGGGCCCGCCGAAGGCGTGCAGTCGGATCGCTCGCATGGTCAACTCGCTTTCGTCGTAAGGAAGAAGAGGGGTGCGCGGGGCTACGCCGTGTAGGCGCGGGCCGCCTTGCCGTCGCGCAGCGTCACGGCCCACCAGGCGAGCTGGTCGAGCATGACCTTCGCCGCACCGGCCGGGCCCTCCGCGTCGTGCGGCTGCCCGTCCGGGCCGAACCGGTGCCACGCGCCGTGGAAGCTGACCGTGTCGCGCATGGTCGGCGCGTGCAGTTCGGCGAAGACCAGGCGCAGTTGCTCCACCGCGCGCAGCCCGCCCGCGACACCGCCGTAGGAGACGAAGCCCACCGGCTTCGCCCGCCACTCGTCCAGGTGCCAGTCGATCGCGTGCTTCAGGTCGGCCGGGAAGCTGTGGTTGTACTCCGGCGTGATGACGACGAACGCGTCCGCCGCCGCGAGCCGCGGGGTGATCGAGCCGACGACGGGGGCGACCTCGCTGCCGAGGATCTCCGGGCGCTCGCCGCCCGCCAGGTCGATCACGTCGATTGCGATGTCGTCGCGCTGTGCGGCGACCGAGACGAACCAGTCGCGGACGGTCGGCGCGAAGCGGCCCTCGCGGGTGCTGCCGACGATGACCGCCACCCGAAGGCGCTGCGTGGTCGTGGTCGTGGTCGTGGATGTGGTCCTGGTCGTGGTCATGGGGTCCTCCCTGGTTCCGTGGCCGGTGTGCCGGTGTCCGTGCTCGGTGTCGTGCTGACACCCGGAAATCTAGGGAACGACCCAGGTCCGCGGCCTCTGTCGGACGACCGGGATCATGACGGGGCGGTGACCGGGGTCCGACCGGGGTCCGACCGGGTTCCGTCCGCCCGGTCATTCCCAGTCGTACGACAGAGGCGGCGCACAGGCCCCTGTTCCTAGCGTCGACCCCATGACGCACGCGACCTGTGACACCGCACCCCCCGCCGAGACCGCCCTCACGAAGACCCGCTGGACGCCGGTCGCCGTCATGGCCCTCGCCATGCTGATGGTCACCCTGGAGCTGAGCCTCTCCTCCGTGACGCTGCCCGCGATCGGCACCGACCTCGGTGTCGGCACCTCGGCGACCCAGTGGGTGCTCCTCGCCTACGCCCTGCCCACGGCCGCTCTCGCGATCCCCGCGGGGCGGTGGACGGACCGGGTCGACCTCCGTGCCGTGTTCCTCTTCTCCGTACCGGCGATCGGGCTCACCAGCATCCTCGCGGCCCTCGCGCCCAACCTCCCCGTGCTCCTCGCCGCCCGCGTCCTGCAAGGCGTCGCGGGAGCCGTGGCCGTGGCGGTCTACCTGCCGGTGGTCGCCGCGGTCGTACGGCCCGAGCAGCGGGGCCGCGCGATGGGCTACATCGCCACGATCATGCCGATCGGCTCGATGGGCGGCTCGTCCCTCGGCGGGTTCGTCGCGGACGCGTACGGCTGGCGGCCCGTGATGCTGATGAAGGTGCCGGTGCTGATCGTGGTGATCTGGCTCGGGGCGCGCTTCATCCCGTCCACGGGCGGCGGGCTGACCCGGCCCGACCGGTCCCTGGTGGGCGACGGCCTCGTCCTGGGCGGCTCGGTGACCGCGCTCCTGGTGGCCTTCGACCGGATCGAGGCCGAACAGCCCGTCGTCGCCGCGGTGTTCTCGGTGGCCGCCGCCGCGCTCGCGGTGTGGTGGACGCGGCTGCGCTCGGCGCGCCCGGTGACCGGGCTCCTGCGGCGCAGGGCCATCGGCCTGCCCGTCCTCTCGCTCCTGCTGACCGGCACGTTCGTGGGGCTCTCCTACTTCCTGCTGCCGTTCTACGTCGCCGACGTCCTGCACGGGAGCGCCTCGACGACCGGCCTCGCGATGGTCTTCTTCATCGGCGCCGTGGCCCTCTGCTCGCCGGTCAGCGGCCGGCTCGCCGACCGGCTGCCCGGCAGGCTCCTGGGGGCGGCGGGACTGATCCTGGTGATCGGCGGCCTGCTGAGCATGCTGACGCTCGGCTCGGGCGCCGGGCTCTTCGACATCGCCTGGCGGCTCGCCCTGATCGGCGTGGGGCAGGCGCTGTTCGGCACG
The DNA here is from genome assembly GCF_040643025.1 of Streptomyces sp. NPDC047525. Classification (NCBI taxonomy): domain Bacteria; kingdom Bacillati; phylum Actinomycetota; class Actinomycetes; order Kitasatosporales; family Streptomycetaceae; genus Streptomyces; species Streptomyces sp. NPDC047525. The sequence continues at coordinate 134,920 of NZ_JBEYTL010000011.1, forward strand.
CCGGTCAACGCCTCGCTCCTGTCCGCCGCACCGCCCGACCTGGTGGGCACCATCGGCGGCATCGGCAACACCTTCCGCACCCTCGGCTTCACGGTCGGCCCCGCGATCGCGGCGCTCGCGTACGGCGTGGGCGGCGGGGGAGCGGCAGGCTTCCGTACCGGGGTCGCCGTACTCGCCCTGTTGCAGGTCGCCGGTCTGGTGGCGCTGCTCGGGTCGGGCGGGGTCCGGAAGGGCGGGCAGGGCTAGAGGAGCGCCCCGGAGGGGCGCGGCGCCCGGTGGCTCAGATCAGGGCGAACTGGCCGCCGGGGCCCTCCTCGCGGTGGTCGAGCACCGATGCGGGGCGCCGCGCGGCGTCGGGTGCGGGAAGCACGCCAGCCCGGCGCAGTGCGTCGGCCGGGATGCCGGGACCTGCCTCCTTGAGCGACTCCGTCAACTCCTCCTGCAGCGGCCGGAGTTCTGCCAGCAGTGCGAGCACCGTGATGAGTTCGAGCAGCTCGGACGTCCACGCCTGCGGCCACTCCGCGGGACGGATCGCCTCCAGGGAGCCCGCCTCACCGGCGGCCATGCGCCGCTCGAACCACAGCTCAAGCACGCGCACCCCGCTCACCTCGAAGTCCCACGCCTCCTGCGGCACCGGCGAGATGCGCCCCTCGTCCACGCACAGCGCCTCTTCGTCGGCGTCGTACGAGAGCTCCGCGGGGCGGGCGGGCAGCGGAGCCCGTACGTAGGGCCGCCGTCCGCCCGGAAGCTTCGGCCGCGCCCCGTCACCGCGTGCCTGGAGCGCGAGCACCCGGCGCCCGAGCTCAGTGCCCCGCGCCCAGATCGCGGCGTCGGACGTCAGCGGCACCCGGCACCCGGCCGGCGACGCCCCCGCCACGGCCAGCGTCCAGGCCAGCAGATCCCCGGCGGCGACGTCCTGGCCGAGGGCGTCGGAGAGATGGCCGAGCAGCCCCGGCGTCACATTGGGTTCGAGCCCGCCGGGGCGGCGGAACAGCGGACGGATGCGTCCGGGCCGTCCGGCGGGGGAGCGGCCGTCCGGCAGCACGGCGGAGGCGAGCACCGCGGGTCCCGCGGAGCCGGTGACGTACCCCTGCTCGACGAGGAACAGCTGCCCCTCGCCCGCGACGCGCCACAGCTCCGGGCGGGCGGCGTCGATGAGCCGGTGGTCCGGGATCAGCCACTGCTCGTCGAAGGGGCCGTGCAGGACGCGCACCGGATCGGGGCAGGGGCCCGACTCGGCGGCCAGCGGGAGCGTCGCGCCCTGGTGGCCGGGGAGTTGGGAGACCGCGGTGTGCAGGGTGCGCGAGCGCGAGGGGGAGAGGAGCTTCTCGCGCTCCGCGGTGTCCGCCCGCAGGAACGCGGCCCAACGGGCTCTGAGGGATGCGGCGTCCGGCCCCATCGGCCACCCGCGGCCCGGCCGGAGCGGTGCGACGGACCACGGCATGAGGTCGGCGAGCAGCGCCGCTTCGTCGTGCGTCACGCCCGGCATCGTACGTCGAGACCCTTACGTCGCGTCGAGGGTGACCGTGAAGGAGAAGCGGTCGCCGCGGTAGTGGATGCGCGCCACGTCCAGGGCGCGCCCCTCCGCGTCGTAGGTGATGCCCGTGTAGTGCAGGATCGGGCTGAGCAGCGGAACTTCGAGCAGGCGGGCCGTCTCCGGGTCGGCCAGCGTGGCCTCGACGGTGTCGGTGATGCGGCTGATGCGGACGCCCACGACGTCGCGCAGGACCTTGGTCATGGGCCAGCGCGCCAGATCGTCCAGGTCGATGCGCTCCGCGAGCTCGGGGCGGATGAAGTTGTGGGCGTGGTTGGTCGGTTCGCCCGTCTTCTCGTCGCTGCGCAGCCGGTGGTAGGTCGCCACCTCGGTCAGATCCGGGAAGTGCTCGGCGAGTTCGCCGGAGACCGGAGCCGTGCCGTGCGCGAGCAGCTGGGTGCTCATGCCCGACTGCTGGGCCACGATCGCGTCGACCGAGCCGAGCAGCCGGACCGGGGAGCCGCGGTGGGCGCTGGGCTCGATGAACGTGCCGCGCCGCCGGTGCCGGGTGATCAGACCCTCGTCCTCGAGCTCCTTGAGCGCCTGGCGCATGGTCAGGACGCTCACGCCGTAGTGCCCCGCCAGCTGCTCCTCGGTGGGCAGCCGGAGCGGGGCGTCGGGCACGCGGCCGAGTATCGAGGCGCGCAGGGACTGCGACACCTGATACCAGAGCGGCAGCTTGCGATTCAGGACGATCGAGTCCGGGGCGAAAGCGGTCACGGTCTCTCCGAATCAGTCTCGAAAATGGCGCTCCAGACCTTCCCACACATCGTCGTATCCGCGCTGCAGATGGGAGGCCTGAGCTGCTTGTTCGGTCGCCGTCACCGGCCACCGTGTCTCGAACATGAAGGCAAGCCCGTCGTCGATCTTCTGCGGCTTCAGCTCGGCGGCCGATGCCTTGTCGAAGGTGTCCCGGTCGGGGCCGTGCGCCGACATCATGTTGTGCAGCGAGCCGCCGCCGGGCACGAAGCCCTCCGCTTTCGCGTCGTACGCGCCCTCGATCAGGCCCATGTACTCGCTCATCACGTTCCGGTGGAAGTACGGCGGCCGGAAGGTGTCCTCGCCGACCAGCCAGCGCGGCGCGAAGACCACGAAGTCCACGCCCGCCAGGCCCGGGGTGTCGGAGGGCGAGGTGAGCACCGTGAAGATCGACGGGTCCGGGTGGTCGTAGCTGATGGTGCCGAGGACGTTGAAGCGGCGCAGGTCGTAGACGTACGGGACGTGGTTGCCGTGCCAGGCGACGACATCGAGCGGCGAGTGGTCGTACGTCGCCCGCCACAGGTTCCCGCAGAACTTGTTCACCACCTCGACCGGCCGCTCGTCGTCCTCATACGCGGCGACCGGAGCCCTGAAGTCCCGTGCGTTGGCCAGGCCGTTCGCGCCGATCGGGCCGAGGTCGGGAAGCTGGAAGGCCGCCCCGTAGTTCTCGCACACGTACCCGCGGGCGCTCTCGTCGAGCAGCTCCACGCGAAAGCGCACCCCGCGCGGGATCAGCGCCACCTCGCCCGGCTCGGCGCGCAGCAGCCCGAACTCCGTGCGCAGCAGCAGGCCGCCCCGCTCGGGGACGACGAGGAGTTCGCCGTCCGCGTCGCTGAACACCCGGTCCGTCATGGAGGAGTTGGCGTGGTAGAGGTGCACGGCCATGCCGGTGCGCTGAGTGGCGTCGCCATTGCCGCCCAGGGTCCACAGGCCCGCGAGGAAGTCCGTGCCGGGGGCGGGCTCGGGGAGGGGGTTCCAGCGCAGCCGGTTGGGGTCGGGGACCTGCGTGAACGGCGCCGTCCTGAGGGTGCCGTTGTCCACCCGCGTGAACGCGGGGTGCGCGGCGGAGGGGCGGATGCGGTAGAGCCACGAGCGGCGGTTGTGCGCGCGGGGCTCGGTGAAGGCGGTGCCGCTCAGCTGCTCCGCGTACAGCCCGAGCGGTGCGCGCTGGGGTGAGTTGCGGCCGTGCGGCAGGGCGCCGGGCACCGCTTCGGAGCTGTGTTCGTTGCCGAAGCCGGAGAGGTACGTCAGTGCCTCCGCCGTCTTGCGCGCGCCGCTGGCGTCCGCACGGCTCGCGTCGCTGGTGTGTTCCCGGCTCATCATCGCTCCCTCGTCAACGATTCCTATGGGTCACCGTAGGATTCACGTTTTCCTTCCGCAAGGGGGATCCATGGATGTGAACAATGCTCTACTCTCCCGGGGATGTCCCACCGTGATCAGCAGAAGCCTCCGCCGCCCCCGAAAACCCTGCGCCGCGTGCCCGTGCAGGAGCGCAGTGCCGAGCGTCTGACCCGGATCCTCGACGCCTGCGCCGACCTCCTGGACGAGGTCGGCTACGAAGGCCTGAGCACCCGCGCCGTGGCCCAGCGCGCGGGCGTCCCGATCGGCTCGGTCTACCGCTTCTTCGGCAACAAGCGGGCCATGGCCGACGCCCTGGCCCACCGCAATCTCGACGCCTACGGAGAGCGCGTGGCGGCGCGCATGACCGGGGTGGAGCGCGGCGACTGGCGGGGCGCCGTCGACGCGGCCTTCGACGAGTACCTCGCGATGAAGCGCAGCGTCCCCGGCTTCGGCCTGGTCGACTTCGGCATCCCCTCGGCCCCCGACGCGATGCCCGACGCCAACTCGGACGTCGCCGAGCGGGTGGCGGGACTGCTCGCCGCCCACCTCGACCGGCCGCTGGACAAGAAGCTGCGCCGCACGGTGCTCGTCGGTGTCGAAGCGGTGGACGCGGTCCTCCAACTCGCCTTCCGCGCGCATCCGTCGGGCGATCCCGACCTGATCGACGAGACGCGGATCCTGCTGCACTCGTATTTCGCGGGGTCACTGGACTGAACCGGGCCATGGGGCGGGGGAGAGGCCGGGCGGGCAGGGCTCGCGGTTTCGCGACCTGACCCCTCAGGGGGCCTGACGGCATGCATACCGGTCGGTATGGTGAGAGCGCACGTGCGCCGTCGCCGCCGCCCTGGAGGGTCCTCCATGCCCAGCACCGCCCGCACCGCCCTGCGTATCTGCCCCCTCTGCGAAGCCACCTGCGGGCTCACGCTCACCATCGAAGGGCCCTCCGACGGCGCCGACGGCGCCCGCGTGACTGGTGCGCGCGGGGACCGGGACGATGTGTTCAGCCACGGCTTCATCTGCCCCAAAGGCGCCTCCTTCGGAGAGGCCGACTCCGACCCCGACCGCCTGAAGGGGCCGCTCGTACGCAAGGACGGCGTACTCCAAGAGGCAAGCTGGGACGAGGCGTTCGACGCCGTCGCCGCAGGGCTGCGCCCCTTGATCGAGCAGTACGGGCCGCAGGCGGTCGGCGTGGTGCTCGGCAACCCGAACGTGCACACCATGGCGGGCGGCCTCTACCCGCCCGTGCTCCTGAGCTCCATCGGCACCCGCAACGTCTTCACCGCGAGCACCGTCGACCAGATGCCCAAGCACGTCTCCAGCGGGCTCCTCTTCGGCGACCCGTTCGCCATCCCCGTGCCCGACCTGGACCGCACCGACCATCTCCTCCTGCTCGGCGCCAACCCCCTGGACTCCAACGGCAGCCTCTGCACCGCACCGGACTTCCCCGGCAAGCTGAAGGCGCTGCGCGCGCGGGGCGGCACCCTCACCGTCGTCGACCCGCGCCGCACCCGCACCGCGAAGCTCGCCGACCGGCACCTCGCGATCCGGCCCGGCGCGGACGCCCTGCTGCTCGCGGCGATGGTCCAGGTCCTCTTCGAGGAGAAACTCACCGACCTCGGCGTGCTGGAGGAGCAGGTGGAGGGGGTCGACGCCGTGCGCGATGCCGTACGCCACTTCACCCCCGACGCCGTCACCGCGGCCTGCGACGTGCCCGCCGACACCATCCGCGCCCTCGCCCGCGAGCTGGCAGCGGCGCCCACCGCCGCCGTCTACGCCCGCGTGGGCGCGAGCACCGTCGCCTACGGCACCCTCACCAACTGGCTCGTCGACGTCCTGAACGTCCTGACCGGCAACCTCGACCGGCCCGGCGGCGCCCTGTTCCCGCTCTCCGCCACCGACCGCGCGCCCCGCCCTGCGGGCCCCGGCAAGGGATTCGCGCTCGGCCGCTGGCACAGCCGCGTGAGCGGGCACCCGGAGGCCAAGGGCGAACTGCCGATCGCCGCGCTCGCCGAGGAGATCGACACCCCCGGCGACGGCGCGATCCGCGCGGTCGTGGCCATCGCGGCCAACCCCGTCCTCTCGGCGCCCGACGGCGACCGCCTCGACAAGGCGCTGGCCTCGCTCGACTTCATGGTGAGCGTCGACCCGTACCTGAACGAGACCTCGTGCCACGCCCACGTGGTCCTGCCGCCGCCCCCGCCCTCCCAGAGCCCGCACTTCGACTTCGCCTTCAACGGATTCGCCGTACACAACCAGGTGCGCCACACTCCCGCCGCGCTGCCCCTGACGGACGGCAGGATCCCCGAGACGGAGATCCTCGCCCGGCTCGTGCTCGCCGCGAGCGGGATGCACGGCGGCGACCCGGCCGCCGTCGACGCGATGGTCGTCGACAGGACGCTCGGCAAGGCCGTCACCGAGCCGCACTCGGCCGTGCACGGCCGTGACCCCAAGGAACTCGCCGCTCTCCTCACCGGCGAGAGCGGCCCCGAGCGGCGGCTCGACCTCATGCTGCGGCTCGGCCCCTACGGCGACGGATTCGGCGTACGCGAGGACGGCCTGACCCTGGAGCGGCTCCTCGCCCACCCGCACGGCATCGACCTCGGCCCGCTGCGATCCCGCCTCCCGCAGGTCCTCAGGACACGCAGCGGACGGGTGGAACTCCTCCCGGGCCCCATCGCGGACGACCTGCCCCGCCTCACGGGCGCGCTGCGGGCCACCCCGGACGAGCTCGTCCTCGTAGGGCGCCGCCATCTGCGTTCCAACAACAGCTGGATGCACAACGTCCGCACCCTCACCGGCGGCACCAACCGCTGCACCCTGCACGTCCACCCCGATGACGCGGCCCGCATCGGCATCGAGGACGGCAGCCACGCGCGCGTGGCTGCCGCGGGCGGGCAGCTCACCGTCCCCGTGGAGGTGACCGACGCCGTGCGCCCCGGAGTGGTCAGCCTCCCGCACGGCTGGGGTCACGACCGCCCCGGCACGCGCCTCGCCGTCGCGGCAGAGAACCCCGGGGCCAATGTGAACCAACTCCTGGACGGGACCCTCCTCGACCCGCTCTCCGGGACGTCCGTGCTGAACGGATTCCCGGTGACCCTCACACCCCTTGTTCCGGCGGCGGCGCAGGCAGCTCCGGCAGCAACTCGTTGACCTGGAGTTTTGCGCTTATTGCTCGCACGTCAACATCTTGTTAACGGATCGAAGCGGGTCCTAACGTCAACCGGACCGCCAGACCTGGTGGGAGTTCGATGGTGAACGTTAGGTAGCCCCCATGCTGACAATCCTCGGATTCGTCATGATCGCCACCTTCCTGGTGCTGATCATGATGAAGAAGATGTCGCCGATCGCGGCACTGGTGCTGATCCCCGCGCTCTTCTGCGTGTTCGTAGGAAAGGGAGCCCATCTCGGGGACTACGTCCTCGAAGGCGTCGGGAATCTGGCGCCCACGGCGGCCATGCTCATGTTCGCCATCGTGTACTTCGGCGTCATGATCGACGTCGGCCTCTTCGACCCGATCGTCCGGGGCATCCTGCGCTTCTGCAAGGCGGACCCGGTGCGCATCGTGGTGGGCACCGCCCTGCTCGCCGCCATCGTCTCGCTCGACGGCGACGGCTCGACGACCTTCATGATCACGGTCTCGGCGATGTATCCGCTCTACAAACGCCTCAAGATGAGCCTCGTCGTCATGACGGGCGTCGCGGCCACCGCCAACGGCGTCATGAACACCCTGCCCTGGGGCGGACCGACGGCCCGCGCCGCGACCGCGCTCAAGGTCGACGCGGCCGACATCTTCGTCCCCATGATCCCGGCGCTCGCCATGGGCCTCGTGGCCGTCTTCCTGCTCTCGTACGCACTGGGCCTGCGGGAGCGCAAGCGGCTCGGCACGCTCTCCCTCGACGAGGTCCTGGAGAAGGAGACGGCGAGCGAGACGGTTCTGGTGGGTGCGGGTGGCGGCAGCACCGGCGGCCGTATGTCGCTCACGAAGAAGACCACCGGGGGAGCGGGGTCCGGAACGGACGCTTCCGAGGTCTCCGAAGCCTCCGACGACGCCGATGACGACGACGGCTTCCAGGGGCTCGACCCCAACCGCTCCACCCTGCGCCCCAAGCTGTACTGGTTCAACGCCGGTCTCACCGTGGTCCTGCTCACCGCCATGATCATGGAGTGGCTGCCGATCCCGGTCCTCTTCCTGCTCGGCGCCGCGCTCGCCCTGACGGTCAACTTCCCGCACATGCCGGACCAGAAGGCCCGCATCGCCGCCCACGCGGAGAACGTCCTCAACGTCACCGGCATGGTCTTCGCGGCCGCCGTCTTCACCGGCGTCCTCCAGGGCACCGGCATGGTCGACAGCATGGCCACCTGGCTCGTCGACGCGATCCCGGAGGGCATGGGCCCGCAGATGGGCCTGGTGACCGGCCTCCTGTCGCTGCCGCTCACGTACTTCATGTCGAACGACGGCTTCTACTTCGGTGTCCTCCCGGTCCTCGCCGAGGCGGGCCAGGCGCACGGCGTCAGCACCCTGGAGATCGCCCGCGCCTCGATCGCGGGCCAGGCCCTGCACATGTCGAGCCCGCTGGTGCCCGCCGTGTACGTCCTCGTCGGCATGGCCAAGGTCGAGTTCGGCGACCACACCAAGTTCACCGTCAAATGGGCCGTCCTCACCTCGCTCGTGGTGCTCGGCTCCGGAATCCTCTTCGGCATCATCTGATGCCATCGACACCGGGCCGCGCCTGGTTGCTGCGCCTCGTCATCGCCTTCAGCTTCGCGCAGGGGGCGGTGTCGATGGCGCGTCCGGCTGTCTCCTACCGCGCCCTCTCGCTGGGCGCCGACGAGCGGGCGATCGGCGTCATCGCCGGTGTGTACGCCCTGCTCCCGCTCTTCGCCGCCGTGCCGCTCGGGCGCAGGACCGACCACGGGCGGTGCGCGCCGCTCCTCCCGGTCGGCGTCGTCCTGATCGCGGGAGGGTGCGCGCTGAGCGGCACGGCGGGCTCGCTCGGCGCGCTCGCCGCCTGGAGCGGCGTGATGGGCCTCGGCCACCTCTGCTTCGTGATCGGCGCCCAGTCGATCGTCGCGCGGCAGTCCGCTCCCGACGAACAGGACCGCAACTTCGGCCACTTCACGATCGGCGCCTCGCTCGGGCAGCTGATCGGGCCGATCGCCGCGGGCTCCCTGATCGGCGGGGACATGGGGCGCACGAGTTCCCTCGCCCTGCTCGTCTCGGGAGCGGTCGCGGCGGTCTCGCTCACCTCGCTGTGGCGCATCGAGCACGTGCGTCCCGCCGGAGCCTCGGCCGAGCGGGGCGACAAGGTCCCGGTGCTCGGCATCCTGCGTACCCGTGGCGTCCCCGCGGGGATCTTCATCAGCCTCGCGGTGCTCTCCGCCACGGACATCCTCACGGCCTACCTGCCGGTGGTCGGTGAGCACCGGGGCATCGCGCCCGCGACGGTCGGGGTGCTCCTTTCGCTGCGGGCCGCCGCGACGATCGCCTGCCGTCTGGTGATGACACCGCTGATCAACCTTCTCGGCCGTACGGTGCTGATCGTGGTCACGTGTCTGCTGGCCGCCGTGCTGTGCGCGGGGGTGGCGCTGCCCGTGCCGGTGTGGGGGCTCGGGGTGATGCTGGTGCTGCTCGGGTTCTGTCTGGGGGTCGGGCAGCCGCTGTCGATGACGACGGTTGTGCAGGCGGCTCCGGAGGGGGCGCGGTCCACGGCTCTCGCACTGCGGCTCACGGGGAACCGGCTGGGGCAGGTGGCTGCGCCTGCCGGGGCGGGGCTCATCGCCGGGGTGGCGGGGGTCGCGGCTCCCTTCGTGATGCTGGGCGGGCTGTTGCTGGTGGCGGCCGGGCTGGGGCTGAGGCGGAGCCCTGCGGGGCCTTCCTCAAGCCCACCCCTTCCCGAAACCGGGACTCCGCCCCAGACCCCGCTCCTCAAACGCCGGAGGGGCTGAACCGCCCGGCTGCTTCATCCGCACCTCGCACCGCATCCGCCGCTCATGGCCCACGGTCCGCTCAGGCCCCGTCGCTCCCGGTGCCACGATCCGGTGGTCATCGGGGCCCGTGTACGACGCCAGGTTCCCCGGAGGCGCCGGCTGCCTCCGGGGAACGGGGTACTACGGGGTACTACGAGGTACTACGAGCCGATCGGACCAGCCGCTACGGGACGATCTTCAGCAGCTTGTTCGGCGAACCGGTTCCCGGGCTCGTGACCTTGCCCGATGTGGCTCCGTTCACCAGCGCCGAGGAGACCTGCGCCGGCGTGGCCGAGGTGTGGCCCGCGAGGTAGACCGCCGCGGCACCCGCGACGTGCGGAGTGGCCATCGACGTACCGGAGATGGTGTTCGTGGCGGTGTCGCTCGTGTTCCAGCCCGCCTTGATCGAGACACCCGGCGCGAAGATGTCCAGGACCGAGCCGTAGTTGGACCAGCTGGCCTTGGCGTCCGTGTTGCTGGTGGCGCCGACCGTGATGGCCGCGGGGACCCGCGCCGGGGACGACGAGGAGGCGTTGACGCCCTCGTTGCCCGCGGCGACCGCGTAGCTGACGCCGTCGGCGATGGAGTTCTTCACCGCGTTGTCCAGCGAGGTGGATGCCCCGCCGCCGAGCGACATGTTGGCCACGGCGGGTGCGCCCGCCGCGTGGTTGCTCGTCACCCAGTCGATGCCCGCGATGACACCGGCGGTCGTGCCGGAGCCGTTGTTGTCGAGCACGCGGACGGCCACGATCTTGGCCTTCTTGGCGACGCCGTACGTCTTGCCCGCGATGGTGGTGGCCACGTGCGTGCCGTGGCCGTTGCCGTCCTGGGCGGTGGTGTCGCCGTCCACGGCGTCGTAGCCGTTCACCGCGCGCCCGCTGATCTCGGAGTGCGTGATGCGCACGCCGGTGTCGATCACGTACGCGGTGACGCCCGAGCCCGCGGTGTCCGGGTAGGTGTAGGTGCCGGACAGCGGCAGGCTCGTCTGGTCGATGCGGTCCAGACCCCAGGGAGCGTTGGTCTGGGTCGCGTCGGCCTTGACCCGCTGGTTCTGCTCGACCGTGGCGACCGCGGGGTCGGCGGCGAGACGTCTCGCCTCCGCCGCGCTCAGCTCCACGGTGTATCCGTCGAGGGCGGACTTGAAGGTCTTCTTCACCGAGCCGCCGTACTCCGATATCAGGCCCTTGCCCTGGGTCGAGGCGGCGCTGAAGTCCGAGTTCTTCTTCAGGGTGACGATGTAGCTGCCCTTGACGGCGTCGGCCGAACCGGCCCCGATCACGGTGCCTTCGGCGGGAGCGGCCTGGGCCGGAAGGGCGGTGACCGCACCGAACAGCGTGGCGGCGGTGGCGGTCGAGATCGCCGCGGCGATCACAGTCTTCTTGCTGCGCAGCATTGCCATTACGAGGGAGTCCTCCTCATAGGCGGCGCGCGCCCTGGGTCGGGCGGCGCAACTGTGGGGGCGTGTGCGTGATCGCACACACAGCCGGGAGCGGTGCGTTCCGCTCTCGGCGCGAACAGCAGACTGGCGGCTCTACAGGCGTAGATCAAGGGAGTTGGCGCCTTGACATGTGTCTGTCACATGCACGAAATCGAATACCGGGGGAGCTCGTGGGGGTAGGTGTCGAGCCGGGGTGAATGTCCCCGGTTCCGGCGCTGCTTCCGGCCCCGCCCCCGACGCCCCTGGTGCCGAAAAACTATCAGCGCTAGTTTGGGGTGCGGACGACTAGCGGACGAGTACCTGAGGAGTGCGATGAAGGCCCACGACGGCATGTACATCGGCGGCGCCTGGCGGCCCGCCGCCGGCACGGACACGATCACGGTCCTGAACCCGGCCGACGAGCAGCCGATCGGCCAGGTCCCCGCCGGAACGGCACAGGACGTCGACGCGGCGGTACGAGCCGCCCGCGAGGCCTTCCCCTCCTGGGCCGCGACCCCGCCCGCCGAGCGCGGCGCGCTCATCGGGGCGCTGCGTGACCAGCTGGTCGCCCGCAAGGACGAGATCGCCGAGACGGTGACGGCGGAGCTCGGCTCCCCGCTCCCGTTCTCGCAGATGGTGCACGCGGGCGTGCCGATCCTGGTCTCCGGTTCGTACGCCGACCTCGCGGCGACGTACGCCTTCGAGGAGAAGATCGGCAACTCCACCGTCTACCTGGAGCCGGTCGGCGTGGTCGGGGCGATCACGCCCTGGAACTACCCCCTCCACCAGATCGTCAACAAGGTGGCCCCGGCGCTCGCGGCGGGCTGCACGGTGGTCCTGAAGCCCGCCGAGGACACCCCGCTCACCGCCCAGCTCTTCGCCGAGGCCGCGCACGAGGCGGGCATCCCCGCGGGCGTCTTCAACCTCGTCACCGGCCTCGGCCCGGTCGCGGGCCAGGCGCTCGCCGAGCACGAGGGCGTCGACCTGGTCTCCTTCACGGGATCGACGGCGGTCGGCAAGCAGATCGGCGCGACTGCGGGCGCCGCGGTCAAGCGCGTCGCCCTGGAGCTCGGCGGCAAGTCCGCCAACGTCATCCTGCCCAGCGCCGACCTGACCAAGGCGGTCAAGGCGGGCGTCGCCAACGTCATGTCCAACTCCGGCCAGACGTGCAGCGCGTGGACCCGCATGCTGGTGGACTCCGCGCGGTACGACGAGGCGGTCTCGCTCGCGGCGGACGCCGCGGCCAAGTACGGCGCCCGCATCGGCCCCGTCGTCAACGCCAAGCAGCAGGCGCGCGTGCGCGGTTACATCGACAAGGGGGTCGAGGAGGGTGCCCGCGTGGTCGCCGGTGGCTCCGAATCCCCGCGCGAGCAGGGCTACTTCGTCCAGCCGACGGTCTTCGCCGACGTCACCCCCGAGATGACGATCGCCCAGGAGGAGATCTTCGGCCCGGTCGTCTCGATCATCAGGTACGAGGACGAGGACGAGGCCCTGCGGATCGCGAACGGCACCGTGTACGGCCTCGCGGGCGCGGTCTGGGCGGCCGACGACGCGGAGGCGATCGCGTTCGCCCGCCGCATGGACACCGGACAGGTCGACATCAACGGCGGCAGCTTCAACCCCCTTGCCCCGTTCGGTGGTTACAAGCAGTCGGGGGTGGGCCGTGAACTGGGCCCGCACGGGCTCGCGGAGTACCTCCAGACGAAGTCCCTCCAGTTCTGATCCCCCTTTCCGTCCGCACCCAGCCCGCACCCAGCCCGCACCCAGTCCGCATCCAAGGAGTACGTCACCGTGGTCCGCGCCGCTGTTCTGCCCGCCGTCGGCTCTCCCCTGGAGATCACCGAGATCGACCTGCCCGAGCCCGGCCCAGGCCAGGTGCGGGTGCGCCTCGCCGCTGCCGGGGTCTGCCACTCCGACCTGTCTCTGACCAACGGCACGATGCGGGTGCCCGTGCCCGCCGTGCTCGGGCACGAGGGCGCGGGGACGGTCGTGTCCGTGGGCGAAGGGGTCACGCATGTCGCGCCGGGCGACGAGGTGATCCTCAACTGGGCTCCGTCCTGCGGCAGTTGTCACCCCTGCTCGCTCGGCGAGGTGTGGCTGTGCGTGAACGCGCTGGCCGGCGCCGCCGACGTGTACGCCAAGCGCGCCTCCGACGGCACCGACCTCCACCCGGGCCTGAACGTCGCCGCGTTCGCCGAGGAGACGGTGGTCGCGGGCAACTGCGTACTGCCGGCTCCCGACGGCGTCCCGCTGACCGATGCGGCGCTCCTGGGCTGCGCCGTGCTCACCGGGTACGGCGCCGTCCACCACTCGGCGAAGGTCCGCGAGGGCGAGACGGTGGCGGTCTACGGGGTCGGGGGCGTGGGCCTCGCGACGCTCCAGGCGGCACGGATCGCCGGTGCCTCGCAGATCATCGCGGTCGATGTCTCCCCGGAGAAGGAGGAGTTGGCGCGGTCCGCGGGGGCGACGGAGTACGTGGTCGCCTCGGAGAAGACGGCGAAGGACATCCGCAAGCTGACCGGCGGCCAGGGCGTCGACGTGGCGGTGGAGTGCGTGGGGCGCGCGGTGACCATCCGTACGGCCTGGGAGTCCACGCGCCGCGGCGGGCGTACGACGGTGGTCGGCATCGGCGGCAAGGACCAGCAGGTCACCTTCAACGCCCTGGAGATCTTCCACTGGGGCCGGACGCTCTCGGGGTGCGTGTACGGGAACTCGGACCCGGCGGTCGACCTGCCGGTCCTCGCCGGGCACGTCCGGGCGGGGCGCCTCGACCTGAGCGGCCTGGTGACCGACCGGATCGCGCTGGACGGGATCCCCGCGGCCTTCGAGAACATGGTGGCGGGCAAGGGCGGGCGGGCGCTGGTGGTGTTCTAGCCGCCCCGGAGCCCCGTGCGCCCTTGATCACCGGCTTCGCCGAGTTCGTCCTCAAACGCCGGACAGGCTGGAAATCCAGCCCGTCCGGCGTTTGAGCAGCGGAGGAAGAACCTCCTGCGCGAACCGTTGACCACATACCCACCGGTCGGTACGGTCCCTGCAATCACACGCCCACCCCCTGTCCCGTCCCCGGACCCACCGGAGTGTGCACCCGCATGGACCCCGCACCGTCCGCTCCCTCAGCGGCCCCCCACCCCGACTCCGCTCAGTCCGAGAACCAGAGCCCGGCGGATCCCCACCGCCGCAAGGTGGCCACCGCGGCCGCCCTCGCCTCGGCCGTCGAGTGGTACGACTACTTCGTCTTCGGCATCGCCGCCGCCCTCGTCCTCGGCGACCTCTACTTCCCCTCCGGCAGCTCGTCCGCCGGAGTGCTCGCCGCGTTCGCCACCTTCGCCGTCGGTTTCCTGGCCCGCCCCATCGGCGGCATCATCGCCGGTCACCTCGGAGACAAGCGCGGCCGCAAGCCCATGCTGGTCCTCGCGCTGACCCTGATGGGCCTCTCCACCACGGGCATCGGCCTGCTCCCCACCTACGAGACGGTCGGCATCGCCGCGCCGATCCTCCTCGTCACCCTCCGTGTGTTCCAGGGCATCGCGGTCGGCGCGCAGTGGGGCGGCGCGATGCTGATGGCCACCGAGTACGCCCCCGAGGGCAAGCGCGGCCTCTACGGCAGCCTGGTCCAACTGGGCGTCCCCATCGGCGTGGTGACCGCCAACACGGTCTTCCTGATCGCCGGGGCCGTCACCAGCGAGAGCACCTTCGAGGCATGGGGGTGGAGGGTGCCCTTCATGGTCGGCCTCCTCGTCCTCGTGCTCGCCTGGTACATCCACACGCGCGTGGAGGAGACACCGGAGTTCCGCGAGGCGGAGCGCGCGCTCGCCGAGAAGGAGAAGAGCCAGAAGGGCGCGGGCGCCGAAGGGGGCAACTCGCCGCTGCGCACCATCCTGCGCCACCACCTCGGCACGGTCTTCCTGGCGGGCGGCTCCTTCGCGGTGAACACCGCGACGTTCTACATCATCATCACCGGCGTCCTCGACTACACCACCCGCGAACTCGACATGAAGCGCAGTGCGGTCCTCACCGTCTCGCTCTGCGTCAGCCTCACCCAGCTCGCCCTGATCCCGGCGTCCGCGGCGCTCTCCGACCGCATCGGGCGGCTGAGGATCTATGCCCTGGGTGCCGCGGGACTCGCGGTCTGGGCCGTGCCGATGTTCCTGCTCATCGACACCGGTTCGCTGCTGTGGCTGGCCGTCGGCACCTTCGTGACCAGCTGTTTCCTCAGCATCATGTACGGGCCGCAGGCCGCGCTCTTCGCGGAGCTCTTCACGGCCGAGATGCGCTACACCGGAGCCTCGCTCGGCTACCAGATCGCGGCCGTGTTCGGCGGCGGGCTCGCGCCGTTCGTGATGGTGCTGCTCCTGGAGGCGACGGGCACGTCGATGGCCGTCGCCGCGTACATCATCGGCCTCGCGGTGATCGCCCTGATCTCCATCAAGGTGCTTGCGGGGCGGGCGAGTTCCCGCTGACGGCACCGGCCGTCGGCGACACGTCCGGCGCCGTCACGTCCGACGGCGCCGGATGCGTCGTACGCAGCCGCGAGAAGGACTTGGCCGCCGCGAGGAACGCGAGCGTCGTCAGGACGAACGGCCAGGTGAACGTGTGGCCGCCGGACGGCGCGAGGAGCGCCGACATCGCCGCGCTGACGGCGGTCGCGGTGGCCGCGCCCACCGTCGCGTACGCGAGCGTCGCACCTCGCGCCGGGAGGAAGACCCCGCACAGCGCGAGCGCGACGAGCACCGAGTTGTATCCCATCGTGCCGTCCGCGATCTGCGCGGCCGGCGCCCCGAGCGCCCACGCCGAACCGATTCCTACCGCGCTGCCGAGGCACGCCACGGCCCCCGCGCGACGGCTCGCCACGAAGAGGCCCACGAGCAGCACCGCACCGACGTACCACTGCGGCATGAAGAAGATCTGCGCGAAGTCCGCGAAGAACGCCCGCGCCAGGTCGTCGAGTCGGAGCGAGGTCGGGCCCGTCGCCGCGCGCGTCAGTGCCGCCAGGGCGTCCCCGTGGTGCCAGACCCGCTCGAAGCCAGGTGCCGCGATGGTCGTCGCGCTCGCGAGCAGGCAGTACGGCAGCGTGAGCGAGGGCAGGTCCCAGACGGCGAGGAGGTTGACGGCCGCCGCCGTGACGACCGTGACCACCACGCAGCCCGCGAGGGCGAGCGCGGCCGTGGACAGGTGCCCGGCGCCGAGGAACACGGCGAAACACAGCGCGGTGAGGCAGGCGTTGAAGCCTTCGAGGCCGGTGGACACGCGGTCGTGCGCCGCACCGAGGAGCCGCGCCGTGGCCGTGCCGACGGCCGTTCCCGCCAGGCCGTAGAGGCCGTACTGCCAGCCCGCGGCGAAGAGCGCCACGCAGAAGATTGCCCCTGCCCTCGCGCTGGGCAGGAAGGTGACCTGCGCCTGACCGCGCAGGACGTGAGCGGCGAAGGGCAGGGCCCCAAGTGGTCGGCGCCTGGCATCCGTTGAGTGCCGCACGGCTCGCTCCCGTGTTACGTCCATGTTTCACCCGACAAGACAGATGCACCTTACATCTACTTATCGGGTGCGGCGATACCGAGGTGAGACTCCAGGGCCAGCGCCCCCGCCGGTGTCACCTTGACCGCCCGCTCCGAACCGATCCGCACGCACCACCCGGCGTCCAGGGCGTGGCGGCACAGTGCCGCGCCCGCGACCCCCGCCAGATGCGGCCTGCGTTCCGTCCAGTCGAGGCAGGCGCGGGCCAGCGGGCGCCTGCCGGTGCGCTCCAGGGTGATGCCCAACTCCCCGAACCAGCCGACCCCTTCGTCGGTCAGGGCGAAGCCCGTGTCCTGCCGCAGCAGTCCGCGCTCCGTCATCGCCCGGGTGATCGTGATCCCCAAGTGGCCCGCCAGGTGGTCGTAACAGGTGCGCCCTCGCGCCATCGCCCCGCTCGCACTGGACTCCCGCAGCGTGCGCGGCGGCCTGGCCGCGGCCCCGCCCGGCCGCACGTACGCGGTCAGATCCTCGATCAGCTGCGCCACCCGCGCGTCGGCCAGGCGGACATAGCGGTGCCGCCCCTGCCGTTCCTCGGTGAGCAGCCCTCCCGCGACCAGCTTCCCCAGGTGCTCGCTCAGCGTGGAGGCGGCGACCCCCGCGTGCCGCGCCAGCTCGCCCGCGGTCCAGGCCCGGCCGTCGAGCAGTGCGAGCAGGCAGGCGGCGCGCGTCTCGTCGGCGATGAGCCCGGCGAGCGCGGCGAGGCGTGGGGTGGCGGGATCCGTCATGGTCCAAGGATGCGCCGGGAACCGTTCGGTGTGCGCCGAACGGTCATCCGGGCAGTCGCCGAGCGGTCATCCCGGCGGTCGCGGGACCGTCATCCGGCGGGCGCCGCCACCTGCGTGTACTGGAGCGCGAGCCCGTCGAGCAGCGCCCGCAGGCCCGTCTCGAAGGCCCGCTCGTCGATCTCCTGCTGACGCTCGGCCAGGAGGTGGGCCTGGCCCAGGTGCGGATAGTCGGCCGGGTCGTACGCGGTCTCGTCGTCCACGAAGCCGCCGGCGAAGGAGCCGAGCGCCGAGCCCATGATGAAGTAGCGCATCAGCGCGCCGATCGACGTGGCCTGCGCGGCGGGCCAGCCCGCGTCGACCATCGCGCCGAACACCGCGTCCGCGAGCCGCAGTCCGGCCGGGCGGCGGCCGGGGCCGCTCGCCAGCACCGGAACGATGTTGGGGTGCAGGGTGAGCGCCGCGCGGTAGGAGACGGCCCAGTCGTGCAGCGCCGTACGCCAGTCGCGCTCGTCGGCGGGCTCGAACATCGACAGGTCGACCTGCGCGCTCACCGAGTCCGCGACCGCCTCCAGGATCTCGTCCTTCGTGCGGAAGTGGTTGTAGAGCGAGGGTCCGCTGACCCCGAGCTCGGCCGCGAGGCGGCGCGTCGAGACGGCGGCGAGGCCCTCGGAGTCCACGAGCGCGCGTGCCGTCCCGACGATGCGATCTCTGCTGAGGAGGGGCTTGCGCGGTCGGGCCATGCGGCACATAGTAGGGCTGCCGTAAGAAACTAGCAGTGCTAATTTAAATCCCGGTCCGCAGCGTCGATCCGAAGAGGTGCCCCCGATGAACCTGGAGCTCAGCGAGGAGCAGTCCGCCGTCCGGCAGCTGGCCAAGGACTTCGTGGCCCGCGAGATCGCCCCGCACGTCATCGAGTGGGACCGCGCCGAGAGCGTCGACCGGTCCATCGTGAAGAAGCTCGGCGAGGTCGGTTTCCTCGGGCTCACCGTCGACGAGGAGTACGGCGGCTCGGGCGGCGACCACCTCGCCTACTGCCTGGTGACCGAGGAACTGGGGCGCGGCGACTCGTCCGTGCGCGGCATCGTGTCGGTCTCGCTGGGCCTCGTGGCCAAGACCATCGCGTACTGGGGGAGCGAGGAGCAGAAGCGGCAGTGGCTGCCGGGGCTCACCTCCGGGGAGCTCGTCGGCTGCTTCGGGCTCACCGAGCCGGGCACCGGATCCGACGCGGGAAACCTCTCGACGAAGGCCGTGCGCGACGGCGACGACTACGTCATCAACGGCTCCAAGATGTTCATCACGAACGGCACCTGGGCCGATGTCGTGCTGCTCTTCGCGCGCACGAACGACGCCCCCGGGCACAAGGGCGTCTCCGCCTTCCTCGTGCCGACCGACACCCCGGGCCTGAGCCGCCGCACGATCCACGGCAAGCTCGGCCTGCGCGGCCAGGCCACCGCCGAGCTGGCCCTTCAGGACGTCCGTGTCCCCGCATCGGCCATGATGGCGCCCGAGGGCAAGGGCTTCTCGGTCGCCATGTCGGCGCTGGCCAAGGGGCGGATGTCGGTCGCCGCCGGGTGCGTGGGCATCGCCCAGGCCGCCCTCGACGCGGCGGTGACGTACGCGACCGAGCGCGAGCAGTTCGGCAAGGCCATCGCGGGGCACCAGCTGGTGCAGGAGCTGATCAGCGACATCGCGGTGGACGTGGACGCCGCGCGCCTGCTGACCTGGCGGGTCGCCGATCTCATCGACCGCGGGCAGCCCTTCACCACGGAGTCCTCCAAGGCCAAGCTGTTCGCGTCGGAGGCCGCGGTGCGCGCCGCCAACAACGCGCTTCAGGTCTTCGGCGGCTACGGCTACATCGACGAGTACCCCGCGGGCAAGCTGCTGCGCGACGCACGCGTGATGACGCTCTACGAAGGCACGAGCCAGATCCAGAAGCTGGTCATCGGGCGGGCGCTGACGGGGGTTTCGGCGTTCTGAGCGCGCCGGTTGAGCGTGTGAGCTGAGTACGGGAGCTGAGTACGGGAGCGGATGTGGCGCCGCCGCTCCCGGGCGAGGCTCTGATCATGAGTGAGACACCGGTCAAGCAGCAGAGCACCACCGCCTACTACGGTCAGGCGGTCGCGTCGTTCGCCGTGGCGCTCGGCGCGACGGCGGTCGGCATCTACAGCCTCGACGTCAGCGGCTGGATCCGCGCCTTCCTCGCCATTTCCGTCCTGTACCTGACGACGTCCGCGTTCACCCTCGCCAAGGTGATCAGGGACAGACAGGAGGCGGACCAGCTCGTCAGCCGTGTGGACCAGGCCCGTCTGGAGAAGATTCTCGCCGAACACGACCCGTTCAAGCCGGTGGCCTGACCGGCGTCCTAAGCGCTTGCTCACCGTCAGGGGTATGGTGTCCCTCCCGACCGGCGGAAGGAGTGGGCGATGAGCACGGCGGAGAAGACCGAGGGCGATGACCTGCCATGGGGCGAGGTCACGCCTGATGCGGCGCGACGGCTGCTGATCGCCGCCGTCGAGGCCTTCGCCGAGCGTGGGTACCACGCGACGACGACCCGGGACATCGCGGGCCGCGCCGGCATGAGCCCGGCGGCGCTCTACATCCACTACAAGACCAAGGAAGAGCTGCTCCACCGCATCAGCAGGATCGGCCACGACAAGGCCCTGCTGGTCCTGCGCACCGCGGCCGACGGTCCGGGCAGCGCGGCGGAGCGCCTCGCGGAGGCCGTACGCTCCTTCGTCCGCTGGCACGCCGACCACCACACCACCGCGCGCGTGGTCCAGTACGAGCTCGACGCGCTCGGCGAGGAGCACCGCACGGAGATCGTCGCGCTGCGCCGCCAGTCGGACGCCGCCGTGCGGGACATGATCAACGACGGGGTGCGGGACGGGGAGTTCGACGTCCCCGACGTGCCGGGCACCACGCTGGCCGTGCTCTCGCTCTGCATCGACGTGGCCCGCTGGTTCAACGTCGCGGGCCACCGGACGCCCGACGAGGTCGGCGCGCTCTACGCCGACCTCGTGCTGCGGATGGTGGGGGCCCAGGAGCGGGTCTCCTGAGTCCTGAAGCTCCGAAGCTCCCTGGGCGCGCTCAGAAGTAGTAGCGGGAGACCGACTCCGCGACGCAGGCGGGCTTCTCGCTGCCCTCGCGCTCGACGGTGACCACGGCGGTCACCTGCACGCCGCCGTCCTTGGTCTGCTCGACCTCCTTGAGCACGGCGGTCGCCCGCACCCGGGAACCCGAAGGCACGGGGGAGGGGAAGCGGACCTTGTTGGTGCCGTAGTTGACACCCATCTTCATGCCCTCGACCCGCATGACCTGCGGCACCAGGCTCGGCAGCAGCGACAGCGTCAGATAGCCGTGCGCGATGGTCGTCTTGAAGGGGCCCTGCGCCGCCTTCTCCGCGTCCACGTGGATCCACTGGTGGTCGCCCGTGGCGTCGGCGAACAGGTCGATCCGCTTCTGGTCGACCTCCAGCCAGTCGCTGTGTCCCAGCTGCTCGCCGACCCCGGCACGCAGGTCGTCGGGCGACGCGAAGATCCTCGGCTCTGCCATGTCCCTGGCCTCCTCAAAGTATTCGAACTAAGCGCTTGCTCAGCATGCTGTGTGCGCCGACGTGTGTCAACGGATCAGCCATTAGGGTGTGAGGGGTGCCCCAGATCCCAGAGAAGATCCACGAGCTCACGGTCGGCCAGTTGTCGGCCCGCAGCGGCGCGGCCGTGTCCGCCCTGCACTTCTACGAGTCCAAGGGCCTGATCTCCAGCCGCCGCACGTCGGGCAACCAGCGCCGCTACCACCGTGACGCGCTGCGCCGCGTCGCCTTCGTCCGCGCCGCCCAGCGCGTCGGCATCCCCCTCGCCACGATCCGCGAGGCACTCGACTCGCTCCCCGAGGAGCGCACCCCCACCCGCGAGGACTGGGCGCGCCTGTCGGAGGCCTGGCGCTCGGAACTGGACGAGCGCATCAATCAGTTGGGCCGTCTGCGCGATCACCTCACGGACTGCATCGGCTGCGGCTGTCTCTCCCTGGAGACGTGCGTGCTCTCCAACCCGGACGACGTCTTCGGCGAACGCCTCACCGGCTCCCGTCTGTTGGTGGAGCGGCGCCCTCGGACTTAGTGGTCTCGGGCGCTGCGGTCTCTGGGGCCGTGACCTCGGGTGCCGTGACCTCGGGCCGTTCGCGTGGCCCCAGGTGGCGGAAGGCCGCGCTCAGGATCACCGCGGCGAGCGCCCCCGCCGCCACCCCGCTGCCGAAGATCGTGTGCGCCCAGGGCGGCAGCGGTGCGTACAGGCCGGGGGTCATCACCGGCAGCAGCCCCACGACCAGGGCGAGGGCGACGACGATGCTGTCGGTGCCGTGCGTGAGGTCGACCCGGGAGAGCATGCTGAAGCCGAGCACGGCGATCACCGCGTAGATGACCAGGCCAGCGGCGCCGACCACCGGCTCGGGGATGGCGGCGAGCAGCCGCGTCAGCGGGGTGAAGAGACCGCAGACGACGAGCAGCACGCCCGCGCCGGCCGTGACGAACCGGCTGCGTACGCCCGTCAGCTGGACGATGCCGATGTTCTCGGCGCTGGTCACCATCAGCGAGGTGCCGAAGACACCGGCGCCCAGCGAGACGAGGGCGTCGGCGCGGGCGATGCGCGGTACGTCCCTGCCCGCGTCCGGGGTGCGGCCGACCGCCTCGCTGTTGAGCACCGTCTGACCGGTGGCCTCGGCGAGCGAGGCGAGCGCGAAGACGAGCAGCGGGATCGCGGCGAGCAGGTCGAAGTGCGGGGCGCCGTAGGGGAACGGGTCCGGCAGCGCGAACGCGGCGCCGGACGCGAGATGGATGTCCGTGCCGAGGAGGAGCGCGATGGCGGTGCCGCCCACGAGGCCGAGGAGCACCGCCATCTGCCGCCATACGCCCCGCAGGACGAGGAAGAGGACCGCGATGACGCCGAGCGTCGCGAAGCCGGGGCCGGGGCCCGACGCCACCATCGGCGCGGTCACCTTGATCATGTTGATGCCGATCAGGACGACGGTCGTCCCCATCACCAGGGGCGGGAACAGTCGCACGATGCGGCCGTAGAAGGGCAGTACGCAGATCAGGAAGGCGGCGGCGACGATCACGGACCCCGATGCCGTGGCGGGCCCGTACTCCTTCCCGATCTGCAGGAAGATCGCCACCGCGGCCCCGCCCGGCAGCATCAGGAACGGCAGCCGGGCACCGACACGCAGCGCCCGCACGCCGAGGGACTGGAGCAGGGCCCCGATGCCGCACAGCACCAGCGTGGCGCTGAGCAGCGATGCCGTCTGGGCGGCGGTCAGGCGCAGCGTCGTGCCGATCAGGATCACCGAGGAGACCGGGGCCGCGATCCCGGCGAGCAGGTGCTGGAGGGCGAGCGGCGCGAGGCGGGGCAGGGGGAGGCGCTCGTCGACGGGAGCGACCGCGGGGGCCACGGGGGCGACCACGGGGGTCAGCCCTTTGCTGGTGCGGGCGTCGGGGCGGGCGTGAGCCAGGGGAGTTCGGAGGCGGCGTAGCGGTAGGCGCGGAAGACGGCGTTGGGCTCGGAGGGGAAGAGCTTGCGGACTTCTTCCTCTTCGTAGCCGCCGAAGAACGGCACGACGTACTCCCAGCACAGATAGCCGTCCGCGGTGACCTCGAAGAGGCGGCCCGCGGGGGAGTCGGTGATCAGGGTGTTGCCGTTCGGCAGGCGCTGGGCGCTGCCCATGAACGGCGCGAAGAACGCTTCGCGCGCCGGATCGTGGTACTCCCAGACGACCTTCCCGCTGGAGCGCTCGATCTCGATGACCCGACTGAACGGCACGTCCCAGTGCGGCCGGAACACGCCGTTGTCGAAGACGAGGAAGTTGCCGTTCGGCAGTTCGGTGGGGCAGTGCTGCTGGGAGACGACGCCGGGCTCGGAGCGCCAGATGATGTCGCCCGTCTCGCGGGATATGACGACGACGGCGGAGACCGAGCGGAAGCTGGCGAGGATGTTGCCGTCACTCGTCGGCAGGACGCTGTTGATCAGGGGGTAGTGCTCGCGGGCGTAGTCCGGGTGGAGGGGGAAGTCCGCGCGGCCGAGGTGCTCGGAGACCTTCCACTCCCAGGTGGTGTTCCCCTCGGCGTCCACCTCGACGATGGTGTCCGCCCAGACCGTGCCGCCGTCGGCCTCGGATCCGGGCACGCCGCCTTGTACGGCTGCCGCGTCCGCGCCGGTCAGGGGTTCGAGGGCGGTGTAGAGGAGCCGCCCGTCGCCGTAGTGGTGCGCGTCGTGGTGCTGATAGCGGTCGCGGTGCTCGCGCAGGACCGTGCCGTCGGGGGCGATCTCCTGCATGATCCCGCCGCGGTACTTGTGCCACATGGGGAAGAGCGCGGGCTCGTCGGGCAGTACGCCGCTGTAGGCGAGGTTCCCGTTCGGCAGGATCCGTGCGTGGCGTCCTGGGCGGTGCGGGAGGTCCCACTGGTGGGCGATGTCGCCGTGGGCGTCGATGAGGTAGACCTCGCCGTTGCCGGTGAGCGGTGCGAAGAGGGTGTAGCCGCCGTAACTGGCGTCCTCGTCCAGGGCCATCAGGCCGGTGCCGCGGCGGCGGCGCTGGTTCTGGTCCACGGGGGGCATGGGTGTGTCCTTTCGCTGTCCGATACTCGCTGTCAGCTACTTAAGTTTCTTAAGCAGTGCGGAAGAAGTTAACCCAAGAGATAGGCTTTGCGATATGGGTACGACTGAATCGAGCGAGCCGGGCGAGTCGAGCGAGTCGAGTGAGGTGGGCGAGCCGAGTGGCGTGAGTGAGGCGGGCGCTCCGCGGATCGGTCCCGGGATTCGCAGGCTTCGCCGCGCCCTTGATCTGACGCTGGCCGACGTGGCGGCGCGGGCGGGGGTCTCGGCGCCCTTCCTCAGCCAGGTGGAGAACGGCCGCTCCCGGCCCAGCATGGGATCCCTGCAGCGCATCGCCGACGCTCTGGACACGACGGCCGTCCAGCTCCTGGCCGCGGCGGATCCGCCGCGGCCGGTGGACGTGGTGCGCGGCGGGTCGGCTTCCGTGAGGGAGGGGGAGGGTGGGGAGGGTGCGGGCGAGGCCCGGATGCGCCCGCTGGTCCGGGGCCATCAGCGGCTGCACGCGCTGGAGTTCACCGGGGACCACGACTGGGGTCGCGAGTACCGCCACCGCAACGACGAGATCCTGTACGTGGCCGACGGCTCGGCAGAGGTGGAGGCGGACGGCTCCGTGTACCGCCTGGACCGGGGCGACACGCTGTACTGCGCGGCCGAACTGCCGCACCGCTGGCGTCCGTTGGAGGAGGGGACGCGGGTCCTGGTGGTCGGGATCGCGGACGGGGTGAGGGTGGTGGACGACAGGGGCTGCTGAGGTGCGGTTTCCCCCACCCACCCCATGTCTCGCTTCCGCTCCCCACCCACCCCATGACTCGCTTCTGCTCCCCACCCACCCCCTGCCATGCGGAGCACCCCACCCACCCCCTGCCATGTGGAGCACCCCACCCCCCCACCCCTTGTCGCTGCGGGGTAATCGGGTGGGTGGGCGGGAAAGCTTGTTCGTTCGGGGGCGGATGCGGGGTGATCGGGCGGGTGGGTGGGAGAGGCCCGTTCGGCAGGAGCACCCGCCGGGGCGGGTGAGACCGGGCGCCCACCACCCCGGCAGCGGGGTACACCGCTACTCGTACTCCGTGCCACCCTTACGCGTCAGGTACGCGGGACTGACCGCCTTCGCGATGGCGCGCCCACCCGTCACGGGCGAGTACCGCTCCGCCGCAGGGCGGATCACGACCCCCTCGCGCAGATGCAGGGCACGGCCCGACACCGTCTCGCGGCCCGTGGCAGTCTCCAGGACGCGGGCGGCGTCGTACGGGCCCTCGTACAGGCGCGGGACCAGGGGCAGTTCACCGGCGAACACGGCCGCCGGGTCCAGCCAGCGCACCTCGCCGCCGATCTCCGCGCTCACGTCGAAGACCGCGTACCCGAGCGTCTCCCGGCGGCCGTCCGCGCCGTAGGCGAGGTCCTGGACCCCCGCTCCGTACACCTCGCCGAAGACACCCACCCGGCGCGCCCCGAGCCGCTCGGCCAGCGCCGCGGCCACCGCCGCGACCCCGTGGCCGTGGACCGCGCGCCAGTAGAGATTGCGCGGATCCTCCTTCAGCGCGAGGGACTTGGAGCCGAAGCCCTTCGACGAGACGTGCACCCGGCCGCCCCCGGCCCCGGCCCCGGCCCCGTCCGCGACGTACGTCAGCAGGCAGGCGGAGCCGTGCAGCTTCTCCGTGACGACCACCGGCTCGCCGGGCGCGAAGATGTCCGGGTAGCGCTGGATGTTCTCGATGTCGACCCAGGGCAGCAGATCCGGCGCGGACTCCACGTCACCGTTCATGGTGGGCGGGATCGGGGGCACCCACTTGGCCACGCCCAACCGCTCCGCGAAGTCCGTGCCCTGCGCCGCCGCCCGCGCCAGGTCGACCTCCGCGAGCGCACGCGGCCGGCACACGATGCCCTGTGACAGCTCGCCCCGCAGCCGTACCGCCTTCACCCGGTCCGACTTGCCGCCCGCGAGCCGGCCCGTGAGCCCCAACTCCTCGATCAGGGGCGCGGGAAGCACGGACTGCTCGGGGATGTAGAGCGCCACGTCGCCGGTGCGGTACGCGCCCTTCGCGACGACCGCGCGGTACAGGCCCACCTGGGCCAGTTCGAGGGCGTCGGCGTTGGGATGCTCATGGATGGTCAGTACTTCGGCCGTGACGCGCAGCGTCGACATGGGACGGGCTCCTGGGTTCTACGACGGTCATCGACGTCAACTGTGCCGACGACAAAGCGCTGGAGCGATCCAATATGCGACTGGTAGCGTCACGCCGCGCCCTCAGGAGGGCGGTCTGCTCAGCAGGGAAAGCGCCGCCGAGACCAACTCGGCGTTCGACGCGGCCCGTTCCCCGTCCGGCAGGACCAGCGTGTCCTCCAGGCCGACGCGCGTCGCGAGCCCCAGGCGTCCCGCGAGCCGCAGCACCGGCCAGGTGCCGCCTTCCTCGCCGTGCAGCAGGACGGGGCGGCCGTGCGCGCGGCCGATGGCGGTGAGGAGAGCGCGGGCCGAGTCGCGGGCCGTCGAGGGGTCGGGGTCGGTCACCTCCGCGAGGACCCGCAGGACCCGCGGTCCGAGCGCGGACGCCGTGAACCGTTCCGCGCTGTCCGTGCCGGACCAGATGCCCGCCTCCACGCCCACACCCCGGTCCAGGAGCGCCTCGGCCACCACTTCCGCGCCCGGCTCGTGCCAGTTGACCGACGCGTGGTCGGGCAGCACCGTCCACGCCCGGATGTGGGCCACCCGCTCGGCCGCGTCCGGTTCGGCCCAGGCTCCCGTGGTCACCCCGACCGGGACGGAGGTCACGGACCGGACGGCTTCCAGCGCGGCCGCAACCGCACGTGGCGCCAACGTGTCTTGTCCACAAGGGGTCTTGGGGTGTACATGGACATCCCGGGCGCCGACCGCGACAGCCTCTGCCGCGGACTCGGCCATCGCCCCGGGCGACAACGGGATCAACGCACCATCGCCCGCGCCGCGGGCGCCGTTCAGACATACCTGCATCACCCCAGGACAGCACAGACGACGACACGCAGGGGGAGCGCTGATGGGAATCGCCATCTGTTCGTTGAAGTGGGACTCCGCGCGCACGGGCCGACAGAAGATCACGTACGACAGCGACGGCTACCACCTCGTGCGGTTTCCGTACGCGGACGCCGAGGAGTCGTACGACCCGTGGCACATGCACGACCCGAGCAAGGGGAGCACGCATCCCTCGCAGTTCCCCGACGCCCGGTCCGGGCTCATCTGGCCGAGCCACGACGGCTGGGGCACCCTGTCGGCGATGATCTTCTGGGAACCGGACAGCCGGCCCACCGAGTACCGCGCCCGCTATGTGCGCGATCCGCTCGGCGGCTCCACGGGGTACGACTCGACGGCCACCACCGACTGGGTGCCCACCAAGGGCGGGCAGTACCGGACGCACACCTGGCAGATGTTCGTGCACCCGCAGACACCGGTCGGCCTGAAGATATCGGCACGCGGCGCGGGCGACGTGAAGATCGCCGCGCCGCTCATGTTCGCCGAGTTCAAGCTGGCCATCCAATGGGACATCTCGACGCCCTAGCCGTCTCGACGCCCTGGCCGCCACGGCGGCCGGACGTCACGCCGAGACCAGCGGCCGTTCCCGCCGTGCCCGCGCCCGTGCCATCGCCGCGGGCGTGAGCACCGGGTCCGGCACCACGATGCCGCAGCCCGTGCAGACGGCGCCCGAGGAAGGCTCGTGCGCCAGGCCGTGTGTCCAGACGAGATCGGATCGCGCGCACACCGGGCAGACCGTGCCCGGATCGCGCTCGAGCGCCGCGATGAGCCGGCGCAGTACCTCGGCGAGTGGTTCACCGGGGTGGACGCCGGGGTCGTCGCACCAGGCGACCCCGCACCCTCCCCAGGTGCAGCGGTGCCAGTCGTCCACGCTGCCGGGCCTGCGGAGCCCGTCGTGCTTCTCCTTGCGGCGGCGCTCCGCGAAGCCCTCCTCGTAGGCGAGCCAGACCGCCCGCGCCGCTTCCAGTTCATCGAGCGCGGCCACGAGCCGCGCCGGGTCGGGCGACCGGTCCTCGGGCCCGAAGCCCGCTCGGGAGCACAGATGGTCCCAGGTCGCCCGGTGGCCGTAGGGGGCGAACCTCTCCAGGCACTTGCGCAGCGAGTACCGTCGCAGCGCCAAATCGCTCAGCGGATCACGCACCTGTCTCGCGAGACTCCGGAATCCGGCCATCGCCCTGCACCTCCGTCGCACGTTCTCGGACGTTGCCGAGTAGACGTATCGACACGCGATTCGGCTCCCTTGTGGCCCATCCGATTTCAGATGGCTGTCATCAGACCCGCGATGTGGAGCTCTGAGCAGTGATGATGTGGCGATTATGGAAAAGCGACGCATGTTCATCTTCCGGGTTCGGCAACCCGCCAGTAACCTCCGCCCCAACTCCCTCCCACAGGAGCACAAGCGGAGCCCAGAGGAGCACACATGCGACAGCGCATCGTCCGGCTCAGAACCCTCACCGCCACGGCGGCGCTCGCTCTCGCCGCGGGTCTTCTCGCGCCGCAGCCGGGGACGGCCGCCGCCGACGAGCCACCACCGGCGACCGACTACTGCGGGGCGCAGTGCGCGGACATCCTGCCGCCCGGCGCGAACGGCAACGCCACACTCGCCGAGATCCTCAGCCACCGGGTGTTCGGCACGCAACCCGCGCATGCGAACGACCAGTTGGGCCCGTACGACGCGCTCTCCTCCGGCTATCAGTCCCTCACCGACGACAAGCTGACGGAGTTCTTCAACGACGCCTCGTTCGGCGTCCGCGACGGCCAGGTCGCCTCCGTCACCAAGCCGCGCGACGACGTGACGATCACCCGGGACAAGAAGTACGGCATCCCGCACATCAAGGGCAGCACGCGCTACGGCACCGAGTTCGGCGCGGGCTTCGCTGCCGGGCAGGACCGGCTCTGGCTCATCGATCTGTTCCGGCACATCGGCCGCGGCGAGCTGACCTCGTTCGCGGGCGGAGCGCTCGCCAACCAGGGCCTGGAGCAGCAGTTCTGGCCGCAGGCGCCGTACACGGAGAAGGACCTGGAGAAGCAGGTCGAGTACATCAGGTCGACCCAGGGCGAGCGCGGCAAGCAGGCCATGGAGGACGCGCAGGCCTACATCGACGGCCTCAACTCCTACCGGGTGAAGTCCAAGAACGGCCGCTACTTCCCCGGTGAGTACGTCCTGACCGGCAAGATCGACGCGATCACCAACATCGGCGAGATCGAGCCCTTCAAGATCACCGACATGATCGCCCTCGCGTCCGTCGTCGGCGGCCTCTTCGGCAACGGCGGCGGCGGAGAGGTCGAATCGGCCCTCTCCCTCCTGAAGTCCCAGGAGAAGTACGGCGTCGAGAAGGGCACGAAGGTCTGGGAGTCCTTCCGCGCCCGCAACGACCCCGAGGCCGTCCAGACCATCCACGACGGCACCAGCTTCCCGTACGCGGGCAAGCCCAAGGACGCGCGCGGCACCGCGATGCCCGACGCGGGCTCGGTCGAGCGCGAACAGCTCGTCTACGACCGGGAGGGCGGCGCCAAGACGGCGGCGAAGGACCCGGTCAAGGCGCCCAAGAAGCTCAAACCGCTCCAGGGGATGTACGACGACGGCGTGCTGCCCGGCGACCTGTTCCAGCAGGACGGCCACAAGAAGGGCATGTCGAACGCCCTCCTCGTCTCCGGAAAGCACACCGCGAGCGGAAACCCGGTCGCCGTCTTCGGCCCGCAGACCGGCTACTTCGCGCCTCAGCTCCTCATGCAGCAGGAGCTTCAGGGCCCCGGTATCAGCGCGCGCGGCGTCTCCTTCGCGGGCGTCGGCATGTACATCCAGCTGGGCCGCGGCCAGGACTACGCCTGGTCGGCCACGTCCGCCGGTCAGGACATCACGGACACGTACGCCGTCGAGCTCTGCGAACCGGGCGGCGGCGCCCCCACGAAGCAGTCCACCCACTATCTCCACCACGGCACCTGCACCCCCATGGAGAAGCTGGAGCGCAAGAACGCCTGGAAGCCGACCCTCGCCGACTCCACGGCCGCGGGCTCCTACCGCATGCAGGTCTTCCGCACGAAGTACGGCGTCGTGACGCACCGCGCGAACGTCGAGGGCAAGCCCGTCGCCTACGTCTCGCTGCGCTCCACCTACCGCCACGAGGCCGACTCGATCATCGGCTTCCAGATGCTCAACGACCCGACGTACGTCAAGGACGCGTCGACCTTCAAGAAGGCCGCCCAGAACATCAGCTACGCCTTCAACTGGTTCTACGCCGACTCGCGCGACACCGCGTACTACAACAGCGGCGCCAACCCGCAGCGCGCGAAGGACATCGACCCCGCCCTGCCCGTCAAGGCCCAACAGGCCAACGAATGGCAGGACTTCGACCCGGAGAACAACACCTCGGCACAGACGCCACCGGCCGAGCACCCGCAGTCCGTCAACCAGGACTACTACATCTCCTGGAACAACAAGCAGGCCAAGGACTTCAGCACGGCGGGCTTCGGCATCAGCGCCGTGCACCGCGGTGACCTGCTCGACGGCCGGGTGAAGAAGCTCACCGAGGAGGGCGGCGTCACGCGCGCCTCGCTGACCCAGGCCATGTCCGAGGCGGCCGTGACCGACCTGCGCGGCGAACAGGTGCTTCCTGAACTCCTCAAGGTGGTGCGGAGCAAGCCGGTCACCGATCCCCAACAGGCCAAGGCCGTCCAGCAGCTTGAGGCCTGGCGGAAGGCGGGCTCGCAGCGCAATCAGACGGCGGCGGGCTCCAAGACGTACGCCCACCCCGACGCCGTACGCATCATGGACGCCTGGTGGCCCCTCCTGATCGAGGCCGAGTTCAAGCCGGGCATGGGCAAGGAGCTGTACGACGCCCTGACGGCGCAGCTCGGCACCGACGAGTCACCGTCCGCCGGGCACGGCCCGACCGGGGCGCACGCCGGATCGGCCTTCCAGTACGGCTGGTGGGGCTTCGCGGACAAGGACCTGCGGTCGGTGCTCGGGCAGCCCGTCGAGGGCGAGCTGGGCGACGCCTACTGCGGCGAGGGGAAGCTGGACGCCTGCCGTGACGCGCTCCTGGCCACCCTGACGCAGGCCGTGGCCAAGCCCGCGACCGAGGTCTATCCCGGTGACGACAGCTGCAAGCCCGGCGAGCAGTGGTGCGCGGACTCGGTCATCCACCGGGCGCTCGGCGGCATCACGCACGGGCCGATCCAGTGGCAGAACCGGCCCACGTACCAGCAGGTCGTCGAATTCCCCCGGCACCGCTAGGGAAGCACGAGCAGTTCCAGGGGCATTCCAGAGGAAGAGGAGTCACGCCCGAGCGATCCGCCCTGCGGCGAACACGACATGCGCCAGTTCCTCATGGCAGATGTCGCTGTGCGCGCCGGAGGGCGGACCGCCGCGCCGCACCACCGACGACGCGTCCACGCTCACGCACCCCTTGGCGGGGATCGCCCGGCCCAGCTTGACGCGCTTGGCACCGTCCACCGCCCGGATGCCGTCGTACCCGATGGCGCCCCAGCGCTCCCAGAGGCCGAGGAAGGTCGAGGAGTCCCCGGCGATCTTCGACGCCAGGGGATAGATCTTGCCCAGGGCGTCGTCGTGCCGGGAGTAGCAGGACACCAGCGGGCCGTCGATCCGCCGCTGCACCCCGTTGAGCGCGCCGCTGCGCGAGGGAGCGTGCGGCAGGCGCTTGGAGAACGCGTAGTGGGAGAAGGCCCCTTGGAGCAGCGTCGTGGACTTCACGCTGCGCACCGGCGCCGGCATCCCGCGCAGCGCGTACGACACGAGCCGCGCCCCGAAGCTGTGCCCGATGAGGTGCACGCGCACGTCCGGTGCCTCGCGGGCGAGCAGCCCGATCGCGGGGCCCAGGCCCAGCTGGCCCACGGAGCCCGCCCGGCGTTTCATGGCGTAGTAGCTGGCCTGGCGCAGGAGTTCGTGCGCCCCGTTCCACAGACGTTTGCGCAGGCTGCCGAAGAGCTCCTGCTGTCCGGTCTCCTCCATCGCCGCGGCGAACACCTGGCACACCTCGACCGCGTCGTCGGTCAGCATGGCGGGCTCGCCCGCCCAGGTGTCGTTGGCGAAGCGCTGGGCCGCGCTGTTCTGGTGCACGGCGACCAGGTTGCGGACGAGGCGTCCGTACTCGTAGAGGCGCGACGGCACCTCGGAGCGTTCCTCCAACAGAGCGCCGATGCGCCGGAGTTCCTCTTCGTGGTCGGGGAACGTGCGCGTCAGGAGGAGCCGGGTCGGCTCGTCGAGGAGGGGACCCACGCCGGGCGGCGGGCCCGCCCCGGTGTCCGTGAGCGAGGGTTCGAAGTCCGGGATCCGCTCGTCGGG
Source organism: Streptomyces sp. NPDC047525 (assembly GCF_040643025.1). NCBI lineage: Bacteria > Bacillati > Actinomycetota > Actinomycetes > Kitasatosporales > Streptomycetaceae > Streptomyces > Streptomyces sp. NPDC047525. The sequence continues at coordinate 167,079 of NZ_JBEYTL010000011.1, forward strand.
GAAGCGGATGGCGGGCCAGAGCACGCCCACGTATCCCAGGCGTACGCGCGGTCCCGCGAGGCCCTGGCACGGAGCGTAGAACCGTCGGTAGAGGTCGGTGGCCATGTCTTGGTCGTTGTTCCAGCCGTGCGCGAGGACGAGGAGATCGGTGACGCGCTCGGCGGCCACCTCGGCGAGGAGGTGGTCGCGCTGCGTGGTGTCGACGTCCCCGTCGGCGTCGAAGGTCAGTTCCCAGTAGGGCTCCACGCGGCCATCGTCCTGCGGCCCCGGTGTACTGACCAGATGTCCCGCAGTACGCATTGGGGCAGACGCCCACCCCCGGCGGCACCTGCCCCAATGCGGTCCGGTGTGCCGTCGGTCAGCCGACGGCCTTCCGTTCCCGCGCGAAGCGGTTGACGGGCGGAAGCCAGCACAGCACGATCGCGGCGATGGCGGTGAAGAGCGAGACGAAGCTCAGGGCGAAGACCGAGTCCGGTTCGTAGTCCCCGAGGATCAGGAAGTGCGGGAACAGGGCGACGACGGCCGACACGGTGATGAGCACCCGGGCCCAGACGGCCGCGCCCTTGCGGGCGGCGAGGGCGAATATCAGCAGGCAGAGCGCGGTGAACGCCGCGAATCCCGCCCGAGCGGCGAGCGTTCCCGCCCGGTCGCTGACCAGCTCGTCCCAGATGGGTCCGGACAGCGCCTTGATGTCCGCCGCCGAGGTCCCCGAGGGAAGTCCGACGACGTCCGGGTGGTCCTGGATGACGTCGTTGATGTTGTCCTCGGCCATGCCGTCGCCGCCGGCGAAGACGAGGGCCGCGCCGACGAGTGCGGCGACCGCGGAGAGGACCGAGGTCCACACCAGGGCGGTGAGAGCGCCGGGTCGCCTGACCGCGCGGTTCGTGGGGCCCGTGGGGTGGGGGCCCGCCTGCGCGGGTGCGGCCTGGTAATGGCTCACGAGCGTAAGTCTCCTTGCAGAGATGGTGAGTCGACACGGAGATGTGGGGTCGACTCGGAGATGGTGGGTCGATCGGGATTGGCTCGACCATTCCACGGGTACCGGGAACGCATCCAGCTTTTTCTGGAAGAAATCGCCAGATAATTTTCGCTGTTCTCCGGATCAGTTTCTGCGACGGCTATGCTCCATTGCCGTAAAAGCAAAAGGAGTCGGAGAGCGAGTAGCCGAACATGGCCTTATCCGGTCCGCAGCAGTACCCCACGGAGCTGCTGGACACCACGATGGATCAATTGCGTACGCTGCTCTCGGTGCACGAGACGGGCACGGCGCTCGCCGCTGCCCGACAGCTCGGGCGGGAGCAGTCCAGCGTGCAGAAGCAGCTGGACACGATGAACCGCACCTTCGGCGCCCTGTGCGGAGAAGCCCTCGTCCTCAAGCGGGGGCGCGGCAAGGACGTCCTCTTCACCCCCACCGGCGAGGCCCTCGTCGACCTGGCGCGGCGCACGCTCGGTCAGTGGAAGGACGGTCTGCACGACGCGCGCCGCCGCCTGGGCCGCACCCTGTCCGTCGGCTCGACCCGCTACACGCTGGGGTTTCTCCTGGACGCGGTGGAGCGCGTGAGCGACGCCTACGAACGCCGTGGCGTCGACCTGAAGGTCACCCACGTCCGCACCGGCGACCTCTTCGCCAAGCTGCGGTCCAAGGAACTCGACCTGGTCTGCGGCAGTGTCGTGGTCACCGAGGGCCAGGAGACCGAGCTCGATCCGTACGACGTCATCGAGTGGCGCCGCAGCGGACTCTCGCTGCTCACGAACCTGCCGGGCGGCCGTCTCCCCGGTCCTTCAGTGGGCGCGAGCGCCCTGCCCGAACTGCCCCTCGTGGTATCGGCGGGCGGCCTCATCGGCCGCTTCCTGGCCTCCTGGTACGGCACCGACTACCGCCAGCAGCTGTCCATCGCCGCCGAGATAGAGGCCGCGCACTACGGCTTCGAGCTGCTGCGCTCGGGCGTGGTGAGCGGGGCGATGCTCGTCACCAGGGGCATCGCGGAGGCCGCCGAGAGCGGCAGCCTCCCGGAGGCCGGGGGGCTGCGGCGGCTCGATGTCGTCGGCGATGTCGGACCGCGGACCGAGGTGCTCGTGGGGGTGTTCACGCGGCGCGGCGACCGCGATTCCGTTGATTCGGGACACCCGTTGAACCTGCTCTGGGACGCATTGGCGAAGGACAATGAACGCTGGTGGCTCAGTCGGTGAATTAGCCATTCCGGATATGGTCGGAGTATGTGGTCTAGACGTGTGGAGAATTCACTTCCCGCGTGCGCCGCATTACGTTTATCGAGTTCGCGCCGGTTTCACGCCAGTTCACGCTCGCGGGTTTCCGGCAGTGCGAGAACACACACCAGGGACACGACCGCCATCGCGCTCACGTACCAGCCCACCGACGAGGATCCGAACGCGGACTGCAGCCGCGTCGCCACCAGAGGGGAGACCGCACCGCCGAGCACACCGCCCAGGTTGTAGGCGAGCGAAGCGCCCGAGTAGCGCACGTTCGTGCCGAACAGCTCCGGCAGATAAGCGCCCATCGGCCCGTACACCACGCCCATGCAGAACAGCGCGCCGCCGAGCGCCAGGGCCATGAGCACCGGCTGCTCGGTGTCCAGGAGAGGGAAGAGCACCAGGCCCCACACCACCGCGAGCCCGGCGCCCGCGAGAACCAGCTTGCGACGTCCGGCGCCGTCGGAGCGGGTCGCGGCCAGCCACGTACCGGCCGCGAGAAACAGACAGGCGACCAGCGAGAGCCCCAGCATGGTGTTGCGGGAGACACTCAGGGTGCCGGTGGAGTAGGCGAGGCAGTACGTCGTCGCCGTGTAGAAGAGGCCGTACGCGACGATCATCCCGCCCGCGCCGAGCAGCAGTTCGCGCGGATAGCGGCGCAGCACGTCGAGCGTGGGGACCTTGCTGGCCTCCTGCGCGTCCATGACCTTCGCGAAGACCGGCGTCTCGCTGATGCGCAGGCGCACGAAGAGTCCGACGCCGACAAGGAGGAAGGAGAGCAGGAACGGCACGCGCCAGCCCCAGGACCTGAACGCGTCGTCGGACAGGACGGCGGACAGCAGCCAGAAGACGCCGGTCGCCGCGAAGAACCCGACGGACGGGCCGAGTTGGGGGAAGGCGGCGTACATCCCGCGCTTCTTCTTCGGTGCGTGCTCCACCGCGAGCAGCGCGGCCCCGCCCCACTCGCCGCCGAGCCCGATGCCCTGGAGGAAGCGGAGCAGGATGAGCAGGATCGGCGCCCAGATGCCCAACGTGCCGTACCCGGGCAGGAGTCCGACGAGCGCCGTCGAGAGGCCCATGAGGAGCAGCGAGGCCACGAGCACCGACTTGCGCCCGACCCGGTCGCCGAAGTGCCCGAAGATCACCGACCCGATGGGCCGCGCCGCGAACGCCACCGCGTAGGTGGAGAAGGAGGCGAGGGTGGCGTTGACCGGGTCCAGGGTCGGGAAGAACGCCTCGTTCAGGACGAGGGCGGCCGCCGTGCCGTAGATGTAGAAGTCGTAGAACTCGATGGCCGTCCCGATGAAGGACGCGACGGCCACCCGGCGCATGCTCTCGGGGCTGCCGTCCGCGTCCTGGACCTGCTGTTTCTCTGCTGTCGTTTCACTCCGCACGACCGGCACTGTCGCGTTGGATGTAGGGGCCAGTCAATACCTGGGACGGTGTGTCTCGGTCATTGAGACCGGCGGTGAGCCGCCGTGACGTCGTGCAGGTGGATGAGGATGTCGTGCGTCGGCGCGAGGCGGATCTTGTACGGCCCGTCCGGGTACGCCGTCCCGATGTTCCGGGTCGTGCGGCCCTTGCTCAGCCACTTCCGGGCGGCCGGGGGAGCGGTCCGCACGTCCAGGAAGTAGTCGTCGTGGCGCACCTTGTCGAGCGTGTACTCGTTCGTGCTGCGCGCGGCCGCGCCCACCGAGCGGGGCTTCCACACCTCGGATTCGGCGCTCTGTGCCATGAACGACCCCCGGTCGAAGGTGAACCCGATGCTGACGTACCGCTCGCCGAGCCGGTCCCGCAGGAAGGCGCCCTGCATCTTGGGGTAGCGCGGGTCGTAACTCTCGTACCCGACATGGGCGTTGTGGGCCGACAGGAGCACCTTGTCGCCCGTCCTGCGCTGCCACCACGCGGTGTTCTGAGCCATGAGCCGGTCGCGGTACAGCATGGCGTCCTTCTGGCCCTCGGGGGTGTCCAGGGCGAAGGCGTAGACCGTGGTGGTCTGCGAGAGCGACCGGGCGTGCTGCACTGCCCAGGTGAACTTCCCGCCAGCCGACGAGGGCTGACGCTGCTTCAGCAGCTTCAGCGCCTCCCGCGCGTTGCCCGCCAGCTTCTTCCGCTCCTCAAGAGGCCTGCCCATGTACGTGTCCCCGTCCGCGAGGCGGCGGATCGGCGCGTACAGCTCGGCGATCCTGGGCAGCAGATCCGGCTCGTGCGCGCGGACGTAGTCCTCGACCCCGTCGAACAACTCGCCGCCGATCTCTGGGTAGTTGAGGTCGTTGCCCATGAAGCGCACCTGGCGGTCCGGGTGCTTGTCGTTGTACGCGCGCATCCACGTCAGGAGGTCGACGTACTCCTGGGTGTCCCAGGGCGTCTTCGCCAGCTCCTCGTGGACCAGCTCGCGCACGTCTCCCTCGCCCCCGCGCACGTACGCGTCGAACCGCAGGCCCGTGGTCCAGCTGACCTCCTGCGCGAAGGTGGTGAACCCCTTCTCCTCCACGAGATAGCGGAAAACGCGGTCCTTCATCGTGAAGAATTCGTGCGAGCCGTGTGTGGCCTCACCCAGGCCCACCACCGAAGCGTCACCCACCATCCGGCCCATCGGCCGCAGGTCCTTCGTGGAACCGCCCGGATCGGTCGAACGCAAGGGGTGCGCAGCGCGCTCGATCGCCGGGACGGGATCCGTGGCCTTGGGTTCGGCTCCGGCGGCCTGGGGCGCGACGAGCACCCCCAGGCCCAGCGTCCCGGCCAGCGCCAGGGGAACCGTGCGGCGTGCCGTGCGTGCCATGCGGGATCTCCTCAACTCGGGTGTACGGAGCTGAAGATCACGATTCCGGACCGCAAGGGGTACCTGCCATCCGGCAGGCACCCCTTTCGCGGGTGGGGGCTGCCCCCTACCGGTAGTGCAGATACCGCCTCCGCACCCCGCGGAAGCGTGCGAGGTCGTCCTGCCAGGCGGCCACCACCTCGTCCGTGTCCGCGCCCGCGTCGATCATGGTGCGGACCCGTGTGGTGCCCGTCAGCTTGTCGATCCAGTTGTCGGGGCGCCAGGCGAACCCGCTCCACGTCTTCTTGGCGGTCACCAGGAGCGCGATGCCGGTGCGCACCGGGTCGTACGACTCCCGGTCGTGCACGTGGAGCTGGACGCCGCCGATCGTCTTGCCCTGGAACTTGGAGAACGTCGGCGCGAAGTAGGCCTCCCTGAAGTCCACGCCGCGCAGCCCGACGTCGTTGGCGGCGGCTGCCCACTTCCGGTCGATGCCCTCCGCGCCGAGCAGTTCGAAGGGACGGGTCGTGCCGCGCCCCTCGGAGAGGTTCGTGCCCTCGAAGAGACAGGTGCCGCTGTAGACCAGGGCGGTGTCGGGCGTGGGCATGTTCGGGCTCGGCGGCACCCAGGGCAGCCCGGAGGCGTCGTAGAAGTCCGAGCGCTTCCACCCCGTCATCCGCACGGTCTCAAGATCGGCGGGGCGCTCCAGGAACTCGCCGTTGAACAGCAGCGCGAGCTCCGTCACCGTCATGCCGTGCGCCTGCGAGATCGGCTGGCGTCCGACGAACGTCGCGAACTCCTTGTGCAGGACGGGCCCGTACGCGCCGCGCCCCGTCACCGGGTTCGGCCGGTCGAGGACGACGAACCGTTTCCCCGCCAGCTCGGCGGACTCCATGCAGTCGAAGAGCGTCCAGATGTACGTGTAGAAGCGCGCCCCCGCGTCCTGGATGTCGAAGACGATCGTGTCGACGCGCGATGCCGTGAAGATGTCGGCAAGGGCTTTGCCGCTCTTCTGGTACGTGTCGTAGACGGGGAGACCGGTCGCCGGGTCGTCGTACCGCCCCTCGGAGCCGCCCGCCTGGGCCGTCCCCCGGAAGCCGTGCTCGGGGCCGAACACCGCGACCAGGTTCACGCGCTCGTCGGCGTGCATGACGTCGACGATGTGGCGTACGTCCCTGGTGACGCCGGTCGGGTTGGTGACGACGCCGACCCGCTCCCCGTCCAGGAGCGCGTAGCCGTCGGCGGCGAGACGCTCGAAGCCGGTGCGCAGCCGGCGGCCGCCGCCCGAACCGCCGCCGCCTCCCGCGGCCGCTGCGGGGGCCGCCGAGGTGAGGGCCGTGGCGGTGGTGGCGGCCAGCAGGCCCCGTCTGGACAGACTGCGGCGGGACAGGTTCATGCAGAGACCTCCGTGAGCGCGGTGGCTGTCATGGCCACGCACGCTAGCGCGCGGACTCCCCGCGGGGAACGAACCTGGCTGCCCGGCCCCCTTCCATCCGAACATACCGACTGGTTAGTCTGCGATCACAGCGGAGCCGCAGTCGAAGGAGACTGATCGTGGAGACCCTGCAGGACAAGGGAGTTGTCGTCACCGGTGCCGGAGGCGGAATCGGGGCCGCGCTGGCCCGCCGGTTCGCCGCCGCCGGGGCGCGCGTCGTGGTCAACGACCTGGACGCAGCCAAGGCGAAGGCGGTGGCCGACGAGATCGGCGCCGTGGCCGTGCCGGGCGACGCGTCCACGGTCGTGCCGGAGGCCAGAGAGGCCCTGAGCGGCACCGTCGACGTGTACTGCGCCAACGCGGGCCTCGGCTCGGGCGGCTCGGAGGCGGCGCCGGAGGAGGTCTGGGCCACGGCCTGGGACGTCAACGTCATGGCCCACGTCCGCGCGGCCCACGCGCTGCTCCCCGACTGGCTGGAGCGCGGCAGCGGCCGCTTCGTCTCCACCGTCTCGGCGGCAGGACTGCTCACCATGATCGGCGCCGCTCCCTACAGCGTCACCAAGCACGGCGCGTACGCCTTCGCCGAGTGGCTCTCGCTCACCTACCGGCACCGCGGGATCGACGTCCACGCGATCTGCCCCCAGGGCGTGCGCACCGACATGCTCGCCGCCACCGGCACCGCGGGCGACATCGTGCTCACCCCGACCGCGATCGAGCCGGAGGACGTGGCGGACGCCCTCTTCGCCGGGATCGAGGAGAACCGCTTCTTGATCCTGCCGCACCCCGAGGTCGCCGAGTACTACCGCACCCGCGCCGCCGAACCCGACAAATGGCTCACCGGCATGAACCACCTCCAGCAGAAGTGGGAGGCGGTGGAGCAGTGAGCGACGCGACCCCGACCGCGTCCATATACGCCGCCAAGCCCTGGCTCGCCCGCCTCACCGAGGCCCAGCGCGGCCCCGTCGAGCCCGCCGCGTCCGTCGTGCACGCCTTCCGCGCCTCGGTGCTCAGGGCCCCCGACCACACGGCCCTCGCCTACTTCGACGGGCGCCTGAGCTACCGCGAGGTGGACGCCCTCACCGACTCCGTCGCCGGGCACCTGGCCGCGCGCGGGCTCGCGCGCGGTGACCGGGTGGCGATCCTCCTGCAGAACACCCCGCACTTCGTGATCGCGCTGCTCGGCGCGTGGAAGGCGGGTGCCACGGTCGTGCCGGTCAACCCCATGTACAAGTCGGCCGAGGTCAGGCACGTCCTGGCGGACGGCGACGTGGCCGCGCTGATCTGTTCGGACCGCGCCTGGGACACGTATCTGCGCGAGACGTCCGCGGCCTCCTCCGTACGCATCGTGCTCACCGCGTGCCAGCTCGACCTGCAGACCCGGGGCGACACCCGCGTCCTGGACTTCGAACGCCTCCCGCAGGCCGCCGACGCCGAGGACCTGGTGACGATCGCCCGGCAAAGGCTCCCGGCTCCGGGAGACCGCGGGCTCGGCCCTTCCGACATCGCGCTGATCAGCTACACGTCGGGGACGAGCGGCACCCCCAAGGGCGCCATGAACACCCACGGCAACATCACCTACAACGCCGAGCGGCAGCGCACGGGCTCCGGCATCCCCGAAGGCGCCTGCTACTTCGCGATGGCGCCGCTCTTCCACATCACGGGCATGGTCGCGCAGGTGGTGGCGTGCCTGACCAACGCGGGCACCCTCGCCCTCGCCTACCGCTTCGAGGCCGGGGTCGTCCTCGACGCCTTCGCCGAGCACCGGCCCGCGTACACCGTGGGCCCGTCCACGGCCTTCATGGCCCTTGCCGCCCACCCCTCCGCCACGCGCGAGCACTTCGATTCCTTCGCGATGATCTCCTCGGGCGGTGCGCCGCTGCCGCCCGCCCTGGTGGAGAAGTTCCGCGCGGGCTTCGGCCCCTACATCCACAACGGGTACGGGCTCACCGAGTGCACCGCTCCTTGTGCCTCCGTGCCGCCGGGCCAGGAGGCCCCGGTCGACCCGGTGTCCGGCACGCTGGCGGTCGGCGTCCCCGGCCCGGAGACGGTCGTCAGGATCGTCGACGACCACGGCGCGGACGTCCCCTTCGGGGAGCAGGGCGAGATCACCGTGCGCGGCCCGCAGGTCGTGCCCGGCTACTGGAAGCGCCCCGACGCCACGGACGAGGCCTTCCCCGACGGGGAGCTGCGCACCGGCGACATCGGCTTCATGGACGCCCAGGGCTGGCTCTACGTGGTCGACCGCAAGAAGGACATGATCAACGCGTCCGGTTTCAAGGTCTGGCCGCGCGAGGTGGAGGATGTCCTCTACAGTCATCCGGCCGTCCGCGAGGCGGCGGTGATCGGTGTCCCGGACAGCTACCGCGGCGAGACGGTCAAGGCGTTCGTCAGCCTGCGCCCGGGCGCCGACGCGGCACCGGACGATCTTGCCGAGTACTGCAAGGAGCGGCTCGCCGCCTACAAATACCCGCGAGCGGTCGAGATCCTGCCGGAGCTCCCGAAGACCACAAGTGGGAAGATCCTCCGGCGGGAACTGCGTTCCCACACCCACACGGGCTCTCGGCAGGACGAGAGCTAGCCAAACTCGAAAGGCAGGTGGCGGCAGTGGCCAGGACGACGGACGGTGACGGCACGCCCGTCCCTCAGCGGCTGCTCGCCGCCGCCACCCGGCTCTTCGCGGACCGCGGCTACGACCGCACGTCGGTGCAGGAGATCGTTGAGTCGGCAGGCGTCACCAAGGGTGCGCTCTACCACTACTTCGGATCGAAGGACGACCTCCTGCACGAGGTGTACGCACGCGTCCTGCGCGTGCAGCAGGAGCGTCTCGACGCCTTCGCGGACGCCGACGCGCCGATCGAGCAGCGGGTGCGGGACGCGGCGGCCGACGTGGTCGTCACGACGATCGACAACCTCGACGACGCCTCGATCTTCTTCCGCTCCATGCACCACCTGAGCCCGGAGAAGAACAAGCAGGTACGGTCCGAGCGCCGCCGCTACCACGAGCGGTTCCGCGCGCTGATCGAGGAGGGCCAGGAGGCCGGAGTCTTCTCCAAGGCGACCCCGGCGGACCTGGTGGTGGACTACCACTTCGGCTCCGTCCACCACCTGTCCACCTGGTACCGCCCGAACGGCCCGCTCACCCCGCAGCAGGTCGCCGACCACCTGGCGGACCTGCTGCTGAGGGCGCTGCGGCCTTAGTTGCAGAGCTACAGGTACTTCTTCAGCTCCCGCCGCGCCAGCGACCGCTGGTGCACCTCGTCGGGCCCGTCCGCCAGACGCAGAGTCCTCGCCGCGGCCCACAGCTCAGCGAGCGGGAAGTCCTGACTCACGCCACCCGCGCCGTGCAGCTGGACGGCCTGGTCGAGGATGCCGACGACCGTGCGCGGGGTGGCGATCTTGATGGACTGGATCTCCGTGTGCGCGCCCTTGTTGCCGACGGTGTCCATCAGCCACGCGGTCTTCAGGACGAGCAGCCGCAGCTGCTCCACCGCGACCCGGGCGTCCGCGATCCACTCCTGGACGACGCCCTGCTGGGCCAGCGGCTTGCCGAAGGCCGTACGTGCCACCGCCCGCTGACACATCAGCTCGATGGCACGCTCGGCCATGCCGATGAGCCGCATGCAGTGGTGGATGCGGCCGGGACCCAGGCGCGCCTGGGCGATGGCGAAGCCGCCGCCCTCCTCGCCGATCAGGTTGCTCACGGGAACCCGGACCCGGTCGAAGACGACCTCGGCGTGTCCTCCGTGGGAGTGGTCCTCGTAGCCGTACACCTGCATCGCGCGCCGTACCTCGACACCCGGGGTGTCGCGCGGCACGAGCACCATGGACTGCTGGCGGCGCGGGTCGGCGCCGTCGGGGTCCGTCTTGCCCATCAGGATGAAGATCTGGCAGTCGGGGTTCATCGCCCCGGAGATGTACCACTTGCGCCCGGTGATGACGTACTCGTCGCCTTCACGCTCGATGAGCGTGGTGATGTTCGTGGCGTCGGACGAGGCCACCTCCGGCTCGGTCATCGCGAACGCCGAGCGGATCTCACCGGCGAGCAGGGGCTCGAGCCACTGCTTCTTCTGCTCCTCGTTCCCGAACTGGGCGAGGACCTCCATGTTGCCGGTGTCCGGGGCGGCGCAGTTCAGCGCGGTGGGCGCCAGGTGCGGGGAGCGGCCGGTGATCTCGGCGAGCGGGGCGTACTGGAGATTCGTCAGCCCCGCGCCGTGCTCGGCGTCCGGCAGGAAGAGGTTCCACAGCCCCTGCTTGCGGGCCTCGGCCTTCAGTTCGCCGACGACGGCCGGGGTGTCCCAGGGCGACGCGAGGAGTGCGCGCTGCTCGTCGGCGGTCTTCTCCGCCGGGTAGACGTGCTCGTCCATGAAGGTGAGGAGCCTGTCGCGCAGCTCTTCGGTGCGGGCGTCGAATGCGAAGTCCATGGCTGTCTCAGCCTTCCTGTCGTCCTTGGAGGGTGGTGAGGCCGTGCTCGATGAAGACGGGGACCAGCTCCCCGATGCGGTCGAAGCCCGCGCCGACCGTCTGGCCGAGCGTGTACCGGTAGTGGATGCCCTCCAGGATCACGGCGAGCTTGAACCACGCGAACGCCGTGTACCAGGAGACGGCCGAGACGTCGCGCCCCGAGCGCGCGGCGTACCGCTCGATCAGCTCGGCGGCGTCCGGGTGTCCGGGCGCACCCGCCGTGGTGCTGATGGGGGAGTCCGGCAGGGTGAGCCTGGTGCTGTACATGACGAGCAGGCCCAGGTCGGTGAGCGGATCGCCGAGCGTGGACATCTCCCAGTCGAGGATCGCCTTGATCCGGTCGTCGTCGCCGATCAGGACGTTGTCGAGGCGGTAGTCACCGTGCACGACGGTGGCCGCGGGGGAGACGGGAAGCTGCCGTCCCAGGGCGGCGTGCAGCTCGTCGATCCCCGCCAGGTCGCGGTTGCGCGAGGCGTCGAGCTGCTTGCCCCAGCGGCGCAGCTGCCGGTCCAGGAAGCCGTCGGGCCGCCCGAAGTCACCGAGGCCGACCGCTTGCGGGTCCACGGAGTGCAGGTCGACGAGGGTGTCGACGAGGCCGAGCACCGCCGCACGGGTGCGCTCGGCGCCCAGGGGCGCCAGCTCCTCGGCGGTGCGGTACGGGGTGCCGTCCACGAATTCCATGACGTAGAAGGGCGCACCGATCACGGCGTCGTCCTCGCAGAGCAGCAGCGGCTCCGGCACCGGCACATCGGTCCCGTGCAGCGCGCTGATCACCCGGTGCTCGCGCTTCATGTCGTGCGCGGTCGCCAGCACGTGCCCGAGCGGTGGCCGCCGCACGACCCAGCGGGTGGTCCCGTCCGTCACGGCGTACGTGAGGTTCGACCTGCCGCCCTCGATCAGCCGGGCGGTGAGCGGGCCGCCCACGAGGCCCGGCCGCTCGCGGTCCAGATGGCCGCGCAACTGGTCGAGGTCGAGGCCTGGTGGATGGTCTGAGCTCATCTTCGCTCCTGGTCGGACGGTCGTCGTCGAAATGCCGCGCTGCGTCGCGCTGACGTTCATGATGCCGACCAGTCGGTATGTAGTCCAGAGCGCAGGGGGAACGTGATCGGGATCGCGGCGGCGCGGATGCCCCCGAACGCACCGATCCCCCGCCACAGACTGCCAGTTGGCGCCCGCGCGGGGGAAGTCGGCCAAGACGGTGGAGGGCGGTGCCCTCAGTGGTCGTCCCAGTGCCCGTCGTGCGCCGCGTGCCGGTGGCCGTCGTGGACGTAGTCGACGTGGTCGCCGTGCAGCACCGAGCTGTGCCCGCAGCCCTCGCCGTGCCGGTGGTCGTGCCCCTCGTGCACGGAGTGCTCGTCCGGCTCGCACTCGTCCCAGTGGCCGGAGTGCAGCCGGTGCATGTGGCCGTCGTGCGCGTAGTCGACGTGATCGCCGTGCGGCACCTCCGGGTGGCCGCAGGCCGGGCCGTGGATGTGCTCGTGGACGGGGTGTTCGTGGTGGAGCGTGCTCATGGCGCGTGCACCTTCTGTGGGAGGGGGTGACCCTCTCAGGCTAGTACTCGATGCCCCTTTGATGGGGATATGGAAGCCTTGTTGATGTTTCCACCACCGGAGGACCACCGGAGACCCCATGAAGGCGATCAGCTACCGCCAGTACGGCGGCCCCGAAGTCCTCGAGTACGGCGATGTGCGCGACCCCAAGGTCGGCCCCGACTCCGTCCTGGTGAAGGTCCGCGCCGCGTCGGTGAACCCCGTCGACTGGAAGTGCATGGGCGGGCACCTCGACGCCATCCTCGACCCCGTCTTCCCGGTCATCCCCGGCTGGGACGTCGCGGGTGTCGTGGTGCAGCCGGGCGCCGCCGTCCCGGAGTTCGTGGTGGGGGACGAGGTCATCGGATACGTGCGCGAGGACTTCCTCTCGCGCGGCACCTTCGCCGAGTACGTCGCCGCCCCCGTGCGCACCCTCGCCCGCAAGCCGCGCAACCTCACCTTCGAGGAGGCGTCGGGACTGCCGCTCGCGGGGCTCACCGCCTTCCAGGTGATCACCAAGACGCTCGACGTGACGGAGGGCGACGTCGTCCTCGTGCACGCGGCGGCCGGCGGTGTCGGCTCGATCGCCGTCCAGCTGGCCCGGCACGCGGGCGCCCGCGTCATCGGCACCGCGAGCGAGCGCAACCACGACTTCCTGCGCGAACTCGGCGCGGAACCGGTCACCTACGGCGAGGGTCTGGCCGAACGCGTACGCGCCCTGGCGCCGGAGGGGGTGGACGCCGCCTTCGACACGGTCGGCGGCGACGCACTCAAGGTGTCCGCCGAGGTCCTCGCGCCCGGCGGCCGTCTCGCGTCGATCGCGGACGGCGCGGTGATCGGCCTCGGCGGCCACTACTGCTTCGTACGTCCGGACGCCGACGACCTCCAGCGCCTGACGCAGCTGGTGGAGCAGGACGTCGTCACGGTCCATGTCTCCGAGACGTTCCCGCTGGAGCGGGCGGCGGACGCGTATCGCCTCAGCGCGGAGGGCCGTACGCGGGGCAAGATCGTCGTCACGGTGGACTGGACGGCGGAGGACGGGCCCGCCGCGCACTGAGGACGCGCCTTCGCGCACTGAGGACGGGCCTTCGCGCGGGAGTGCCCGTCAGAACACCATGGCCGTCGCGCACGCCGCGAGCGCCATCGTGCACAGCGCGGCCGTCGCCGCGGCCCGCGCCGAGAGCCGCCGCGGTCTGCTGGTGGCGGCGAGCTCGGTCATCCTGTGGTGCGCCACGCCCAGGAAGCCCAGCCACAGGAGCAGGCACAGGGCGCAGGCGACGACGGCCACCGCGGTGGTTCCCTCCTGGAGCGCGGCCCGCGCCGCAAGGACCGCCGCGACGGTGCAGGACAGCGTCGTACGCCGCCACGCGAGCCTCGTACGCTCCGGCTGGAGCCCCGGATCGCGCTCGGGCACCCGGACCTCGTCCCGGTCCGTCACCCCTCCCACCCGAAGAGCACGACGACGACCATGGCGAGCGCCACGACCGCGACGGCCAGGCTCAGGACGGTCGGGAAGCGCGAGACCGGCAGATCGTCGCCGCGCCGCATGGCCCGCTCGCAGCGCACCCAGTGGTTGACCGCACGCAACGAGCTGAGCACACCCGCGGCGAGCAGGGCGAGCGCGAGCCCGATGCGCCAGCCCCAGCGCAGGTCAGGCAGGAACTGGTCCACCGCGAAACCGCCGCCGATGAGGGCCAGCGCGGTGCGCAGCCAGGCGAGGAAGGTGCGTTCGTTGGCGAGCGAGAAGCGGTAGTCGGGGGTGTCGCCCTCGTCGCGGATCCGCTCGGGCGCGAACCACAGGCGCAGGCTCTGTACGAAGTTGCTCACTCGCCGCACCCTAACCCGCCCTAACCCGCACGGAACTCCCGCAGCCGCTCGTACGCCGCGAGCCCGTCCGGCACCCACGCCCACTCGCCGAGCCGCTGCTCCAGCTCCGCGTCGGTGAGGAAGGCGTGCCAGGCGACCTCCTCGACCTGAGGGTTCACGGGCAGGTCGCAGCGCACTTCGTAGAGGTACGACCACCAGCTGTGCCCCGCGCCGTCCTCGTACAGGAACTTGAACAGCGGTGTGGGGCGCGGGAGTCCATGGACCCCGAGCTCCTCCTCCGCCTCGCGCAGGGCGGCGTCGTCGTAGGACTCGCCGGCCCCGACGACACCGCCGACGAACATGTCGTACATCGAGGGGAAGACCAGCTTGACCGGCGTGCGCCGGTGCACGAAGACACGGCCGTCGGCGTCCCGCGCCTGGATGAACACGCAGCGGTGGCGCAGGCCTCGCGCGTACGCCTCGCCGCGCGGGGCCTCGCCGACGACCTCGTCGTTCTCGTCGACGATGGCCAGGATCTCTTCGCGGGGGTCGGGCACGGGCCGGCTGTTCGTCGTCATGCCGGCCATCCAACCTCACCGCGGAGCGGCCGGTCTCACTGCCCCATGACGTACTTCACGGTGGGTCCGGCGGTCCAGCCGCCGTCGACGGCGAGCTCGGCGCCGGTCACGTACGAAGCGGCGTCCGAGAGCAGGAAGACCATGGCGCCCGCGATCTCGTGCGGCTCGCCGACCCGGCCCATCGGGGTGTTGGGGTACTTGCCCTCACCCTTCTCGATGCCCACCTGCGCGGTCATCGGGGTGTACGTCATGCCCGGGTGGACGGAGTTGACGCGGATGCGCGCGGTGCCGAGCTCCACGGCCCCGATCTTCGTGAGGCCGCGGACGCCCCACTTGGAGGCGCCGTAACCGGCGGTGAGCGCGAGGCCCATGAGCCCGGCCGCCGACGAGATGTTGACGATGGACCCGCCGCCGGCCTCCTTCATGGCCGGGATGACGCTCTTCATGCCGATGAAGACGCCGGTGAGGTTGATGTCGAGGACCTTGCGGAAGTGCTCGACCGACTCCGACTCGAGGAACTGGCCCGTGGATATGCCGGCGTTGTTGACCAGGCCGTGGATCCCGCCGAACTCGGTGACCGCGAGCTCCACGACGCGCTGCCAGTCCTCCTGCGAGGTCACGTCGTGGTGCGCGAAGCGGGCGCGCTCGCCGAGTTCGGCGGCGGTGGCCTTGCCCTCGGCGTCGAGCACGTCGGTGAGGACGACGTTCGCACCGGCGGCGACCGCCTGGCGCGCGGCCTCGGCGCCCAGGCCGCGGGCGGCGCCGGTGATGACGACGGTCCTGCCGGTGAGGTCGTGCGGGTTCGATCCGGTCACGTGCGATTCGGTCATGGCATGTCTCCCAGTGCGGGTCGAGGGGCTTGCAGCAGAGCTGTGGTGGTCTCGACGAGGTCGGCGGTGAAGAGGGCCTCGTCGGTCAGAGGGGTGGTGCCGGCCAGGTACTGACCCGCGCGGTCGGCCATGGCGGCGCCGATGAGGGTGAGGGCCAGGTCGAGGCGTTCGAGCCGCAGCGGCTCCGGGAGCGCGGTGAGGCAGCTCTCGACGCGTCCGATCAGATCCCAGTAGACGGTGCCGTCGATGGTGGGGTGCGGGGTGCGGGTGCGTACGCCGCTCTCGTGGCTGAGCTGGGTGGAGATGCGCAGGCAGCGGCGGCCCCGCTCGGTGCGCAGCTCCGTGGCTTCGGCGGCCACGAGGGCGCGCAGCAGGCCGCGGAGCCCGTCGTCGTCGGCCCGCGCGAGCTCCGCGGTGAGCACTTTCTCCGTACGGGTCTGGCGCTCGGCCATGACGGCGTCCAGGAGGCCTGCCCGGCTGCTGAAGTGGTACTGCACCGCGGAGGGGTTGCTCTGCCCGGCGAGCCGGACTATGTCGCGCAGCTGCGCGCCGTGCACGCCCTGCGCGGCGAACACTTCCTCGCCCGCGCGGATGAGCTTCTCCCGGGTCTCGGGTCCTGAGGTCCTCGGCATGGGATCACTGTAATGCCGGACATTAATAAAAGGCGAGGGGGTGCACTTTCAGCCCGTCCGGCGTTTGAGGACGAACTCGGCGGAGCCGGTGACCGGCGGCGACCAAGGCCCCCGCGCCAGCCCCGTCATTCCACCGCCCGCACCGGTAATCGCCCCCCGGCCCTCGGCATCGCGGGGTGCAGCCCCAGGAGCACGATTCCGCCCACGATGGCCGCGAGGCCCGTCGCCTGCCAGGCCAGTGCCCCCGCGTCCATCCGCAGCTGATCCCCCAGGAAACCCACCCCGCACACGATCCCCGCCAACGGCTGCGCGGCGGTCAGCGCGGGCAGCGACATGCGCAGCGGCGCCGTCTCGAACGCGCTCTGCACCAGGAGCAGCCCGGTCACCCCGAGCACAAGCACCGCGTACGGCTGCCACCCCGTGAACAGCGCGACCCACCCTTCCTCGGAGAGCCGCTTCCCGCTCACCCGGGTCAGCGCGTCCTGCACGCCGTACAGCAGCCCCGCCGCCACCCCCAGCAGCACGGGCCCGGCGGTGAACCGGTGCCTGGACCCCTTCGCGTACACCGTGAGGAGCATGGCGGTGCCCACCACCACGCCGATGATCAGCCACTGCCGCAGCGGATCGGACTCGGAGTCCCCGCCCCGCGGCTCGCCCGCCACGATGAACGCGGTGACCCCGCCCGCCAGCAGCGCGAGCCCCGCCCAGCCCTGTCGCCCCAGGGGCTGCTTGGTCCGGTGGCGGGAGAGCACGAGGGCGAAGATCAGGTTCGTGGCCAGGAGCGGCTCCACCAGCGACACCTCGCCCTGGCCGAGCGCGAGCGCGCCGAGGACCATGCCGCACACCATGAGGCCGATCCCGCCGAGCCACTCCGGCACCCGCACCAGGTCGAGCAGCAGCCGCGGCGAGAGGAAGTCGCTCAGGGGCGCGCGCTGCGCCGCGTCCTGCTGGAACACGAAACCGAAGCCCAGGCAGCAGGCGGCCGAGACGGAGAGGACGAGGACCAGGACCGACACGTCGTACCTCAAGACGGGGGACGGGCTCGAGGCGGGGCAGAAGGCAGGATTTGGGCGGCTACCCGGCCGACGATAGCCCTACCCGGGGCCCTCCGCTCCGCGAGTCACCCGCGCGGGACGGTTGACGCCGGTCACTTCGCTGCCCAGGATCTGACTCACCAGTAAGCCCCTGCTTAGGAGGAACCCCCCGATGGCCTACGACGCAGACGTCATCGTGATCGGCGCGGGCCTCGCAGGCCTCGCGGCCACCGCGGAACTCGTCGACGCGGGCCGCCGGGTCATCCTCCTCGACCAGGAGCCCGAGCAGTCGCTCGGCGGCCAGGCGCACTGGTCCTTCGGCGGGCTCTTCTTCGTCGACTCCCCGGAGCAGCGCAGGCTCCGCATCAAGGACTCGCACGCCCTGGCCCTCCAGGACTGGATGGGCACGGCCGCGTTCGACCGCCCCGAGGACCACTGGCCGCGCAAGTGGGCCGAGGCGTACGTCGACTTCGCCGCGGGCGAGAAGCGGTCCTGGCTGCACCGGCAGGGCGTGCGGTTCTTCCCCGTGGTCGGCTGGGCCGAGCGCGGCGGCTACGACGCGCAGGGCCACGGCAACTCCGTGCCCCGCTTCCACATCACCTGGGGCACGGGTCCCGGCCTCGTCGCCCCCTTCGAGCGCCGCGTCCGCGAAGGCGTCGCCCGCGGCCTCGTCCAGATCAAGTTCCGCCACCGGGTCTCGGGGCTCTCCCGCAGCGCGGGCAGCGTCGACACCGTCACCGGTGAGGTCCTCGAACCCTCCGACGTCGAACGCGGCAAGGCCAGCAGCCGCGAGGTCACCGGGTCCTTCGAGTTCAGGGCCCAGGCGGTGATCGTCACCTCCGGCGGCATCGGCGGCAACCACGACCTCGTGCGCGCCAACTGGCCCGAGCGGCTCGGCACCCCGCCACAGCGGATGGTCTCCGGCGTGCCCGCGCACGTCGACGGACGGATGCTCGGCATCACCGAGGAGGCCGGGGCGCGCCTCATCAACCGCGACCGCATGTGGCACTACACCGAGGGCATCCAGAACTGGAACCCCATCTGGGACAACCACGGCATCCGCATCCTGCCGGGCCCCTCCTCGCTCTGGCTCGACGCGCGCGGCGACCGTCTTCCCGTGCCGCTCTTCCCCGGCTTCGACACCCTCGGCACGCTCGAACACATCATGAAGTCCGGGTACGAGTACACGTGGTTCGTGCTCAACCAGCGCATCATCGGCAAGGAGTTCACGCTCAGCGGCTCCGAGCAGAACCCCGACCTCACCGGCAAGTCCGTGCGCGGCGTCATCGACCGGGCGCGCGCCGACGTGGCCGCCCCCGTCAAGGCGTTCATGGACAACGGCGCGGACTTCGTCGTGGAGAAGGACCTCTCCTCCCTCGTGCGCGGCATGAACGCGCTCACCAAGGAGCCCCTCATCGACGAGGCCGCGCTGCGCCGCACGATCACCGCGCGCGACCGCGAGATCGCCAATCCCTTCACCAAGGACCTCCAGGTCACCGCGATCCACGGCGCCCGCAAGTTCCTCGGCGACCGGCTCATCAGGGCCGCGGCCCCGCACCGCATCCTCGACCCCAAGGCGGGCCCGCTCGTCGCGGTGCGGCTCAACATCCTCACCCGCAAGACCCTCGGCGGCCTGGAGACCGACCTGTCGTCGCGCGTCCTGACCGAGGGCGGCGAACCGCTTCCCGGTGTGTACGCGGCGGGGGAGGCCGCCGGGTTCGGCGGCGGGGGAGTGCACGGCTACCGCTCGCTCGAAGGCACGTTCCTCGGCGGCTGTCTCTTCTCGGGGCGCGCGGCGGGCCGTGCGGCCGCCAAGTCGGTGAGCTGAAGGGGGCGTTCGTCGCATCGCTGCATGATCGTCGCCGCTTGTCCGAATCGTGTCCTTGCGGGCAACCCCGCAGGTCGGGGATGAAGTCTGCGGATTCTGAAACGAGTTGGTGAAGGGCCCTGGCGTGGGCAGACCTTGACTGGAGGGCTGCCTACCGCTTTGCTGTGCGTGATCATCCGCACGCGAGCCGCGCCGGGGAGGAAGTCCCGCGGTGTCACCACCCCCACCCCCCTTGGGCCGTTCCCGCAAGCGAGCGGCCTACGCCTTCGACCCCGCACTCGACGACGCCGAACTCGCCGATGCCCGCACCGCTCTGACCCAGGGACGCTGGACCGAGGTCCGCGCGCTGCTCGCCGCGACCGGCGACGACTGGGACCGCAGGGGCCACCGGTTCGACGTACTCGCGCAGGAGCACACCACCACCGCCTGGGCCGGTGACTGGCGGCTCGCCGAGCCGGAGAGCACCGATGCCGTGCTGCTGCTCGCCCATGCCTCCGTGCACCTCGCGCTGCGTGGCAAGGGGCGCTCGGAGAAGGCGCGGGACGCCTGCCGCGAAGCGGCCGCGCTGCTGCCCGCGGACCCCACGCCGTGGCTCGCGCTGCTCACCCTGGAGCGTTCCCTGGGCCGCGAGGAGGACGTCGTACGGCTCTTCGACGAGGTCCGCCACCGGCACCCCGAGCACCACCATGCCCACCACCTGATGGTGGCAAGGCTCGCCGAGCGGCGCCCCGCCGCGGGCCAGGACCCGCTGCACGAGGTGTACGACTTCGCCGCCTGGGCGGCCGAACAGGCGCCCACGGACTCGCCGTTGGCGGTCCTGCCCGTCATCGCGCACGCCGAGCGCTACCGCGTCCTCGCCGCCGCGGGCAGCGAGCCCGTGAACCCGGCGGCCTCCGAGCACTGGACGGGACGCCGGGCACGCCAGGTCATGAAGGCCGCCTTCGACTGGTGGCTGGAGTGGGAGATGCCCGGGAACAGGTCCCACCCCCGCGGCCGCGTCGACCTCAACTTCCTCGCCCACGCCAAGTTCTGCGAGGGCCGGGCGGCCGAGTCGGCCGCCCTCTTCCACCGCATCGGGCGGCACGCGACCCGAGCACCCTGGTCGTACCCGGACCGGGACCCGTACAAGGCGTTCACCGCCGCGCGCAGCGCCGCGCTCGGCTCCGCCTGACCCACCGCACCAACCGGCCCACTCGAAAGGACAACCGCGCCATGGCGACGGGCAGTTCGAGCAGCACGAGCGACACGAGACCCGCGGGCAAGGCCGCCGGGAGCGCCGCCGACGGCAGCGGGATCAGCACGTACAAGGGTCAGGAGACGGCCCTGCGCGCCGGCCGGCTCGGCACGGCGGGTCTCCTCCTGTCCGTGCTCGCGGCGACCGGACCGCTCATGGTCGTCGCCGGTGTCATGCCCACCACATACGGCGTGATGGGCGTGGTCGGACAGCCGCTGCTGTTCCTGATCCTCGGCGTGGTCCTCGGCCTGTTCAGCTTCGGCTACGCCGAGATGAGCCGCCACGTACACAACGCGGGTGCCTTCTACGCGTACATATCGAGGGGCCTGGGCGGCACCGCGGGCGCGGGTGCGTCGCTGGTCGCGCTCGTCGCCTACAGCGTCCTGCAGGCGGGCCTCTACGGCCTCCTCGGCTTCGAGGTCTCCGGGCTGCTCCACACCTACTTCGACGTCGAAGTCGCCTGGTGGATACCGGCACTCGTCACCGTCGCCGTCGTCGCCGTGCTCGCCTGGCTGAAGATCGACCTGAACGCGCGCGTGCTCGGCGTGCTGCTGCTCATCGAGGTGGCGCTCGTCGTCATCTTCGACATCGCGGCCATCGCGGACCCGGCCAAGGAAGGCCTGTCCCTGCACGCGTTCAACCCGGACACCCTCACCGGCGCGGGCGTCGCCACCTCGCTCTGCTTCTGCATCGCCGCCTTCACCGGCTTCGAGCAGGCTCCCGTGTACGCGGAGGAGACCGACCGTCCGCAGGTCGTCGTCGCCCGCGTGATGTTCTTCGCCGTCGGCTTCGTCGCGATCTTCTTCGCGATCAGCTCCTGGGCGCTCACGGTCGCCGCGGGCCCCTCCGGCATCGTCCCGGCCGCACAGGAACAGAGCGCGGGGCTGCTCTTCGGGCTCACCGAGTCCCGGCTCGGCGGAACCTTCACCGACGTACTCCATGTCCTGTTCGTGACCGGCATGTTCGCGGCGATCCTCTCCTTCCACAACGTGGTCGCGCGGTACGCCTTCGCCATGGGCCGCGAGGGTCTGCTGCCCGCCACGTTCGGCAGGACCAACACCTCGACCGGCGCACCCGGCACCGGCTCCCTGCTCCAGACGGTCATCTCCGTCCTGGTCGTGGTGGCCTTCGCGGTCACCGACGACGGCGAGTTCGGCGACCCGACCGCCCCGGTCCTGCACCTGTTCACCTGGGGCGGCAACATCGGCGCCCTGGGCGTCATCCTCCTGATGGCCACGGCGTCCGTCGCGGTCATCGTCTTCTTCGTACGCCGAGGGGCCGCGCGAGCCCAGGCCTGGCGCATCACCGCGTCCGCCCTCGCCGCGGTCGGCCTGCTCGTCATCGCGGGCTACACCGTCAAGGACTTCGACGTCCTGGTCGGCGCGGGCCCCGGCTCGGCGCTCAGCTGGGCGCTGCCCGGCATCATCCTGCTCGCCGCCGTGATCGGCCTGGTCTACGGCGCCATCCTGCGCTCGACCAAGCCGGAGGCGCACGCGCGGATCGGCCTCGGCAACGAGGCGTTCCAGCTGGAGAAGGCGGCGAAGACCCCGGGCGAGTAGTCCGCACCCGGAGTGGTCCGCGTCCGAGTGGTCCGCGCCCGGATGTGACGGAACGCTGACGGACACCCGCGGCCCCTGTACCCCGGGGGCCGCGGGTGCTCGAATCAGAGGGTGACAACTCCCCGTCCGCACCGCCCCGAAGAGGACACCGGCACCGGCGCACCTGTCGGCCGCCGCCTGGTCCTCGGCATGCTCGGCCTGGGCGTCGCGGGGGTGGCCTTCGCGCCGCCGCTCCAGCGGGGCCTGGAATCCTTCCTGGGCGCCGCGTCCGACAAGGACCCCACGGGCCTGACGGACCTGCTCCCCAACGGCGGTGGCTTCCGCTACTACTCGGTGGCCGCGTCCGTCCCGCACAAGAGCGCGTCCGCCTACCGCCTGAAGATCGACGGCCTGGTGGACCGCCCCACGACGTACTCCCTGCCACGACTGCGCGTCCTGCCGCAGACCCGCCTGGTGCGCGACGTCCAGTGCGTGACGGGCTGGCGCGTGCCGAGCACACCCTTCGAGGGCGTACGCCTCTCCGCCCTCCTGGACGCGGCAGGGGTGCGGCCCACGGCCCGAGCCGTCCGCTTCACGTGCTTCGACGGGACGTACAGCGAGAGCCTGACGCTGAAACAGGCGCGGCGGGCCGACGTGCTGGTGGCCCTGCGCATGCAGGACAAGGACCTGGGCCACACCCACGGCGGCCCGGTCCGCCTCTATGTCGCCCCCATGTACTTCTACAAGTCGGCGAAGTGGCTCTCCGGGATCACGCTCACGGACGAGGTGGAGCCGGGGTACTGGGAGAAGCGCGGCTACGACGTCGACGCGTGGGTGGGTGATTCGAATGGCAGGGACGACGAGCCCACGACCTGAAGTGGCCGCGCGGGTGCGCAGGTTCAGCCCCGCGGAGCGCTGGGTGCACCGGGTGACGGCGCTTCTGATGGGGGTGTGTGTCGCGACCGCCGCGTGCCTGTACATCCCTCAGCTGGCCGAGCTCGTGGGGCGCCGCGCCCTTGTGGTGACCGTCCACGAATGGTCGGGCCTGCTGCTCCCGGCCCCGTTCCTGGCGGGCCTCGCGTCCCGTGCCTTCCGCGGCGACCTGCGCCTCCTGAACCGCTTCGGCCCGCACGACAGGGCCTGGCTGCGGCGGGGCGCCGCGCACCGGAAGGCGGGGAAGTTCAACGCGGGCCAGAAGCTGTACGCGGGCTGGCTCGCGGGGGCGGTCCTGGTGATGCTGGGCACGGGCCTGCTGATGTGGTTCACGCACCTCACCCCCCTGGCCTGGCGCACGGGAAGCACGTTCGTCCACGACTGGCTGGCACTGACCCTGGGCGTGGTGATCGCCGGGCACGTGGGGATGGCCTGGGCGGATCCGGAGGCGAGGCGGGGGATGAGGACCGGGTCGGTGGACCCGGAGTGGGCGGAACGGGAGCATCCGCTGTGGCGGAAGTAAAGGCAAAAAGCCGGCCGGGCCGGAAGTATCCAGCCCGGCCGGATGCTTCCAGCCCGTCCGGCGTTTGAGGACGAACTCGGCGAAGCCGGTGATGAGGGCAACCAAGGCCCCCGGCCCGGCTAAATCACAAGCGACAGCAACAGCACCAGACCACCCGCGACCACGGAGATGATCGTCTCCATGACCGACCAGGTCTTGATCGTCTGCCCGACGCTCAACCCGAAGTACTCCTTCACCAGCCAGAACCCCGCATCGTTCACGTGGGAGAAGAAGAGCGACCCGGCCCCGATGGCAAGCACCAGCAACGCGGTGTGCACGTCGGACATGTCCGCGGCCAGCGGAGCGACGAGCCCCGCGGCCGAGATGGTGGCCACCGTCGCCGACCCCGTGGCGAGACGGATCACCACGGCGATCAGCCACGCAAGCAGCAGCGCCGGAATCGACCAGTCCTTGGAGATGTCGAGGACCATCTGACCGACACCGGAGTCGATGAGGGTCTGCTTGAAGCCACCACCCGCACCGACGATCATCAGCACACCGGCGATCGGCGCGAGCGACTTCTCGACGGTGGTCGAGAGCCGGTCCTTGGTGAAGCCGGCCGCACGGCCCAGCGTGAACATGCCCACGATCACCGCGGCGAGCAGCGCGATCAGCGGCGAGCCGATGACGTCGAAGACCCGCTGAACCGTGTGCTCGGGGTTGTCGACGATGATGTCGACCAGGGCCTTGGCCAGCATCATCACGACGGGCAGCAGCACGGTCGCGACCGTCACGCCGAACCCGGGACGCTTCTCCAGGTCCTCCGAAGGACGCTGCGGCATCATCTTGTCCGGGGCGGGGACGTCCACCCACTTCGCCGCGTACTTCGAGAAGACGGGCCCGGCGATGATCACCGTCGGGATGGCGATGAGCACGCCGAGCGCCAGCGTGATGCCCAGGTTCGCGCCCACCGCGTCGATCGCGACCAGCGGACCGGGGTGCGGCGGGATGAGACCGTGCATCACGGACAGACCGGCCAGGGCCGGGATGCCGATCCGCATCAGCGAGTAGTTGCCGCGCTTGGCGACCATCAGGACGACCGGGATCAGCAGCACGATGCCGACCTCGAAGAAGAGCGGAAGCCCGATCACCGAGGCGATCAGGACCATCGCCCACGGCATCGAGCGCCCGCCCGCCTTGGCGAGGATCGTGTCGACGATCTGGTCGGCGCCGCCGGAGTCGGCGAGCAGCTTGCCCAGGATCGCGCCGAGCGCGATCAGCACACCCACGCCCGCGACCGTCGAGCCGAGACCCGTGGTGAAGCTGGCGATCGCCTTGTCGAGCGGGGCGCCCGCGAAGGCGCCGAGGGCGAGCGATCCGATGGTCAGGGCCAGGAACGCGTGCAGCTTGAACTTCGTGATGAGCAGGACGATGACGGCGATGCCCGCGAGGACGGCGATACCCAGCTGGGCGTGGCCAGCGGAGGTGATCGGCTCGACGGCGTCCGCTGCCAGCATCTCAACGCTGAGACTGGTCACGGTGTCTTCCTTGTACGTCAGGGGAGGGGGGTGCGGGGGGACGGGGGTTCTCGGGGGAACTACTGGTCGAGCGCGCCCAGGGCCCGGAAGGCCCGCTCGCTGATCTCTTCGGGGGTGCCGGTGACGTCGACCGCGACGCCCGCCTCGTCCGCGCCGAGCGGCTGAAGCGTGGCGAACTGCGAGTCGAGCAGGGCCGTCGGCATGAAGTGGCCCTGCCGGTGCGACATCCGGTCCTCGATGAGGGACCGGTCTCCGGTGAGGTGGACGAAGACGATGCCGGGCGCCTCGGCCCGCAGACGGTCGCGGTAGGAGCGCTTCAGCGCCGAGCTGCTGACCACACCGCCGAGCCCGGCCCTGCCGTGGGCCCAGGCGCCGATGGCATCGAGCCACGGCCAGCGGTCGTCGTCGGTCAGCGGGGTCCCGGCCGACATCTTGGCGATGTTCGCCGGGGGGTGGAAGTCGTCGCCCTCGGCGTAGGGAACGCCGAGCTGTGTCGCGAGCAGGGGGCCGATCGTTGTCTTGCCGGTTCCTGCCACGCCCATCACTACGACGACGTGGGGGGTGCTCATCGCTGTCCTGCCTCGCTGTCTTCTTCGACATCGGTCCGAGAACGAGCCACGGGACGGGGGAGACCCATGGCTCGTTCACGTCACTGAAACCCATTAGGTCTGACAAATTCAAGAGGCTGTGACGCAAAAGTCTGACTTTTTGTTCCCGAGGGTCCGCACATACCCTGACGTCATGACCGCACAGGCCCGTGGGCTGCACGCTCGCGTACTGGAAAGCCTCGGGCCCGCCATCACCGGCGGCGAGTACCCGCCGGGCAGCGTGCTGCGCACGGACGAGCTCTCCCAGCGGTTCGAGGTGTCACGCTCCGTCGTACGGGAGGTGGTGCGGGTCCTCGAATCGATGCACCTCGTCGAGTCCCGGCGCCGGGTCGGCGTGACGGTGCTGCCCACCGCGGAGTGGAACGTCTACGACCCGCAGGTCATCCGGTGGCGTCTCGCGGGCGCCGACCGGCCGCGCCAGCTGCGCTCCCTCACGGTCCTGCGCTCGGCGATCGAACCGGCCGCCGCGGGGCTCGCGGCCCAGCACGCCACCCCGGAGCAGTGCGCGGCCCTCACGGAGTGCGCCCTCGGCATGGTCGCCACCTCGCGGGGACAGCAGCTGGAGGGCTACCTCTTCCACGACATCAACTTCCACCGCATCGTCCTGAACGCGTCGGGCAACGAGATGTTCGCCCGTCTCGGCGACGTCGTCGCGGAGGTCCTCGCCGGCCGCACCCACCACCAGGTCATGTTCGAGGACCCGGACCCGGCGGCCGTCACCCTGCACGTCCGGCTCGCGGAGGCGGTGCGCGAGTCGGACGCGGTGCGGGCCGAGGAACTGACGCGGGAGATCGCCGTCGGGGCCCTGCACGAGCTGGACATCCTCGCCCCGTAGCGGATGGCCCCTTCGGGGCGCTCATTTTCGGCGTCTGCCCATCAGGGACAATGGCCCGCATGTCCCGACGCGCCACCCGCCCCCAGACCACCTCCTGCCCCTGCGGCCACCCCGAGCCGTACGAGAAGTGCTGCGGACGGCTGCACCGGGGCGAGGCCGCGGCCGCCGTGCCCGAGGAGCTGATGCGCTCCCGCTACTGCGCCTTCGCCGTCAAGGACGAGGCCTACCTCCTGCGCACCTGGCACCCGCGCACCCGGCCGCCACGCGTGGAGTTCGACCCCGGCCTGCGCTGGATCGGCCTGGAGATCCTGGACACGGCGGACGGCACTTCCTTCCACACCACCGGCACGGTCGAGTTCCGGGCCCGCTACACCGACGGCGGCCGCAAGGAAGCCCTGCGCGAGCGGAGCCGTTTCGAGCGGCTCGACGGGGCCTGGGTGTATGTCGACGGCGCCTTCATCGACTGACACTGGCTGACACCGACTGGCATCGACTGACCGCTCGGCTGTCCAGAGCCCCGTACCTCAGCTGCGCAGGGCCACGTCGAGCTCGTAGTAGAGCGTGTCGAGGCGGCTGCGCCCAAGGATGCGGGCCGGCATCCGCTTGACCAGCTCGCGCACGGCCGGCGATACGCGCTCGAGCGCCCACCGGAGCTCCTCGTCACCGACCTGGGGGCCTTCACCCGCGGCGAGTTCACGGGCGAGCGCCTGGTGGACCGCGGGTGCGAGGGCGTGCTTCGACTGGTGCGGGCTGGCCAGCGGGTGGATGTAGGGGGTCGCCGCCGCGTAGCAAGCGGCGCGGGCCGCGGCGGTGGCGGCCGGGTCGTCGACCTCGCGCGCTGCCGCGTGCGCCGCCCAGGAGAGCGAGCGCAGCCGCCCGGTCCGCTTCCCCTCGCGCACGTACTCCCGGATGCCCTCGATCGCCGCGCGGGGACGGCTGTCGGCGGGCGCCCGCGCCTCGAACAGCGGAAGCACCCGCTCGACGCAGTCGGCCGCCCAGAGCCCGAGAAGCCTGCGGTCTTCGTCGCTGATCGTCACCTCGTCCACCGGGACATCATGCCGCCCGGGGTGCTCCCTGTCGCCGCAGTTTCAGCGGACGTCCCCGTACTCGCTCATCACCCCCGGCGGAGCCAGCGCGTTCACGTAGTGCCCAGGGCCGTGGTCCTCGAAGGAGTACGTGAACGGGACGCTCCGGGTCAGCGCGAGCCGGGCCGCGAAGAACGCGAGGGGTGCCACCACCGCGAGCCCCGCGAGGCTGTCCATCTGCGGGTAGCGCGGGGCCGGATCACGCACCTCGACCCAGCCGGGCTCCTGGCCCGGCCCCCGCACCACATCCGCCAGGGCCCGCCCCACCGCCTTCGCCCTGCGCCCCGCCACGGCAGGCAGCCGCCCCCCGATCAGGTCACCCGGCAGGGACAGCGCCTCGATCGCCGCCTCGGCCACGAGCGTCAGGGCGCCGTCGACCGGGCCCCGCTGCCGCCGGTAGTGGAACTCGCGGCCGAAGGGCGTGTACGGCCCGACCGGGCGCGGCGGCAGCGAGGGCACCACATCGCGGTCGTAGATGTAGCGGATGAGCCGGTCGCGCAGCACGTGGACGCCCCGCGGATCGCAGGCCCGGTGGCAGGCACGGGCGAGCTCCGGTCCGCCGAGCATGGGCTGGCCGAAGGTGTAGACGGCCTTCAGGCGTTTTGCGACGGCGGCGTAGCGCGGCTCGTGGGCCAGCACGACGCCCATCAGCGCCGCCATCGCACCGCCGAGGCTGTGCCCGGTGATGTACAGCGCCTCCATGCCGTCGCCCACCGTGCCCTGCTCGTCGGGGTCGACCGACTCGCCGCGCAGCGCCCGCTCCAGGGCCTGCATGACCAGGTACCGCGAGGCCCGCATGTTGCGGTAGAAGCCCGCGTGCACGTCGTACAGCTCGCCGCCGAGGTCCACGTGGAGCGTCTCGGGGCGTACGTCGGCGTCGGTGAGGATGCTGATGATGTCCTCGGGCTGGGTGCCGCGGTAGCAGAGGATCACCACCCGCCGGTCCTTGTCCTGGAGCAGGTACGCCGCCGACGCGATGTAGAGCGCGCCCACCCGCTGTTCGAAGACCCGGCAGCGGTTCTCCTCCAGGCCGAGCCTGGCCATGATCATGGCGAGCGTCGCCGGGTCGGGGTCCTCCGGGGTGCCGGCGTAGGCGTACGCCGCGCAGGTCGCCAGGGCGTGCGGGACGACGCCGTCAGGATCGGGCTGTGCCTTGTCCTCCAACAACCGCTCCACCAGGTCCGGATAGACCGGGAAGCCCACCGCGGGGCCCGTTCCCGTGACGTCCTTGTACGGGCGCAGATCGGTGAAGGGCGGTGCCTTGGCGTGGTGGTCCCGCATGGTTCCCCCCGGGAACGGGCGCTGACGGCAAGGGAGTTGCGAGCACACCACCGGCCCGATCCGCAGTCAACTCGCGTGCTCCGGGCACTTGTTCACCCGTTGCGGACCGGCCATCGGCGCGCCTGGCCCCTGGGGTTGCTGTGAGAGGAGACCCCAGAGGGACAGCCGGACGATCACCCGCGCCGTGCCGCACGGCCGCCCCAGGGCGCCCGACGGGCCCAAATGCCGCCGCCCGCCTGCCTGTTCGACCTCCGCGCGCAGCCCCGCACATAGGCGGGAACCCGCGCTGCGGGGCTCCGGTGTCGCCAGTAGCGTCCTAGGCCCTGTCGGCAGACTCCCGCCTGCCCCGCGGCGTCTGACAGCAGGGCCGAGCCCCCCGTCCCGTACGCCTGCGTGCGAAGGAAGCGCCTGATGGCCGACACCGGACAGTACGAGCAGACCTACGAGCGCTACGCGGGCGGCAGCCCCGAGGCGGAGCACCGCCTCTTCGAGCGCCTGGCCCAAGAGATCATGAAGGTCCAGGCGAAGAACCGGCGGGCCGGCAGCGCCGGTTCTCTCGCGCGCACCCAGCACGCGAAACCCGCGCTCGGCGTGGAGAACGCCCGACTCACCATCCACGACGACGTGCCCGAGGCCCTGCGCGGCGGATTCGTCCAGCCGGGCGCCGACTATCCGGCGACCGTGCGGCTCTCCAACGCCAGCGGCACCCGCCAGCCCGACGCCGCGGCCGATCTGCGCGGCGTGGCCGTGCGCGTGACGGTGTCGGACGAGGAGAGCCACGACCTGCTCGCCACCAACTTCCCGGTGTCGCACGCCCGGGACGCCCGCGAGTTCGTCGCCTTCGCCAAGGCCATGGCGGGCGCGAACAGCCCGCTGCAGAAGGCCTTCGGCCTGTTCGTGAAGCTGCCGCTCGCCGTCGGCCTCTCCACCGCGACCCGGATGCGGCGCAACATCCAGGCCGCCACCCGGCACAAGGTCAACAGCCTCGCCAAGGAGACGTACTGGAGCCGCGGCGCCATCCTCTGGGGCGACGCGGGCCCGGTCCGCTATCTCCTGCGCCCCGTCGTGGGCAGCGCCCCCGAGCCGAAGCCCGAGCGCCGCGACCCCGGCTTCCTCCACCGCGAACTGGCGCACCGCCTCGTCACGTCGGACGTCGCCTTCGAGCTGTGCGTCCAGCGGTACGTCGACGAGCAGCGCACGCCCGTCGAGGACGGCTCCGTGGAGTGGAAGGACAACATCACGCCCGCGGTGCCCGTCGGACGCCTCACCGTGCCACGCCAGGACCTGGCCACCGCAGAGGCCATGGCGGCGGCCGGGCGGGTCGAGGAGCTCGCCTTCAACCCCTGGTACACGACCGACGACTTCCGCCCCCTCGGCAATCTCAACCGCGCCCGCAAGGCCGCGTACGAGGCGAGCGCCGCCCACCGCAAGGGCCTGCGCTTCAGCACCGAGGAGCCGCTGCGCAACACGGTGTTCGGCATCCCCGTCGGACGGTTCTTCGCCGCGCTCAACCGCTATGTGCCGTGGCACAGGCTGCCGGTGTCGGCGAGCCTGCTGAACCTGGTCTTCCTGCGCAAGGCGCTGCGGCGCCTCAACCTCATCGACACCGACGTCCACGAGGCACCGCCGAAGGCCGTCCCCGTGCCGGCGGGGGTCGACGAGCGGCTGCGCACCGCCCGGTCGTACGACGGGTCGTACAACGACCTCTCCGCGCCCTCCATGGGAGCCGTGGGCGCGGCCTTCGGACGCAACCTCGAGCCGGACTACCGGCCCGACCTCTTCGACACCCCGAACCCCGTCACCGTCAGCCGCCGGCTCCTGCAACGCGACACCTTCGTGCCGGCGACCTCGCTCAACATCCTGGCCGCCGCCTGGATCCAGTTCCAGGTCCACGACTGGGTCAACCACCGCCGCTACCCCGTCGGCGGCCAGGCCGTCGAGGTGCCGCTGCCGCCCGGCAGCACCTGGCACAACACCCCCGGCGGACCGCCCGAGAACGTGATGCGCTTCGCCGAGAACGAGGGCATCCAGCAGCCCGGCAACCAGCCCCCGATCCTCTTCGCCAACTCGGCATCGCACTGGTGGGACGGCTCCGAGGTGTACGGCGCGGACGAGCACACCGCGAAGTTCCTGCGCGAGGCAGGCGGCAGCGCCGACCTGCGCCTGGAGGACGGCCACCTGCCCGTCGGCCAGAACGGCATCCCGCTCACCGGCTTCAACGAGAGCTGGTGGCTCGGCCTCAGCGCGATGCACACGCTCTTCGCCCGCGAGCACAACGCGGTCTGCGCGGCCATGCGCCGCGAGTACCCGGCGATGAGCGAGGACAGCATCTACCACGCGGCGCGTCTGGTCGTCTCCGCCCTCATCGCCAAGATCCACACGGTGGAGTGGACCCCGGCGATCCTCGCCACCGAGGCCATCGACCTCGGCCTGCACACCAACTGGGAGGGCCCGCCGAACAACTGGCTGAACAAGCTCGGCCTGTGGCTCCTGGAGTCCCACTCCCTGACCGGCATCCCCAAGACGCTGCCGGACCACCACGCGGCGCCGTACTCCCTCACCGAGGACTTCGTCACCGTCTACCGCATGCACCCGCTGATCCCCGACGACTACGAGATGCGCGAGCACCACTTCGGGCAGCGCCTGGAGAGCCTGACCTTCCAGGACATCCAGGGCGGCGCCGCGGAGGCCGCCATCCGCAAGACGGGCCTCGCCGACACCCTCTACTCGTTCGGCATCGCCCACCCCGGCGCGATCACCCTGAACAACTTCCCGCGCGCGCTCCAGCGCTTCGAGCGCGACGGCGAGATCATCGACCTGTCGGTCGTCGACCTCGTCCGCACCCGCAGGCGGGGCGTGCCGCGCTACAACGACTTCCGCGCGGGCCTGCACAAGCCGCGCATCAGCCGCTTCGAGGAACTGAGCCAGGACCCCGAGACCGTCGCGCGCCTCAAGGACGTCTACGGCTCGGTCGACGAGATCGACACCGTGGTCGGCCTGTTCGCCGAGAACCCGCCGAACGGCTTCGGCTTCAGCGACACGGCCTTCCGCATCTTCATCCTGATGGCCACGCGCCGCCTGCAGAGCGACCGCTTCCTGACCGTCGACTACCGCCCCGAGATCTACACGCCGCTGGGCATCGAATGGGTCGAGAAGAGCGGCATGAAGTCCGTGATCCAGCGGCACGCCCCGGACCTCGCGGGTCTGCTGCCGCGCGACGCGAGCGCGTTCGCGCCGTGGCGGCAGGTGCAGCCGATGCGGGGCGGAGGCAGCGATGCCACCGAGTGAGGACGGGCCCGACGGCCGGGCGAACGGACACCACCCCGGGCTCGCCGACCTCTTCGTACGCCCCCTCCTGGAGACGGTCTGGCGCCGCCGCACCCACCGGGTGAGCCGCGGCGCCACCGTCCCCGCCGGATCGATGAGTTACGCGTCCAAGAACGCCCCGCAGCCGCTGACCGAGCTGGAGGAGGCGGTCCTGATCGCCCTCACCGGCTGCACCGGGCTCACGATGCCCGACCGCCCCTTCGAGGACCCGCGCGACGGCAAGCCGATCATGGCGAAGCCGAACCTGACCATGGCGGGGCGCACGGCGGGCAGCCCCGACAACGCGCAGGGCACGCACTTCTTCCTGATCAACGACACCGGCACGTACTACCTGAGGAAGCTGCCCCCGGCGCCGCAGGAGCCCTTCGACGACGTGACCCTGACCGCCCGTGCGCGGGAGTCCAAGGTCAAGGTCCTCGACCACCGCCTCGACGTGGCGGAGGGCCTGCGGGACTTCCCGGCCTACCTGGACTCGAACCGCTTCCTGTCCAATCTGCCGGGCACGACGGTCCTGTTCCCCGTGGTCGACCTGTCCCACCAGTACATCAACGCCCTGATGTACCTGCTCACCCAGCCGGACGGGGCGCGGCCCACGCTGGTGGACGACCGGAACTTCTACCGTCCCGCGGGCGTGAAGAAGTGGGTCAAGAACGGGTTCCTGAACGAGAAGCTGAAGCTGCCGCTCGGCGCGCTCGGCCCGCTCCGCACCCAGATCGAGGCGGACCTGCTGCTCCAGAACCTGATGCTGGTGGCCGAGGCGATGGGCCTGGGCGCCTGGATCCACGCCTCCATCAACCCCCAAATCGCCCTGGGCGACCCGAAGTTCTCCCGGGCCTACGGCCACATGCTCGGCTTCACCTTCGTCACCCCGCGCTGGCGCCCGGCCGACGTGTGGCGCTGGCACATCCCGCTCCCCAAGTACACGAACGTGCGCTCGCACCCGGTGGGCCTGAAGGCCCCGGACGGCGAGCAGCTGATCTCCGCGATGTGTCCGCCGGCGTTCGCGTCCATGTCCGACGCGGTGGACGCGGTGATCCGCGAGAAGTTCGGCCCCGGGGGCGTCTACGGCGACAAGGACGTCTTCAGCCGCATCTACCGGGAGGACTACGGCCAGCGCTATCTGGCCGAGGCGAGCGAGTACGAGGAGCGGGTGATCGAGTGCGCCCGCGACATCTGCACGTACATCCTGCGGACGCACCGCCGGTTCCCGGCGCACACGGACGCGATCCACGTCCCCGGGGTCTGGCTCCAGGCCCACCACGTGGAGGACGAGTACTACGACAAGTACTTCACCCAGGGCCTGACGCCGGCGCACCGTCGGCACAGTGGCCTGTGGGACGGCTGAGACCGCCGGTCCGAAGATCACCCATGCCCTGGATCGATCACCCACACGATTGATTTCCACCACGCTCCACCGGATAAGCTCCCCTGCAGCGCCGTGAGTTGACGCGATATCAGTTCGTCGCGCACCACGGCGCTTTCGCGCTGTCGCACGGGGGATCACGCAGGTGATCGAGGGGGTGCCGCCGCCACAGGGGGCACCGGCATGCGATGGGTGCGAGCCCTTGGTTGGGTTGTCCACTCTTCGATCGCGTTGGTTTGAGGATGCAGATGGAACTTGCCACTCCGCCGCCGGCGGCAGTCCGGGCGCCCGCGGCCTGGTACAGCTGGTGGCTGCTGCCGGCCGGCCTGGGCGGCGGCAGCCTCGCCGCCGTGGCCGCCGGCTCCGATCCGGCCCGAATACCCACCGCGGTCGCGGGCCTCGCGGCCGCCGCGGCCGCCGCCGCGTGTGTCCGCCTCCTGCTGCGCACACGGCAGGAGCTGGGGCGCGCGGCCGACGACGCGCACACCGCCCAGCTGAACCACTCCCAGCAGTGGCAGCAGCATGTCGCCGCCATCGAGCGGCGGTACGAGGGCGAACGCGCCGCCCACGAAGGCCACCAGGCCGAAGAGACCCATGCGTGGCAGTGGCGGCTCGACCAGCAGCAGGCCCTGGTGGCCCGCCTCGCGGACGAGTTCCTGCCCGCGGCCTTCGAAGGCCTGCGCGGCGGCGAGGCGATCGACGACGTCCTGCCCCTCGCGCTCGACCAAGAGGCCGAGATCTCACCGGAGTTCAGGCTGGAACTGCGCAAGGTCCTGCGGACAGGACTGATCGCCGTCGAGGAGGAGTTCAACCGCAGTACCTCCGCCGAGCAGGCCGTGATCAGCATCGGCAGCCGGATCCACGTGCTCACCGGGAAGATCCGCGGCCGGCTGCACGAGATGCAGGGCGAGCACGGCAGGAACCCGGCCGTCGCCCAGGGCCTGATGGAGCTCGACCAGGCGATCGGCCCCGCCGACTGTCTGGCCGCGAGCATCGGCGTGCTCGGCGGCACCGACCGCCCCGGACGCCAGTGGCAGGAGCCGCAGCGCCTGCTCGGTGTCGTACGCGGCGGCATCGGCCGCATCAAGGACTTCGACCGGGTCCAGGTGCGCCGGCTGCCCGAACTCGGCGTCGACGGCGGCCTGGTGGACCACCTCACCCTGATCTTCGCCCACCTCCTCGACAACGCCGCGCGCTACTCGCCCCTCACCGAGCCGGTCGTCGTGTCCGGCAAGGAGGTGCCCAACGGCGTCGGTATCGAGATCCAGGACGCGGGCAAGGGCCTGACCGACGAGAAGAAGCAGCAGGCGATGCGGACGCTGGAGGGCGCCGCGGCGGGCTCCGGCCTCGCCGGCCTCTCCGAGGACGCACACCTGGGCCTGCGCGTCGTCGGCACGCTCGCCCGCAAGTACGGCATCAAGGTCACCTTCGCCGACTCGCCCTGGCTTGGCACCTCGGTGGTCGTCGTCGTCCCGCACAAGTACTTCAGCCAGCTGCCGCCCGCGGAAGCCGCCCCCCGTTCCGAGGTGCCCGCCGCCCAGCGGGAACCGGCCCGTACCGCGGCCACCGCGGCCACCGCGGACGTCACGCCCGGCGGCCTGCCACGCCGCAGGAGCAAGCGCGCCGATTCCCCGAGGAGGGCCGCCTCCACGCCACAAACCGCGACGGGCACCGTGCCGCCCGCCCTGCCGCCGGACGCGTCCTTCACCGGCATGGCGGCCTTCGCCACCGCCGGACGAGACCCCGACGAGCCCCGCACCGAAGAGAGCGACTAGCCACATGACGCAACACGAATCCGACGTGAGCTGGGCGCTCCGCGACCTGACCGAGAGCATCCAGGAGATCCGCTTCGCCCTTGTCGCGTCGAGCGACGGCAAGGCCATCGCGGCGTACGGAGCCGACGACCCGGACGACGTGGACCGATTCGCCGCCGTGGTCGCGGGCCTGCAGGCGCTCGCGCAGCCCGTGGCGGACCAATTCCCCAAGTACGGCGGCCAGTTGCGCCTCGCGATGATCGAGGTCGACGGCGGGCACCTGTTCGTGGTGCGGGCCGGAGTCGAGACGTACCTCGGGGTCATCGCCAGGGAAGGGCTCGACCAGGGGCTGCTCGGACACCAGATGAGGGACCTCTCCCGCAGGATGGGCGAACTCCTCGGCACCACTCCGCGGCAGGAGGAGCAGCCTGGATGAGCGGCCCCCACCGGTCCGGCCCCCCACGGCCCACGGATCCGTCCGGTCTTGAGCGCTATTACGTGCTCACCGGCGGTCGCAGTGGTCCCGGCGGGCCGGCCGCCGGCCTCGACGTGGCGACCCTCGTCGTCTCCCGCTCCGCCTCCGCTCCCGCCCCCGGCATGCAGCACGAGCACGAGCAGATCGTGCGCTGGTGCCGGGACCCGCTGTCGGTGGCCGAGTTGAGCGCCCACCTCGGACTGCCATTCAACATTCTCGCGGTGCTCGTGGCCGACCTGCTGGAAGCAGGCCAGGTGGACGCCCGTGACCCCATCCCGGCTTCCACGCCCGGCCACGGGGCGGACACAGCGCTCCTCGAGGAGGTACTCAGTGGACTTCAACGGCTTTGACCGTCCGGACCGGCCGGCGCAGGCGGGCTCGCTGCCCGCCGGGAGCCGCTCGGTCAAGGTGATGATCGCCGGGGGCTTCGGCACCGGCAAGACGACCATGGTCCGCTCGGTGAGCGACATCAAGCCGCTCACCACCGAGGAGACCCTCACCCGGGCCAGCGTCGACGTCGACCACCTCGTCGGGGTGGCCGAGAAGAACGAGACCACCGTCAGCCTCGACTTCGGGCGGATCGGCCTGAACGAAGAGCTGGTGCTCTACCTGTTCGGCACCCCGGGCCAGGAGCGCTTCTGGTTCCTGTGGAACGGCCTGTTCAAGGGCGCCCTGGGGGCCGTCGTCCTGGTGGACACGCGGCGCCTCGCGTCCAGCTTCCGGGCGATCGAGGAGATGGAGCGCCAGGACGTGCCCTTCGTCATCGCCCTCAACGTCTTCCCGGACTCCCGTGAGCACCCCGTCGAGGAGATACGTGACGCGCTGGACATCCCCGATCACATACCGGTCGTCGCCTGCGACGCCAGGGACCGCACGTCGAGCCGCGACGTGCTCATCGCCCTGATCCGGCACCTCAAGGAGCGCTCGGCCCCCGCACTGGAAGCCGCCCGCTGACCACCGCAAAACAAAGAGCGGGCCAGGATTTCCTGGCCCGCTCTTCGCGGTGTATCTCTGTGTCCGAGGGGGGACTTGAACCCCCACGCCCGATAAAGGGCACTAGCACCTCAAGCTAGCGCGTCTGCCATTCCGCCACCCGGACCGGTGGTCTGTCGCGGTTTCCCGCGGCGACGTGGAAAACCATAGCAAACATTCGGGGGCCTTCGATCACACGGGCCAGGTGCGTGAACGGCGCGTGACGAGGGGTGCCCGGCCTTGGGTGTCGGGGGGTGGGCGCGGGAGGATGAGGAGGACCACCAGCAGCGATAGCGGGAGGAACCATCGTGAGCGAGTCGAGCAGGGCCGACAGGGCGGGCGAGGCGGACCGGTCCCGGCCCGTCACCGGTGAGGACGAGGTCGTCGACCTCTGCCGCGATCTGATCCGCATCGACACCAGCAACTACGGCGATCACTCGGGCCCGGGGGAGCGCAAGGCCGCCGAGTACGTCGCGGAGAAGCTCGCCGAGGTGGGACTCGAGCCGCAGATCTTCGAGTCGCACCCCGGCCGCGCCTCCACGGTGGCCCGCATCGAGGGCGAGGACCGCTCCCGGCCCGCGCTGCTCATCCACGGCCACACCGACGTCGTACCGGCGAACGCCCAGGACTGGACGCACCACCCCTTCTCCGGGGAGATCGCGGACGGCTGCGTGTGGGGCCGTGGCGCCGTCGACATGAAGGACATGGACGCGATGACCCTCGCGGTCGTCCGGGAACGCATGCGCACCGGCCGCAAGCCCCCGCGCGACATCGTGCTGTCCTTCATGGCCGACGAGGAGGCCGGCGGCACGTACGGCGCGCGGTACCTCGTCGACAACCACCCGGAGCTCTTCGAGGGCGTCACGGAGGCCATCAGCGAGGTCGGCGGCTTCTCCTTCCAGGTCAACGAGGACCTGCGGCTCTATCTCATCGAGACGGCTCAGAAGGGCATGCACTGGATGAAGCTGACCGTGGACGGCACCGCCGGGCACGGTTCGATGATCCACAAGGACAACGCCATCACCGAACTGTCCGCGGCCGTGGGCCGGCTCGGGCAGCACAAGTTCCCGGTGCGGGTGACCAAGACGCTGCGGCACTTCCTGGACGAGCTCGGCGACGCCCTGGGCACCGAGCTCGACCCCGAGAACATGGACGCGACGCTCGCCAAGCTCGGCGGCATCGCCAAGCTCATCGGCGCCTCCCTGCAGAACACCGCCAACCCGACCCAGCTGGGCGCGGGTTACAAGGTCAACGTCATCCCGGGGCAGGCGACGGCGCACGTCGACGGCCGCTTCCTGCCGGGGTTCGAGCAGGAGTTCCTCGCCGACCTGGACCGGATCCTCGGCCCGAACGTCAAGCGGACGGACGTGCACGCGGACAAGGCCCTGGAGACCACCTTCGACGGCGCGCTCGTCGACGCCATGCAGACGGCGCTCCAGGCCGAGGACCCGATCGCCCGCGCCGTTCCGTACATGCTCTCCGCGGGCACCGACGCCAAGTCCTTCGACGACCTCGGCATCCGCGGCTTCGGCTTCGCGCCGCTGAAGCTGCCGCCGGAGCTGGACTTCGCGGGCATGTTCCACGGCGTGGACGAGCGAGTGCCCGTGGACGGCCTCAAGTTCGGTGTGCGCGTGCTCGACCGGTTCATCGACGCGTCCTGAACGCCGGTGCACGCGCCCCTCGGTGACGCATTGCGTGCTGAAACGACACTCCAATAATCGTCAGCACGTACGTACTTGACTGAAAAGAGTGAAAGGGACCATAGGCTCGTAGCCCCGTCACTTCCTCCTCGTTACAGGTGGTGCGGTCCGCGGCTGGGATCGCATTGCCAACAAGGAGGAATAATGATCAAGAAGGTCGTCGCTGCTGCGGCTGCCACTGGTGGTCTCGTGCTCGCGGGTGCGGGTATCGCTGCTGCCGACGCCGGTGCCCAGGGTGCCGCCGTGAAGTCTCCCGGTGTGCTCTCGGGCAATGTCGTTCAGGCGCCCATCCACGTGCCGGTGAACGTCTGTGGCAACACGGTCTCCGTGATCGGGCTGCTGAACCCCGCCTTCGGCAACACCTGCGTCAACAAGTGACGTTGTCGTGTCTCACCCCATGAGGGTCTGAGTCTGTCGGCCCCGGAGTGCGCGCCATGCACTCCGGGGCTTTCGGGCATTCCGCGCACGCGCCTCAAGGAGCGTGCGCATTCCTGAAGGTCATAAGGCAGGGAAAACCTATGCGACAGGTCACTCGTAAAGGCCTGATCACGGTGGCGGCCGCGACGGGCGTGCTCGCCATCAGCGGTGGATACGCGCACGCCGACTCGGGCGCCCGTGGGGGTGCGTCGGATTCCCCGGGTGTGCTGTCCGGCAACTCGGTCCAGCTCCCGGTGCACGTGCCGGTGAACGTCTGCGGCAACAGCGTCAACGTCGTCGGGGTGCTCAACCCCGCGGCGGGCAACAACTGCGCCAACACCTCCGACGAGGGTGGCAGCGGCACGAGCAAGCCTCCGGGCGGCGGGGCCGCCGCGGAGGGGCACAGCAGTGACTCACCCGGTGTCGCCTCGGGCAACGACGTGCAGCTGCCGGTCGACGTGCCGGTCAACGTCTGCGGCAACAGCGTCACCATCGGTGGTCTCGGCAACGCGACCACCGGCAACGAGTGCGCCAACGACTCGGGTGAGGTGACCCCGCCGGGCAGCGAGAAGCCGCCCACGAAGCCGGAGCAGCCGCCGGGCGGGCCGCAGGACCCGCAGACGCCTGAGAAGCCCGACCGGCCGGGGAAGCCCGGCACGCCGGGTGAGGAGCCGGAGGACCGGGCCGTGCCGAACCAGCCGGGGACGCAGACCATCACGCAGCCGAAGGGCTCGGAGACGCTCGCATCGACGGGCAGCGAGCTGCCGGTCGGCGTCGTGCTGCCGGTGGGCGCGGGCATGCTACTCGCGGGAACGGTGCTGTACCGCAGGGCGCGGTCGGCCGCCTGATCCAGGGCGGCACGCCGCCGCTCGATCCCGTGCACGGAATGGAGGGTGCCCCGCCTGATCGGGGCACCCTCCATTCCTGCTTTCTCACTTCACCAAGTGGCCCGCAGCTGGCGGATGATCCGCCGCTTCAGCCGCACTCTGCGGCTGCCGTCTGCGTGCAGGCTCAGGCGGTCCAACTCCCAGTGTCCGTACTCTGCGTGGTCCGTCAGCAGGCGCGTTGCTTCCTTGCGGGTGACCCCGCGCGGCACATACACGTCGACAAATTCGTATTCCGGCATCGCATCTATTGTGCAAGTACAGGCCCGGTACGGATAGCGTCTGCACTATGTCTGATGCTGCGCAGCCCACCGCTGCCGAGGTACGCGCCGCCGCCGAGGCGGTCAAGACCGCGCTCGACCGTCACCTTGCCGCGGTCGAACGCAGGTCGGGTGAGGACGACCCGGCCGTCTACGAAGCGTTCAACGAGCTGGCCGCCGCGGCCGAGGAGTACGACGAGCTTCTCTACGACCGCTACGACGAGGTCACCCCCTTCGAGATCCCCGGTTCGGACAGCGATGTGCTGCCGCCCTACCAGGGCCCGGAGGAGGCGAACGCACTGAGCGTGCTGATCCGCAGGGACTACGCCGTCGCGGAGCCGCAGCGGCTCCTCGCGCAGGCCCAGCGGGTCGCGGACCTCGACGCGGACACGGCGGACGGGAGTCCTGCCGCCGCGGCCGCGGGCAGCAGCGTGCACGCCGCTCTCGGAGTCCTCTTCGGGGAGTTCGAACCGGACGAAATCGCCTCCCGGCACAAGGAGTTCGGCCTGGAGGAGGGCGACTCCACACTCTGGGTCACCGCGGCGGACGAGCCCGCCGAACCGGGGGAGTGGCTCGACGCCCCCTTCGACCAGGCGGACCCGCACCGGGTCGTGTGCCGGTTCGACGTCAGCGCGGTCTTCGACGACGACCCGGACGACGACGGCGTCGACGCCGACGTCCATGTCCGCGTCGATCCCGACGCCGTGGCGGTCCTTGAGGAGCTCGACGACATCGACGACGGGGACGAGGGGGACGCGCTCGACGTCGACGACGACAGAAGCCCCCTCGACGCGGATCGCTGACCCCTCAGGAGTCCGGGCGCCGGTGGCCGTGACGGCCACCGGCGCCCGGAGACGCGGGACGCACCCTCCGCTCAGGACGTGGCGGGGACCTGCGGGCGCAGGAGGGTCTGGAGGCGCGTCGTGCGGGCCTTCGGGGGGATCTCCGCCACCGCGCGCGGCAACGCCTGCTCCGCGCCCTGGACCACCGACAGGTGCCGCTCACCGCGGCTGAACGCGGTGTAGACCCACGGCCTGCTCAGGGCCGCCGTCGCGTCGCCCGGCAGCACCACGACCGCCGCGGGCCAGCTCAGGCCCACGGCCTGGTGTGCGGTGAGCGCCCAGGCGTGCCGCACGGTCTGCTCCACCTGCTCCTTCGGTACGACGACGGGGGCGCCGTCACACTCCAGGTGCAGCCCCTCCGCGTCGGCCCGCAGGACGCGGCCCAGCGTCGTGCGGCCGGGTGCCGGGACGTGGGCGACGCGGTCGCCAGGGTCGAAGCCGCCGAACCGGCCGGGGCCGGGGTTCAGCCGCTCCTTGAGCGCGGTGTTCAACGCGCGCGTGCCCGCGGCGCCGCCATGCCCGGGAGTGATGACCTGGGTGTCCTCCGTGGGCACCCCGATCGCCCGGGGCACCGAGTCCGCCACGAGCTGCACCGTGCGGTGGACCGCCTCGCCCGCGTCGCGCACGGGGACGATCACGACTTCCTTGCCCGGCGCCTCGACCTGGTTCAGCTCGCCGATGCCGATGCCGGAGACCAGCTCCCCGATGGGGCCGGGGTCCGGGACGCGCGAGACGACCTGCGGGCAGCAGCGCGCCGCGAGGAGATCCGCGAAGACCCGTCCGGGGCCCGCCGACCACAGCACTCCCGGGTCGCCGCTCAGCACCAGACGGGCGCCGTCCGGCAGGGACTCCACCAGCATCGCGGCGCTCTCCACGTCCAGCTGCGGTGCGTCGAGGACCACCAGGAGGTCGAGCGCGAGCGCTCCGTCCCTGTCCCGTCCGGGGCCCTCTGCGCCCGAGAGCAGCCCCGCCACGGTCGCGGTGCCCGCCTCGTCCGAGCCCGCGAGCCCGGCGAGGCGGCGCCGTCCCGCGGAGCTGTGCGTGGCCGCCCACGCCCGCAGGCCGAGACCCGCCGCGGCCGCCACCAGCGCTGCGGGCTCGGCGCGTGCCGCCTCGCCGCCGGTGTGCAGCACGAGGCCGTGACCGGCCGCCGCACGGATCAGCTCGGCGGTGGAACCGGATGCCTCGCCCGCCGCGGACTCCCAGTCGGCGGACTGCGGGCCCGAACCCTCTTCCTTGGGCAGGGAGTTGATCACGCGGGCGAGCCCGTCGGCGAGGCTCTCCTCCGCGAGTGCGTACTGCTCGAGGCCGACCAGGACGCGGACCGGCTGCGCGGCCTCCTCGCCCTCGTCCTCGCCCTCGTCCTGCGCGGGGGCCGGGACCCCGGGTGTCTCGATGGCGTCCTGGAAGACCAGGATGTCGCCCTCCGCGATGGCGTCCTGCACCGCCGCGTCCGGATCGGGCACGGCACGCTGCCCGAGCGCCGCGGTGAGCGCCGCCGCGTCCAGGGCCGTGTGCCCGGCGACGGCCGCCTGCTCCAGGAGCCAGGCGGTGATCGCGCGCCCCCTGCGCTCGTCGTCGGGCCCGCACTCCGCGCCGAGCAGCGCCCGCGCGAATCCGTCGGCCTGCTCCGTGCGCACGCCGCTGACCCGCAGCAACTGCCAGGGGTCCGAACGGAGTTGAGCATCGGCGCCTTCGCCGAGCGCCGCCGCCGTCCGCGCGGCGAGGTCGGCGGGCGCCCCTCCGTCGGCGAGCACGGCACGGACCGCTGCCACGGCGTCGTCCCCGGGGCCCGAGGGCGCCGCGGCGACGGGCTGCGGGCGCCGTGCCGGTTCGGGCGCGGCCTTGCGCGGTGCGGGCTCGGGCTCGCGGAAGGCACTGGCGGCCGGCTGCTCGCCGCTCTCCACCGCGCGCACGGCGGCCAGCAGATCGGCCGCCTTGCCGCTGAGCTTGGTCCCGGCGTCGACCGGCCCCTGCTTGGCGGCCTTCCGCTCGGCGATCCGCTCCAGGAGCTCCCGCTGGGCGGCGATCTCCGCCTCGGTCTCCGAGAGCTCCTTGCTTTCGGCGGTGTCGGTGTCGGCGGTGTCAGCGGTGGCGTCGGCAGCAGCGTCGGAAGACGTGTCAGCGCCGGCGTCAGGGCCGTCGGAGCTGTCCGCGTCCGTGGCTTCCGGAGCCCCCGCCCCGGTCTCCTGTGCGGCAGCGGCCTCCGCTTCCTCCGCGGCAGCGGTTTCCGGCTCCGTACTCACAGCGTGCTCCAGTCCTGATCGGGGTAGCGGTGCACGGGCGCCGACACGTCGTCGAGCGCCTGGCAGATCTCGTCAGGAAGACTAAGGGTCTCCACTGACAATGCGGCCGTGAGCTGCTGCGCGTTGCGCGCGCCGACGATCGGCGCGGTCACTCCGGGGCGGTCGCGCACCCAGGCGAGGGCGACTTGGAGGGGCGTGGCCGCGAGGCCGTCCGCCGCCGTGGCGACCGCGTCGACGATGCGGCTCGCGGTGTCGTCCAGGTAGGGCGCGACGAACGGCGCCAGATGCTCGGAGCCGCCGCGCGAGTCGGCAGGGGTGGAGTGGCGGTACTTCCCGGTGAGCACGCCGCGGCCGAGCGGCGACGAGGGCAGCAGGCCCACGCCCAGGTCCCTCGCCGCGGGCAGCAGCTCCCGCTCGACGCCGCGCTGCAGCAGGGAGTACTCCATCTGCGTACTGGCCAGGCGCGTGCGTGTCCCCGGGGCCGCGAGCTGCCACGTCGCCGCCTTGGCGAGCTGCCAGCCGGAGAAGTTCGAGATGCCCGCATAGCGCGCCCGGCCGCTGCTCACGGCGATGTCCAGGGCCTGGAGCGTCTCGTCCAGGGGTGTGGAGGGGTCGAAGGCGTGCAGCTGCCACAGGTCCACGTACTCCGTCCCCAGGCGGGCCAGGGACGCGTCGAGCGCGGAGAGGAGGTGGCCCCGCGAGCCGTCGAAGCGCCGGTCGGGGTCGGGCACGCTGCCCGCCTTGGTCGCGATGACCAGATCACGGCGCGGCACGAGCCGTTCTATGAGTCGGCCGAGCAGATACTCGGCCTCCCCGTCGCCGTACACATCGGCCGTGTCGACGAGGCTGCCTCCGGCTTC
Source organism: Streptomyces sp. NPDC047525 (assembly GCF_040643025.1). Lineage (NCBI taxonomy): Bacteria > Bacillati > Actinomycetota > Actinomycetes > Kitasatosporales > Streptomycetaceae > Streptomyces > Streptomyces sp. NPDC047525. The sequence goes on from NZ_JBEYTL010000011.1 coordinate 210,838, forward strand.
CCAGAACACCTTCAGCAGATCGGCGGCGTCGCTCTCCTGGGTGTGCCCCCAGGTGAGGGTGCCGAGTCCGATCCGGGACACGCGAAGGCCGGTACGGCCGAGATGCCTCTGCTCCATGGGCGCTGAGATTACTGGCCGTGCTCCAGCGGCGTGAGGGGCTGTGGACAAACCTGTGCCTGTGGAGAACCCGGCCACCCGTCCGCCCACCGCTGACGGCGTGCGGGGCCACGCGCTACAGTCCCCGGCACAGGACGTTACTGCTCAGTAAGGGGATTCGGCCATGCAGCTCGGGATCAACCTCGGCTACTGGGGCGCGGGGATGGACGCGGACAACCTCGCCGTCGCCAAGGAGGCCGACAAGCTCGGCTACGCGGTCTGCTGGGCCGCGGAGGCCTACGGCTCGGACGCCGCGACGGTGCTGTCCTGGGTGGCCGCGCAGACCGAACGCATCGACATCGGATCCGCGATCTTCCAGATCCCGGCCCGGCAGCCCGCGATGACCGCCATGACGGCCGCCACGCTCGACTCGCTCTCCGGCGGCCGCTTCCGTCTGGGCCTCGGCGTCTCGGGACCGCAGGTCTCCGAGGGCTGGTACGGCGTCAAGTTCGACAAGCCGCTGGCGCGCACCCGCGAGTACGTCGAGATCGTCCGCAAGGCGATGACGCGCGAGCGCCTCAGCTACGAGGGCGAGCACTGGACGCTCCCGCTGCCGGGCGGTCCGGGCAAGCCCATCAAGCTCACCGTCCACCCGCAGCGCGAGCACATCCCGCTGTACGTCGCCGCGATCGGCCCCAAGAACCTGGTGCAGACCGGCGAGATCGCCGACGGCGCCCTGCTGATCTTCCCCTCCGCCGAGCACCTGGAGGACACCGCGATCCGCCACCTGCGCGCGGGGCGCGAGAAGGCGGGCAAGACGATGGAGGGCTTCGACGTCGTCCCGACGGTGCCGCTCGCGGTGGGCGACGACGTCAGCGCCCTCGCGGACATGTTCCGTCCGTACACCGCCCTCTACGTGGGCGGCATGGGCAGCCGCAAGCAGAACTTCTACAACCAGCTCGCCCAGCGCATGGGATACGAGAAGGAAGCCGCCGAGATCCAGGACAAGTACCTGTCCGGCGACAAGGAGGGCGCCGCGGCGGCGGTGCCGCGCGAGCTGATCGACTCGACCACGCTGCTCGGCTCCGTGGACCGCATCGCCGAGCGGATGCAGGCCTACGCGGCTGCCGGGGTCACCACGCTCACGCTGGCGCCCGCCGGCTTCACGCTGGAGGAGCGGATCACGGCCCTGCGCGCGGGCACGCAGGCGCTGGAGCGCGCTGGACTGGCGTAACACCCGGGGGAGAGAAGTTCTGCGGCCGTGGTGGGGGCTCGGGGGTCTTCCCCGCCACGGCCGTCACGGAGCACAACGCGCCGTGCGGCCCCTCGGTTACGGCCCCGTCCGGGGTCAGCTGTCCTTCGTTTGGCGGAGCTGTCCCCGACAGCTGTTGCCACACCTGCGCCACGGCATTTGACTTGTTCTTTGCGGAGTTCACGCGGAGGGCATGGAGGTGCCAGTGATGCTTTCGGCCAGGAGTGTCTTCGAGGAGATCCTCGACAACGACGAATCATTCCGGCTCTTCTGTTCCATCGCTGCCAGCGGGGAGTCGCAGGGAGGCTGGGAGAACGGCCGTATCGCGGCGCTCCTCCCGGAGAGCCAGCGCGCCCTCACCTCCAAGGTCGCCCGGCACGGCGCCGACGAGGACAAGCACGGGCGGATCTTCAACGCCCTGCTGAAGAAGCGTGGCCTCGAGCCCGTCCCGGTCCCGCCGGAGACCGACTACACCATGCTCCTGGAGCGGCAGGGGATCGGCCTGACGCACGAGAAGCTGCGCCGTGAGGAGCCGCTGACCGAGCGGGACGTCGTCGTCTACCTCTCCCACAGCCGCGTCACCGAACAGCGGGCCGCCGACCAGATGGACATGCTGGTCACGTACTTCGGGGACCACCCCGAAGTCGGCAAGGCCATCAAGATGATCTGCCACGACGAGGACAACCACCTGGCGTACTGCCACGAGGAGTTGCTGCGCCTGGCGGCCGCGGGCCATGGGCGCACGATCCTGGAGACCCTGCACGAGTGCGCCCGTGCCGAGACGCGCGTGTACCGGGACGTGAGCCTCGCCGTGATGGGCCACATGGGGCGCGTCCTGGGCTGGCCGAAGCCCAAGTCCATGGCGCTCGCCTCGGGCGTGCACGCCATCTACGCGTACGAACGGCTGGGAGGCTGGCGGCGGATGGTGTCCCTGGAGATGCCCGAGCGTCGCGACGCACTCGGCGGGCCCGCCCTGCCGGCGACCGGCTTCGCCTGACCGGGCCGCCCGCCACGACAGGCCCTAGAGCCAGCCGCGGCGCTTGAACAGCCGGTAGAGGAAGAACTCGAGCGCGACCATCAGCAGGATCACGGCCGGATAGGACCACACCCAGTGCAGCTCGGGCATGTGGTCGAAGTTCATTCCGTAGATCCCGGCGATCATCGTCGGGACCGCGGCCATGGCGGCCCACGCCGAGATCTTCCGCATGTCGTCGTTCTGCCGGACGCTCATCTGCGCCAGATGCGCGGAGAGGATGTCGGACACCAGTCGGTCGAGGCTGTCCACCCAGTCGTTCACGCGCGTCAGATGGTCGCTGACGTCCCGGAAGAACGGCTGTGCCGTGTCCTTCACGAACGGCACGTCGGGCGCGAAAGGGCCCGCTCCGGAGAGGCGCATCATGGGCATCGCCAACGGTCCCGTGGCCCGCCGGAACTCGACGATCTGGCGCTTGAACCGGTAGATCCGGGACGCCGTGTTGCGGCTGCCCCCGCTGTCCGGCGAGAAGACCTCCGCCTCCAGCTCCTCCAGGTCGGTCTGCAGCTCGCCCGCGACGTCCAGGTAGTGGTCGACCGTGGCGTCCGCGACCGCGTACAGGACGGAGGTCGGACCGTGCTTGAGCATCTCGGGCTCCGCCTCCATGCGATGGCGTACGACACCGAGAGGCGAGCCCTCGCCGTGCCGGACCGTCACCACGAAGGCGTCGCCGATGAAGACCATGACCTCGCCCGACGACACGGCGTCGCTGTCCGCCTCGTACACGACCGGCTTGAGGACCACGAAGAGGGAGTCGTCGAACACCTCGAGCTTGGGCCGCTGATGCGCCTTCAAGGCGTCCTCCACCGCCAGCGGATGCAGCCCGAACTCCCTGCTGACCTCGTCGAACTCGGCCTCCGTCGGTTCGTGGAGGCCCACCCAGACGAAGGCGTCCCCCGCCGCACGGGCATCGCCGAGGGCGTCCGAGAAGTCCGCCTCGCACTCGGTCCGGCGCCCGTCCCTGTACATCGCGCAGTCCACGATCACGGAGCGCATTCTTCCGAACCTCTGCTCGGAGCGCACCCCGTCGGCGGCTTAGGCTGGCCCGCATGCCCACGCTGATCCTCGTCCGGCACGGACGATCCACCGCCAACACCGCGGGTCTGCTCGCCGGGTGGACCCCCGGCGTGGCCCTGGACGAGCGCGGCGCCGCACAGGCCGCGGCGCTCCCCGGACGCCTCGCGGACCTGCCGCTCGCCGAAGTCGTGACCAGCCCGCTCCAGCGCTGCCAGGAGACCGTCGCACCGCTGCTCGCCGCGCGGCCGGGCCTGAGGGCGCACACCGAGGACCGCATCGGGGAGTGCGACTACGGCGACTGGTCGGGCCGCAAGCTGGCCGAGCTGTCCGACGAACCGCTGATGGAGGTCGTACAGCAGCATCCGTCGGCGGCCGCCTTCCCGGGCGGCGAGTCGATGCGGGCCATGCAGACACGGGCGGCCGAGGCGGTACGCGAGTGGAACGCGCGCGTGGAGCGCGAGCACGGCGCGGACGCCGTGTACCTGATGTGCTCGCACGGCGACATCATCAAGTCCCTTGTCGCGGACGCCATCGGACTGCACCTGGACCTCTTCCAGCGCATCTCCGTGGAGCCCTGCTCCGTCACCGCCATCCGTTTCACACGCCTGCGGCCCTTCCTCGTACGCCTGGGGGACACCGGCGACTTCGGGTCGCTCGCTCCGCGCGTGGAGCCGTCGGGCAGCGACGCGGCGGTGGGCGGCGACGCGGGAGCACCGTGATCGTCGCCCGCAGTAGGGTGCAGTCGTCGCGCCGAACTGGCGCAAATGAGCAATCGCAGTCGATCCCAATGGAGACAGGACGTGTCGCGTCAGGTGTTCCTCTACGACCCGCCGGAACGCTTCGTGGCCGGAACGGTCGGGCTCCCCGGACGGCGTACCTTCTTCCTCCAGGCCTCCGCCGGAGTCCGGGTGACCAGTGTCGCCCTGGAGAAGACCCAGGTGGCAGCCCTCGCCGAACGCATGGAAGAGCTCCTCGACGAGGTCGTGCGCCGCAGCGGCGGCAATACCCCCGTGCCCGCCGTCGCACCCGACGAGGTCAGTGACAGCGCCCCCCTGGACTCGCCCGTCGAGGAGGAGTTCCGCGTCGGCACGATGGCGCTCGCCTGGGACGGCGACGAGGAGCGGATGATCGTCGAGGCGCAGGCTCTGGTCGAGCTGGACGCCGAGTCCGACGAGGATCTGGCGGAGGCCGAGGAAAGGCTTCTGCAGGACGAGGAGAACGGGCCGCCGATGCTGCGCGTCCGGCTCACCGGGGCGCAGGCGCGCGCGTTCGCCAAGCGCGCCCTCGACGTCGTGAACGCGGGGCGGCCGCCGTGTCCGCTGTGCAGCCTCCCGCTCGACCCGGAAGGACATGTATGCCCGCGGCAGAACGGGTACCGGCGGGGCGCGTGAGCTCCTGCGGGGTGGACACCTCCGACGGCGTCGTGGACCTGCTCACCCGGGGTGAGCTGACCGTGCGCGGGCGGATCCGTGAGGCGTCGAACGCGGTGCTCTACTGCTCCGTCTCGTACGAGGGGCAGGAGGCCACCTGCGTCTACAAGCCCGTCGCCGGGGAGCGGCCCCTGTGGGATTTCCCCGACGGGACGCTCGCGCAGCGGGAGGTGGCCGCGTACGAGGTCTCCGAGGCGACCGGGTGGGGCCTCGTCCCGCCGACCGTGCTGCGGGACGAGCCGCACGGCGAGGGCATGTGCCAGCTGTGGATCGAGGGCTCGGACACGGACCCGGAGTCCTCCGAGGACGGCGGGGAGCTGCTGGCCCTCGTCGAGGGCGCGGAGCCCGGTGACGGCTGGAAGGCGATCGGCTTCGCCGACGTGGGGGAGGGGCGGACGGCGCTTCTCGTGCACGCGGACGATGAGCGGCTGCGGCGGCTCGCGGTGCTTGACGCCGTGATCAACAACGCGGATCGCAAGGGTGGGCATCTGCTGACCGATGGCGGGCGCCTGTACGGGATCGACCACGGGGTCACGTTCCATGCCGAGGACAAGCTGCGGACGCTGTTGTGGGGGTGGGCGGGGGAGCCGCTGACCACCGAGGCGGTGGGGGTTCTCGAGTCCCTGCGGGACGGGCTTGCCGGGGAGGCGCCGCTGGGCCTGCGGCTGGGGAAGCTGATCACCGGGGCTGAGGTGGACGCACTGCGTGCGCGGGTCGCTGCGTTGCTGGCTTCCGGGAAGCATCCCGTGCCCAGCGGGGAGTGGCCTGCCATTCCGTGGCCGCCGGTCTAGTCGGATACCTGCGGCTTCGGCGCCACAACGGGTAGCGGAGCGGTGGTACGAGCCTGCCCGCAGGCGAATTCAAGCCGGTCCGAGGCGCCCACGCCAGGCCCCCCACTCGTATACGGACGCTCCGTCCGGTTAGGCTCATGTCATGCATGCCTGGCCCGCTTCTGAGGTCCCCGCCCTGCCTGGCAAGGGCCGCGACCTCCGGATCCACGACACCGCGACCGGTGGTCTTGTCACCCTTGACCCCGGTCCCGTCGCCCGTATCTACGTCTGCGGCATCACTCCGTACGACGCCACCCACATGGGTCACGCGGCGACCTACAACGCGTTCGACCTCGTGCAGCGCGTGTGGCTCGACAACAAGCGGCAGGTTCATTACGTCCAGAACGTGACCGACGTGGACGACCCGCTCCTCGAACGCGCCATCCGCGACGGCAAGGACTGGGTGGAGCTCGCCGAGGGCGAGACCGCCCTGTTCCGCGAGGACATGACCGCCCTGCGACTGCTCCCGCCGCAGCACTACATCGGAGCCGTCGAGGCGATACCCGGCATCGTGCCGCTCGTCGAACGGCTCCGCGACATGGGCGCCGCCTATGAGCTGGAGGGGGACGTCTACTTCTCCGTGGAGTCCGACCCCCACTTCGGTGAGGTGTCCGGACTCGACGCCGCCGCGATGAAGCTGCTCTCCGCCGAGCGCGGCGGCGACCCGGACCGTCCGGGCAAGAAGGACCCGCTCGACCCGATGCTCTGGATGGCCGCCCGCGAGGGCGAGCCCAGCTGGGACGGTGCCTCGCTCGGCCGTGGCCGCCCCGGCTGGCACATCGAGTGTGTGGCCATCGCCCTCGACCACCTGGGGATGGGCTTCGACGTGCAGGGCGGGGGCTCGGATCTCGCCTTCCCGCACCACGAGATGGGCGCGTCGCACGCCCAGGCGCTCACCGGTGAGCACCCGTTCGCCAAGGCGTACGTGCACGCCGGCATGGTCGCCCTGGACGGCGCGAAGATGTCCAAGTCCAAGGGCAACCTCGTGTTCGTGTCGAAGCTGAGGCGGGACGGGACCGACCCGGCCGCCATCCGCCTCGCGCTGCTCGCCCACCACTACCGCGCCGACTGGGAGTGGACCGACTCCGTCCTGACCGAGGCCGTGGAGCGGCTCGGCCGGTGGCGTGCCGCGGTCTCGCGCCCCGACGGACCCTCCGCCGACGCCCTTGTCGAGGAGATCCGCGAGGCCCTGGCCAACGACCTGGACGCACCGGCCGCGCTCGCCGCCGTCGACGCGTGGGCCGCCCGCCAGGACGCCGAAGGCGGCACGGAAGAGGGCGCCCCCGGCGTCGTGTCCCGTGCGGTCGACGCGCTGCTCGGGGTCGCGCTGTAGGACTCGTCAGCCGGGCCGCCGCCGGATCTCCGTTCCAGGAGTCCAGCAGCGGCTCGGCAAAGTCCATGGCCTTTGCACCCTCCGGGGCGCTAGACACCGGCCATGAGATCACCCACTCGCTTCAGACGGGCGGCTGTCGCAGCCGCCCTGCTCGGCCTCCTCGCGGTGTTCGCCGGTCCCGGTGGCGGCGCCGCGCAGGCCGCCGACGACTCCGCGACCACGGTCGGGGACGTCACGGACTTCGCCGCCGAAGGTTCCGTCTACCGCCTCACCGCGGGCAAGGCCGTGGCCCGCGTCAGTTTCGTGTCGACGGAGACCTTCCGGCTCGAACTCGCCCCCGGGGGCGACTTCACCGACCCGACGGGCAAGGACATCGTCCTGCCGCAGGGGGACCCGCCGCGCACCAAGTGGTCCGACAAGGGCGACCGCTACGAACTGAGCACCTCCCAGGTGACGCTGCGCGCCTACAAGTCGCCGCTGCGCTTCGCCCTGTACCGCGCCGACGGCACCCAGGTCTGGGCCGAGTCCAAGGGCCTGAGCTGGACCAAGGACGCCACCACGCAGAGCCTGGCCCGCGGCGCCGACGAGCAGTACTACGGCGCCGGGATGCAGAACGGGCGCGGCAACACCTCGCACCGCGGCAAGAAGGTGGAGGTGAGCGTCGACTACAACTGGGACGACGGCGGCCACCCCAACTCCGTGCCGTTCTACCTGTCTTCGAAGGGCTACGGCGTCTTCCGGAACACGTACGCACCCAACACCTATGACTTCGCCGAGCCGGTGACGGCGACCGCGAAGGAACAGCGCTTCGACGCCTACTACTTCGCCGGACGCGGCGGCGATGCGGCCAAGGACGTCATAGGGCAGTACACGAAGCTCACCGGGAAGCCCTTCCTGCCGCCCGTCTACGGGCTGGAGATCGGCGACGCCGACTGCTACCTCCACAACGCCAACCAGGGAGAACGGCACACCCTGGACTCCCTGAAGGTCGCCGACGAGTACCTCAAGCACGACATGCCCAATGGCTGGATGCTCGTCAACGACGGCTACGGCTGCGGCTACGAAGACCTCGCCGAGACCGCCAAGGGCCTTCAGGACCGCGACATGCAGCTCGGCCTGTGGACCGAGGACGGCATCGACCAGATCGCCGACCAGGTCAAGGCGGGCCAGCGCGTCGCCAAGCTCGACGTCGCCTGGGTCGGCGACGGCTACAAGAAGGCGCTCGACGGCTGCAAGGACGCGTACAAGGGCATCGAGGACAACAGCGACGCCCGTGGCTTCACCTGGGCCCCCGAGAGCTGGTCGGGCGCCCAGCGCTGCGGAGTGCAGTGGTCCGGCGACCAGAGCGGCAGCTGGGAGTACATCCGCTGGCAGATCCCCACGTACGCGGGCGCGACCATGTCCGGCATGGCCTACACGACCGGTGACGTGGACGGCATCTTCGGGGGCAGCGCCAAGACGTACGCGCGCGATCTGCAGTGGAAGTCGTTCCTGCCGGTCACGATGACGATGGACGGCTGGGCCGCCGAGGACAAGCAGCCCTTCCGCCACGGAGAGCCCTACACCTCTATCAACCGCAAGTACCTGAAGCTGCACGAAGCATTGCTGCCCTACCTCTACTCGCACGGTCACGAGGCGACGAAGACGGGCGTCGGCGCCGTGCGCCCGCTGGCCCTCGAATACCCCGACGACCCGAAGGCCGCCACCGACGCCGCCAAGTACGAGTTCCTGACGGGCGAGGACTTCCTCGTCGCGCCCGTCTACAAGGACACGACCGTCCGGGACGACATCTATCTGCCCAAGGGGACGTGGACCGACTACTGGAGCGGCCGCACCTATCAGGGGCCGACGACCGTCGACGGATACAGCGCGCCTCTCGACACCCTGCCGCTCTTCGTCAAGGGCGGTGCCACCGTGCCGATGTGGCCCGGCGGCATCAGGTCCTACAAGGACCGGACGGCCGACTCGCCGCTCGCCTGGGACATCTACCCGCAGGGCAAGTCCTCCTTCGAGCTGTACGAGGACGACGGCGAGACCCGGCAGCACCGCGAGGGCAAGTACGCCACCCAGCGAGCCGACGTCGAAGCGCCCCGCTCCGGCGCGGGCGACGTGCGGGTGCGGATCGGCGCGAGCAAGGGGGAGTTCAGCGGCAAGCAGACCAAGCGGCCCTACGCCTTCACGCTGCACACCGGTGACGCGCCGAGCCGCGTCGAGTTGGGCGGCGACAGGCTGCCGCGGCTCGCGTCGAAGGAGGCGTACGAGAAGGCGGCGCAGGGCTGGTTCTACGACCGGGACGACCGGGGTGGTGTCGTCAAGGTGAAGACGGCGGCACTGCGCACCGACCGGTCCTTCGAGCTGGAACTCGAAGACACCAGTGCGGTCGGCGGCGCCGTGCCCGGCGCGAGCGCCGCGCTGAGCGCCCCCGCGGGGCAGGAACTCGGCGCGGGAGCGGCGGGCAAGGTCGCCGTCGACGTCACGGCGGGGACGCGGGACGCCACCGGCGTCGACGTCACCCTGGACGTGCCGAAGGGCTGGACGGCGGGCACCGCCCACGCCGACCGCGTCGAGGCGGGGACCACGCGCCGCGTCGAGGTCGCCGTCACCCCGCCCAAGGACGCCGACCCCGGCGAACAGCCGCTGACGGCGACGGCGCGCCACCGCTCGGCGGGCCAGGACCGGACCGCCACCCAGCGGATCGCGGTCGCCGTCATGCCACCGGCGCCGACGGCCGACACCTGGGTGAGCGACATGGTGTGGCTGAAGTCCGCCAACGGCTACGGCCCCGCCGAACGCGACCGCAGCAACGGGGAGTCGGGCGCCGAGGACGGCCACACGCTGACCCTCGCCGGGAAGACGTACGAGAAGGGGCTCGGCACCCACGCCGACTCCGCCATCGAGGTCTACACCGGCGGGAAGTGCGCGCGATTCACCGCTGACGCGGGCATCGACGACGAGATCAACGGCTACGGAGAGGTGGCCTTCTCCGTGGAGGCCGACGGCAAGGTGCTGTGGACCTCGCCCAAGGTGACGGGCGCCTCGGCGACCGTGCCGGTGGACGTCGACGTGAGCGGGGCGCGGCACGTGGAGCTGAAGGTGACCGACACCAACGGCTCCAAGAGCGGGGACCACGGGGACTGGGCGGCGGCGAAGTTCAGCTGCGCGTAGGCCGGTCACCGGCAGGGAGCGGCGCCGGGCGGGAAGGACTCCGCCCGGCGCCGCGGTCCGTCACCGGCCCCGCGTCACTTCGTCGTGATCACGATGGCCACGAGATAGGACGGGTTGGTCGCGTCGTAGTAGCCGATCACCTGCTGACCGAAGGCGAAGGCCTCCTGCACCGCGTCGTGGGTCTGCTGACTCGGGTTGATGAACGCCTTCCAGCCGTTCTCGATCATCAGGTAGAGGACCGGCGACTGGCCCGGCATGGGCTGGACGACGTCCCAGAACGACGTGGCGATGTTCGACGCGACCGCCTGGGTGGAGATCTCCGGGGCCTGCGCCTGCGGGACGCCGTCCTGGCCGAGCTGCTGGAGCAGCTGCTGGTAGGGCTGCTGCTGGCCCAGCTGCTGCAGCTGCTGCTGCGGGCCGAAGTGCTGGGATCCGTGCCGTTGCGGCGGCGCGGTGCTCGGGCCCTGCTGCTGTCCCTGCTGCTGGCCTTGTTGCTGGCCCTGCTGGGGCCCGAACTGCTGCTGGCCGTACTGCTGCTGGGGTCCGTACTGCCTGCCTTGCTGCTCCATGGGGCTCATGTGCGGGGTGGTGCTCATGCGATTGCCACCTTCCCTCAATGGTTGGGGTGCTTCACGCGGTGCTCCACGCGGTGCATCGAGCGGTCCTTCAGCCCGCGACGACCAGGCCGACGACCTCGTCGTCCGAGAACCAGACGCGTACGTCGGGGTGCCCGCCCGCGAACGCGGCGTGCACCGCCTGGCGGATGTCGGGGGACGGGTCGTTCAGGTTGCGCCACTCCCCGGCGACGAACAGCCTCAGGCGTGGCGGGAGTTCGGGGGGATAGGGGAGCAGTTCGTCCCAGTAGCGCTCGGCACGGCCCGAGCCGACCGCCGACGGCAGCAGGTTCGTGACCGCCGCCTTGATGTCGGGGCGGTTGCCGATCCGCTGCGAGGCCGGGCGCCCCGGAGCGTCCTGCTGCGGCGAGCCCGTCGAGCGCAGCACCGCACGCGCGCGGGCCGGCGTCATCAGCTGCTGGCCCGCGGCCTTCAGCATGCCCTGCAGGCAGGCCAGGGCCCCGACGACGACCGGCGAGGCGGACGAGGTGCCGGAGAACGTGTCGGTGTACCAGGCGATCTCCTCGGTGCCGCCCTGCAGATCGCCCGGCTGGTTCCAGGAGCCGCCGGTCGTGGTGGTCTCGCGGCCCCAGCCCTGCGCGTCCACGCGGGCGCCGTAGTTCGAGAAGCCCAGGCGCGAGCGGTCCGGGCCGTGATCGCGGCCGTGCGTGCCGGGCGGCGGTGCGCCCGCGCCGACCAGGACGGCGCCCGAAGGACGGTTGGAGGGGTTGAAGGGGTTGCGCCACCACTCGGGGAACTCGTCGGGCCTGCGCTCGTACACCGCGTCGTCCAGGGACTCCGCGCCGTTGCCCGCCGCGGCCACGACGACGACGCCCTTCGCGGAGGCGTACCGGATCGCCGCGTAGTCGTCCGGCCACCACTCAAGGGCGATGTAGCCCCGCTGGTCGTCGCGCGGCTCGAAGTCGAACCGCGGTCCCGGCCGGTGCAGTTCGATCAGCACGATGTCGCCGGGACCGAGCCGCTCCGCCGCCGCGTGGATCGTGGCCGCGGTGCCCAGCGGCTGGAAGGACGCCGCCGCGGTCATGGCCTCGGGCGCGATGCCGGTGATGCCCACGTAGGTGCGGTCGCCGCCGATCACGCCGATCACCGCGGTGCCGTGGTTGCGCCAGGCCACGTCCTGGACGGGGGTGCCGACGACCACGCCGGCGAGCTTGCCGGTCAGGTCCTCGTGACCCAGCTGCCAGGCGCCTTCGATGTCGATCACCGTGACGCCCTCGCCCGAGCCGCCGAGCCGCTGCCATGCCCACTGGGCGTCGACGCCTTCGGGCGCCGGGCGCAGATAGCCCTGGCGGCCGGTGAAGTCGGGGGTGACGGGCGCGCCTTCCTTGCGGCGCCCGGACTCGCCGACGTCCGGAGCCCGGTCCGTCGAGCCGATCGCCGCGGGTACGGCGCCCGGCTTGACGTACGCCGTGTCGATGCCCGGCAGCGCCGCCATCCGTGAGCGCAGCTCCTGCGCCCTGCTCTCGCCGCCGCGCACGCGGTAGAAGAGCGCCAGGTCAGGCACGTCGTTGCCGTCGTCCGATTCGATGTGCCGGCGGTCCGCCGAGCGGAGGCGCTCCTCGTTGCCGAACAGCGGCTCCAGGGTGAGCTGTTCATCGCCGAGGAACATGTTCAGGGCCGACACGTCGGAGCCCGCCGCCGAGCGGACGCCCTCGGCCTGGGCCCGGAGCCGGGCCTCGGGCCGTGCGACGACGATCAGCTCCTGCTCGGACGCGCGGTAGGTGAATCCCGCCCCGTCGGGTCCGGGGCCGCCGGCTCCCGGGCCACCTGCCGGCTCTACCTGGTCGGTCATCGCTTCACCGCTCCCTTCGATCCTGCGGGTGCCGTGCTGTGCGCTGTGGCCGCGCATTCCGGGGCACACCCTGCTACCGCCGCGCGCAGCCGTCCACCCCCTTTGCCCCAACTGCGTTTGAAATCAAGGGGATCGGGGAAGCCCCTGCAATTCGTCCGGAAGGCGATGTCACGCCTCAATCCGGCCATGGACCGAACGAAAAGGGGCGGCACCCTGTCGGATGCCGCCCCGTGTCGCTTCTGTGCCCTGGTCAGTCCTCGGAGGAATCAGCGGGTCCGGATTCGCCGCTGCTCTCCTCGTCCGGTCCCGCACCCGGGCCCGTGCCTGAACCCGTGCCTGAACCCGATGCCGGTCCCGGCCCTGTCTCCGGTTCCGGACGCGGCTGCGGCTTGGGCGGCCGTGTGCGCTCGCCGGAGCTGTCGCGCAGATACGGGCCGGCGTCGCCGCCCTCCGTGGCGTGGCCGCCGGGCTGCGGCGGGCCGCCGCCGTCGCGCCGCCGCAGATAGCGCTCGAACTCGCGGGCGATCGCTTCACCGGTCGCCTCGGGCAGCTCGGCCGTGTCCCTGGCCTCTTCGAGGGACTGGACGTACTCGGCGACCTCGCTGTCCTCGGCCGCGAGCTGGTCCACGCCCACCTGCCAGGCCCGCGCGTCCTCGGCCAGGTCGCCCAGCGGGATCCGCAGGCCGATGAGGTCTTCGAGGCGGTTCAGGAGCGCCAGCGTGGCCTTCGGGTTCGGCGGCTGCGAGACGTAGTGCGGGACGGCCGCCCACAGGCTCACCGCGGGGACGCCCGCGTGCGTGCACGCCTCCTGGAGGATGCCGACGATGCCCGTCGGGCCCTCGTACTTCGTCTCCTCCAGGTCCATGGTGCGGGCCAGGTCCGGGTCGGAGGTGACGCCGCTGACAGGGACGGGCCGGGTGTGCGGGGTGTCGCCGAGCAGTGCGCCCAGGATCACCACCAGCTCCACGCCGAGCTCGTGGGCGAAGCCCAGGATCTCGTTGCAGAACGACCGCCAGCGCATCGACGGCTCGATCCCGCGGACCAGCACGAGGTCACGGGGCTTGTCGCCGCCCACGCGGATCACCGAGAGCCGGGTCGTCGGCCAAGTGATCTTGCGGACGCCGCCTTCCAGGAAGACCGTGGGGCGGTTGACCTGGAAGTCGTAGTAGTCCTCGGCGTCCAGCGCCGCGAAGACCTCGCCCTTCCACTCCTTGTCGAGATGCGCGACCGCGGTGGAGGCGGCGTCGCCGGCGTCGTTCCAGCCCTCGAACGCGGCCACCATGACCGGGTCGACCAGCTCGGGTACCCCCTCGAGCTCGATCACCCAGGCCTCCTTCCGACGTCCTTTACGTACGCCCCAACCTTACGGCGTCCGGCGGGGCCCTCCGCAGCCCCCTTGCAGGGGCTTCGATGAACGGATCACTGCCCCGCGGGAGGCCTCCGCACTCCCGCCGCGCGCGTGCTTCACAGCGTCGAGCGCAGCCACTGCTCCACGCTCGCGATGTGCACGGTCGCCCACGACCTGGCCGCCTCGGCGTCGCGGTCGCGCAGCGCGGTGAGGATGGCGCGGTGCTCGTGCAGGGTGCGGCTGACGGCGTCCTCCTGGGTGAGGCCGCGCCAGATGCGGGCCCGGGTGGTGGGTCCGGAGAGGCCGTCGAGGAGCGAGCAGAGCACCGAGTTGCCGGACGACTGCACGATGCCGCGGTGGAACTCCAGGTCGCAGGCGACCAGCTCCTCCACCGAAGGTGCCGCCCCCAGGGCATCCAACTGCGAGGTCAGCACGTCGAGTTCGGCCTCGGTGATGTGGACGCTGGCCATCGCGGTGGCGGCGGGTTCCAGGATGCGGCGCACGGCGAGGAACTCCAGGACCGTGTCGTCACGGTGGAAGTCGACGACGAAGCTCAGGGCTTCGAGGAGGAGCTGCGGGTCCAGGCTCGTGACGTACGTGCCGTCGCCCTGACGTACGTCGAGGATGCGGATCAGCGAGAGGGCGCGCACGGCCTCGCGCAGAGAGTTGCGTGAAAGGCCCAGGTCAGCGGCGAGTTCACTCTCTTTGGGCAGCCGGTCGCCGGGGCGCAGCGCACCGGAGACGATCATGCCCTTGATCTTTTCGATGGCTTCGTCGGTGACAGCCATGGGGACCTCGCCTCACAAGACAGAAGACATCCGATGTATCGGACGATTATGGCGTGTCCCTGGGCTGTTGCGCACGTGGGTCCGGCGAATACGTACTTCTCTCAGGGCTAAGATTTCCGTTACTGACCGAACAGACCGCGGGACGGGCGAGAGGGAGGCTACGGCACATGGCCGGGAAGAAGTCGGCGGGGGCCCAGCGGGACGCGGTCGCATCGATCATCGAGGACTGGGCGAGAGAGCGGCCGGAGCTCGACACCTCGCCCCTTGAGGTCCTCGCGCGGCTGCACCGGACCTTCCTGCGCTACAACACCAGGCTCACCACGGCGATCGAGCGGCACGGCCTGGCGGTCGCGGGCTTCGACGTGCTGACCGCGCTGCGCAGGGCCGGGGCGCCCTACCGGCTCACGGCGGGCCAGCTCGCCGACTCCGGTCTCGTCTCGTCGGCCGGGGTCACGCTGCGCATCGACCGCCTGGAGAAGGACGGCCTGATCGTGCGCGAGCGCGACGCCGAGGACCGCCGCGTCGTCTACTCACGGCTCACCGACACGGGCCTCGCCAAGATCGACGAGGTGTTCGCCGAGCATCTCGACAACGAACGCCGGATGCTCGACGGACTCTCCCCGGCCGAGTGCCGCCAGCTGGCCCGTCTGATGTCCAAGCTGGAGCGGTCCATCACCGACTCCGACGAACCTCACGAAGCAGAGGCCTGAGCCTGTGCCTCCGCGCGGTACATCCGGCGCAGCCGGACCACACCCAGGTCGTGCTGGTAGAGGTTCTCGCGCTGGTCGGCGTCGGCGGGCATCGCCTCCAGCATCACCCGGTCCTGTTCGAGGACCTGCCAGTGGCGCTCCTCGATGAGCGTCTTGTAGAGGAAGCGCCAGGTGTCGCGCTGCCAGCCCTGCACGCGGCGGTAGCGCCAGAAGAAGACGCCGGTGCGGTTCTCGTCGACCGGGCAGACCATGCCGACGATCCCGAACGGGCCGCCGGGGCCCGCCGACGGGGGGTACGGGATGGTGAGGTCCACCCAGTCCACGCCGGTGCGGCACAGCTCCACCCAGTCGAAGTTGACGCCCCGCTGGTCGGTCTTCTCGAAGAAGTAGCCGCGGTCCGTCTCCCGGATGCGGAACTTGGCGGTGGTGTCGCCGTCGTACATCGTGTGCGACTCGTGATGCAGGAACGCGCCGTGCATCGGGTCGAGGAGGTTCTCCACCGCGAAGCGCCACGGGCCGTTCCACTCCGCGTAGCAGAGGATCGCGTCGACGTCCGGATCGGTGAGCGGCTCGGGGAGCGTCAGTTCGGCCGGCTCCGGGTGTTTCTCGTCGCCGAAGTACGCGAGGACCGCGCCGCCGATCTCCCGCACGGGCAGCGACGTGACGAGCTTCTTGCCCTCCAGACTGCAGCCGGGCAGTCCCGGTACGGAGGAGACGGTGCCGTCGGTCTCGACCTCCACGCCGTGGTACCAGCAGGCCACCCGGTCACCGAGGTGTTTGCCCAGCGACAGGGGCGCGCCCCGGTGCGGACAGCGGTCGGCGAGCATCGACAGGGCGCCGTCCGAGCGGCGGAAGAGCAGCCACTGCTCGCCGAGCGCGGTGACCTTGCGCATGGCGCCGGGGGCGACGAAGTCCGAGGGGACGACGGGGTGCCACTGGTTGCGCAGCCCGGTGGCGTAGATGTGGTCGGCGGAAGCGGCGAGGCCGACGCGGGGGGTCATGGTGGTCATCGGGGTCACGCTCCCAGTCGGTTCATCTCGGCACGGAAGGACTCTTCGGTCCACGGGGCGCCGTCGGGCGCGTGGACCTGGCGGGTGTTCAAGCCGCGTATGACATCGGCGAGTTCATGGCCGTCCTTGGTGAAGACCTCTTCGAGGGTGGCGGCGAGCTTGAACTCGTAGGGGGTCGGTTCGTGCGTCCGGGACTGGTGGATGTCCAGGTACGGCCAGGTGGTGGTCACTGTTGCCTCCGGGAGGAATTACAGGTCGAGGACGAGAGAGCCGGACGCGCACCGCGAGACGCAGATCATCATCGAGGTGTTCGCGGCGTGCTCGGCCTCGCTGAGCAGGAAGTCGCGGTGGTCGGGCGTGCCGTCGAGCACGCGGGTCTCGCAGCTGCCGCAGATGCCTTCCTGGCAGGAGCTGCTGACGCTCAGGCCCGCGGCCTCGGCGGCCCGCAGGATGGACGTGTCGGCGCCGACGGTGAGGGTCAGGCCGGAGGTGCGGCACTCCACCTCGAAGGAGGATTCGTCGCCCGTCCGCTCCACGACGGGCGCGGCGAACCGCTCCACGCGCAGCCGGTCCGCCGGGCAGACGGCCTCCACCGCGGCGAGCAACGGCTCGGGGCCGCAGCAGTACACGAGCGTGCCGTCCGGCAGCCCGTCGAGCGTCGCGGCGAGGTCGATGTGCCCGTGCTCGTCCTGCGGTACGACGGTCAAGTCGCCGTCCAGAGCGGCCAGTTCCTCGGTGAACGCCATCGAGCCCCGATTGCGCCCGCCGTACACCATGCGCCAGTCGGCCCCGCGCCGCGCGGCCTCGCGGGCCATCGCGAGGAGGGGTGTGACACCGATGCCGCCCGCGATGAACAGGTAGCCGGGCGCGTCCTCCAGTGCGAAGTGGTTGCGCGGCTCGGACGCGGTGACCGTCTGGCCGGGCCGCAGCGTGGTGTGCACGTGCCGCGAACCACCGCGCGAAGAGGCCTCGTTGAGGACACCGATGCGGTACGCCGATGCGTTCCGCGGGTCGCCGCAGAGGCTGTACTGGCGTACGTGGCCGCCCGTGTGCAGGTCGAGGTGTGCGCCGGGGGTCCAGGCGGGCAGCGGCTTGCCGTCCGCGTGGGCGAGCTCGACGGAGAGGACTCCGTCCGCCTCCCACGTCATGCGGCGCACCAGCAGGGTCAGTTCGCTCTCGTTCTCGCTCATGTGGGGTCGGTCCTCCTCACTGGCCGGGGATCTTGACGGGCGGGGTGAACGGGTTCTTCATCGGCCCGAGGCGGGCCAGGTCGACCTCGACGAGGGTCGGCCCGTCGGAGGCGACGGCGTGGCGGATCACGGGGGTCGCGTGCTCCTCGGCGGCGATCCGCGCGTAGGCCAACCCGCAGGCGTGGGCGAGGAGTTCGAAGTCGGGCGTGGCGAGGTCCACGCCGGAGCGGCGCTCGCTGTAGCGGTCCTGCATGTTGCGGAGCACTCCGTACCCGCCGTCGTTGAAGACGATCAGGGTCAGCCGTGGCCGCTCCTGGGCGAGCGTGAGCAGTTCCCCCAGGTGGACGGCGAGTCCGCCGTCCCCCGCGAGGACGACGGTGGGCGCGTCGGGCCGCGCGAGCGCGGAGCCGATGCCCATGCCGAGCCCCTGTCCGATGCCGCCACCGCGCGGGAAGACGTTGTCGCGGGGGTCGTACATCTCCAGGAGCCGGTTGCCCCAGCTGCTGGACGGGATGGTCACGTCGCGGGCGACGACCGCCTCGCGGGGCAGCGCGGCACGGATGGCGTCGCAGATCGCGGCCTGCGGGCCGATGTTGTCGTGCAGCGTGGCGCGGACGTCCTCGCGGACGGCGGCGACACGTCGTGTCCAGCCCTCGTCGGCCCGCCGCGCGTGCGGCAGCAGCGCCGCGAGCACGTCGGGCGCGTGGCCGTGCAGGGCGTGCCGCGCCGGGTACACGCGGCCGAGCGCGGCGGCGTCGATGTCGACCTGGATGTGCGCCTCGGGGAGCGCGAGTCCGTAGTCGGCGGTCTCGTTGGACCGGAAGTGCGTGCCGACGGTCAGCAGGACGTCGGCGTCGGCGAGGAGGGCGCGGGCGGCCGGGGTGGTGGCGAAGTTCCCGATGACCTGCGGGTGGTCCTCGGGCACCGCGCCACGGCCGGAGTTGGAGGTGAGCAGGCCCGCGCCGGTGGCGTGGAGCAGCTCGGCGAGCTCGGCGCCGGCGCGGGTGGCGCCGCCGCCCGCCCAGACGAGGGGGCGCTCGGCGGAGGCCAACAGGGCTCGGGCCGCAGCGAGTTCACGCTCGGCGGGGACGGGAAGCTCCGCCTCGGGGGCTTCGAGCACGGGGTCCGTCTGGGCCGCGTACTGCAGATCCACCGGCCACTCCACGCTCGCCGGGCCGCCCGGGTCCTTCAGTGCCGCCCGCGCCGCCTCGCGCAGGATCCGGCCCGCCGATGCGGTGGACGTCACCGTCTCCGCGTACGTGGAGACCGCCCTGAGCATGCCCAGCTGGTCCTTGGTCTCGTGGATGAAGCCCCAGCCGCTGCCCAGGAACTCGGCTTCCACCTGGCCCGTGACGTGCAGGACGGACGTGCCCGCGCTCAGCGCCTCGACCAGGGAACCGGCCGCGTTGCCTGCGCCCGTGCCCGTCGAGGTGAGCGCGCAGCCGAGGGAGCCGCGCGCCCGGCCATAGGCGTCGGCGGCGTTCACGGCGGTCGCCTCGTGGCGTACCGGCACGAAGCGCAGCTCCCGGTCGACGGCCTCGACCAGCGGCAGATTGTGCACGCTGACGATCCCGAAGACCGTGTCGATGCCGAGTTCACGCAGGACGGCGACGAGGAGATCGCCTCCGGTGGGGTAGTGCATGGGTGAGCTCCTCAGAGGATGCCGCGGCCGACGCCGCCGCAGACGTCGATGCTGGTGCCGGTGGTGTACGAGGCCCGGGGCGAGAGCAGCGCGACGATCGCGTACGCGACCTCGTCCGCGCGGCCGAGCCGGCCAAGCGCGATGCCGCGGTCCGCCGCGAGCTCCGCCTGCCAGTCCTCGTAGCTGAGTCCGGAGTCGGCCGCCGCGTGGCGGCGGGTCCACTGGCCGGTGTCGATCAGGCCCAGGCAGACCGAGTTGACGCGGATGCCCTGCGGGGCGAGCTCCGTGGCCAGGGACTTGGAGAGGTTGAGGATGCCCGCGCGGGCCGCGCTCGTGGTGATGAGGCGGGGCTCGGGCTGCTTGGCGAGGACCGCGTTGACGTTGACGACGCTCGCCGCGTCCGACGCCGCCAGATGCGGCCGTGCCGCGTGCAGGGGGTTGAGGACACCGGCGAACTTCAGTTCCAGCTCGTCGCGCCAGTCCTCGGCGGTCGATTCGTCCAGGCCCTTCATGCGGGACTGCCCCGCGTTGTTGACGAGTCCGTCGAGCGAGCCGAAGGCACTGGCCGCGCGCTCGGTGAACTCCCGCACGGCGTCCGCGTCGCGCACGTCGCACACGCCTGTGAGGAGGCGGTCGCCGCCGCCGAGCCCGGCCGCGGCCTTCGCGAGGCGGTCGGCGTCACGCCCGCAGGTCGCGACGCGCGCGCCCTCGTCGAGCAGGGCGCGGACCGTGGCCAGGCCGACGCCCGAGCTGCCGCCGGTGACCAGGACGGTCCGGTCGGAGAGGCCCAGATCCATGAGTACGTGCTCCGTTGCGTCAGTTCATGGTGAAGCCGCCGTTGACGGCGACCACCTGTCCGGTCAGATAGCGGGACTCCTCGGAGAGGAGGAAGGCGACGAGCCCGACGAGATCGTCCGGCTGCTGCGGGCGCGAGATCGCCCGGTTGCCCCGGTAGAGCGCGTGCCGCTCGGCCGGCACCGTCTCGGTGGCCTCGACCTCGGTGAGTCCCGGTGCCACCGCGTTCACGGTGATTCCCTTGTCGCCCAGCTCACGCGCCATCGCCCGGGTCAGCGCGATGACCGCGCCCTTGGAGGCGATGTAGTGGGCGAGCCGCGGCGATCCGTAAAGGGCCGCGTCCGAGGCGATGTTGACGATCCGCCCGGGGGAGCGGAACAGCGGGTGGAGGGCCTTGGCGACCAGCCACGGGCTGCGGGCGTTGACCGCCATCAGGCGGTCCCACACCTCGATGTCGATGTCCTGGAACTCCTTGCCGCCGACGCCGTTGGCGAGCGCGGCATTGTTGACCAGGCCGTACAGCGGACCCAAGTCCCGCACCGCGGTGGCCAGTTCATCGACCGAGTCGGGATCCGCCACGTCGCACCGCACGAAATGCGCGTCCAGGCCCTCCGTACGCAGCTCCGCGACGGCCTCCTGGCCGCGCCCCGCGTCCACCTCCGCGACGACGACCCGGAAGCCGTCCTCGCCCACCCGGCGGGCCATGGCCAGTCCGAGGCCACGGCCCGCGCCGGTGATGACGACGGTGCGGTCGTCCGTCACGGGTGACGTCTCAGTCACGGGTGACGCCGTGCATCGGCGAGTGCTCGGGGTACGTCGGAACCTGCGGCTTCTGCGTGCCGATGACGACGCAGAAGAGCGCGTCGGTGTCGCCCTCGTTCTTGAGGGAGCGCGCCACGCCCGCCGGGACGACGATCATGTCGCGGTAGCCGAGCGTGCGGTACTCCACCTCGTCGGCGCCCCGGTGGATGCCCACCTTGACCTGGCCCTCCAGGACGAAGAACGCCTCCTCGACGTCGTGGTGGGTGTGCTCGGGGCCCTCGGCGCCCGGCGGGAGCAGCATGTTGGAGAAGGTGAAGCCGCCGGACGGCAGGATGCGGCTGTCGTTCTCGTGGTTGCCGGTCGCGCCGGAGCCGACGTAGCGGATCTGGCCGCGGCGGTACTGCGGGCCCGCCTTCTCCTGGAAGGACAGCGTGCTGAAGTCCGCGACGCGGGACTCCTTGGTGGCGATCAGCGAGTCGGTGTATTTGCCGAGGTCGCTGCCGTTGTCGTAATCGGTGGTGGTCAGAGGCATGAGGAAGGCTCCTGTTCGGGGATGTGGGCGGTGATGCGGAGGTGGGAGAGGACCCAGGCGTTGAACGCCTCGGGCCGCTCCTGGTTGGCCAGGTGACCGGCGTCCTTGACGATCACGTAGGCGGATCTGTGCAGGGCTCCGGCGATGGACTGTGAGGCCTCCATGCCGGTGACCCGGTCCTGGTCGCCGCAGAGGACGAGGGCGGGCGCGGCGATGCCGGGGATCTCGGGCCGCAGATCGGCGCCGGCCATGGACTCGGCGGCGTACGCGTATCCCGGCAGGCGCACGGACGCGGCCATGGTGTCGACGACCCGCCGGACGAGCTGAGGGGGCGCGTCCGGCGAGACGAGCCGGGGCCCGCGCCGCTCGGCGAACGCCTGCGGCCCGAGCTCCGCGAGCTCGGCGGCCCGCTGCCGCATGGCGTCGGCCTTCGCGGGGTCGGTGCCGGAACCGGCGCTGGAGTCCGCGACGATCAGCGAATCGACGAGCTCGGGGTGCCGGGCCGCGAGCCGCAGCGCGATCACCCCGCCCCACGAGACGCCGAGGACGTGCGCGCTCGCGCCGCGCTCCCGGATGATTCCTGCCGCCGCGTCCACGAAGCCGTCCAGGTCCAACGACCCTTTTGGATCAGCGGACTTGGCGTACCCGGGAGCGTCCCAGGCCACGACCCGCACGTACGCGGACAGCTCGGCGAGCTGCGGCGCGAAGGCGGCGGACGAGGAGCCGATGCCGTGCAGGCAGAGCAGCAGCGGCCCGGCGGAACCCGCCTCCTCGACATGGACGGCCTCGACATGGACGGCCGTCACAGGATCTGCCCCGTCCGCCCGGCGAGCGCCGCGAGACTGCGCAGGACCGCGTACGGCACGACCTGGCTGGTCGCCGGGTTGCCCGGGTCCGGAAGATGCGCGACCTCGAAGCGGTACGTGCCGTGCGCGCCGGACGCCTCGACGACGTGCCGCGTGTGGTGGGCGCCGGGATCGGCGACGACCTGGACCCGCACAGCGTCCAGGTCGCCGACGGCGAGGGCGACCGATGCCGCGACGTTCGTCGACTTGGGGAACTTCACGGGGACGTCGCGCGCGGTCCCGGACATGACCTCGACCGGACCGGTCGCCGTCCGCATCCGGGACAGCAACTCCGCGTCCATCCAAGGCTGTTCGAGCGTGGACGGCAGCTTGGTGGTGGTCAGCCGCACCTCGTCGAGCGGGCCGAGTGAGCGCACGGCCTGGAGCAGGTCGAGCCCGCCGACCGCGCCCCCGGTGAAGTACACCCGGCCGGGACCCGCGGACAGGAGCCGTTTGGACAGCTCCTCGTCGGTGAGCGCGCCGGTCGAGGCGATCAGCAGATCGGTCCCGGAGGAAAGGACACGCTCGCCCCATTCCCGTACGACGCCTTGGCCCGCCGCCTCGACGATGAGGTCGCAGCGCTCCATGGCCTCGTCGAAGGAGACCTGCGGGGCGGGTGCGCTCTCGCCGAGCGGACGGTTGTCGACGAGGCAGGTCAACTCGGCGCCGGTGATTCGCTGTTCGGCGAGCGCGGTACCGACCACGCGGCCGATGGCGCCCCAGCCGACGATGCCGACCTTGCGTACGCGCGTCATGCCTGAACCTCCAGGTTGTCTTGGCGGGAGAGGGGGCCCGGGTCGGGCGAACCCGCCATGTGGCAGCGGATCTCCTTCGACGGCGGCCCTGCCGTCCCCCACAGGTCCGACAGCTCGGGCACCCGCCGCCAGACGCGGGCGATCCACGCGTCCTCGACGATCTGCGCGACCTCGGACGTGTACTCGCAGACGAGCCCGGAGGGGTCGGTGAAGTAGGAGAAGGTGTTGTTGCCGGGGCCGTGCCGCCCGGGGCCCCACTGCGGGTCGATGCCGTGGTGCCTGAGCCGGCCCAGGCCCCGCATGAAGTGGTCGACCGAACTCATCTCGTACGCCACGTGGTTGAGCGAGGCCCACTCGGCCTGGTTGAAGGCGATGCAGTGGTGGTCGGCGTTGCAGCGCAGGAACGCCATCTGGTGCTCGGACCAGTCGGAGACGCGCAGGCCGAGGACGTCGCGGTAGAAGGCGACGGAGGCGTCGATGTCCGCCGTGTTGAGCACCGCGTGCGTGACGCCGACCGGCACGGCGCCGTCGCTGCCGCGCGGCGCGACCGCGTGGACCTCCGCGCTGATCTCGATCAGACGGTGCTCGGGGTCGGTGAAGCGCAGGCCGTAGCCGCCGCCGACCTGGTCGAGGGGGCCCGGCCCCGCGACCGGTGTGATGCCGCGCGCGAGCAGCCTGCGGGCGGCCTCGTCGACCTCGGCGGGCGTGCCCACCGCGAAGGAGATCCTGCCGAGGCCCGTGCGGTCGGCGCGGGTGAGCTGGAGTGCGTGGTGTTCGGCGCCGGTGCCGCGCAGCCAGGCGGCCGTGCCGCGCTCGGACTCGACGGTCTGAAGGCCCCAGACCTCCTGGTAGAAGTCGGCGGCCTCTGTGAAGGAGGGGGTGAGGAGCTCGACGGAGCGCAGGGCGCGGAGGCGGGCGATGGGAGGTTGGGACATGACCTGCTCCAGAGGTGCAGAGGTGCAGAGAGACGGAGAGCCAGACAGGCGGACGTGCTGGGTTCAGCCCGCCCAGGGGAGAGGCGCTTCGGAGACGCCCCAGTACAGGGACTTCTGGCGCTGGTAGGCGCGGATGCCGTCGCGGCCCTTCTCGCGGCCGAGTCCGCTCTCCTTCATGCCGCCGAAGGGCGTGGCGATGCTGAACTGCTTGTAGGTGTTGATCCAGACCGTGCCCGCGTCGACGCGCTGCGCGATGCGCCAGGCGGCCCGGTGGTCGCGGGTCCAGATGCCGCAGGCGAGGCCGTAGACACTGGAGTTGGCCTGCCGCACGAGATCGTCCTCGTCGTCGAAGGGCAGCGCGACCAGGACGGGCCCGAAGATCTCCTCCTGACAGGTCCGCGAGGAGTTCGGGAGGCCGTCAAGGACGGTGGGCAGGTAGTACGCCCCGTCCTGGTATTCGGGGCCCTGCGGCACGCCCCCGCCGCACAGCACCCGCGCACCTTCCTCGCGCGCGAGATCGACGTACGCGGCGACGGAGTCCCGGTGCCTGTGGTGGACGAGCGGCGCGACCTGGGTGTCCGGGGCGGTACCGGGCCCCACGCGCAGCTTGCGTACGCGCTCGACGAGCCCGCTGACGAACTCCTCGTACAGCTCGCGGGCGACGAAGAGCCGTGACCCCGCGATGCAGGACTGTCCGCTGGAGGAGAAGATCCCGAACATCACGCCGGCCAGGGCCTGCTCGACGTCGGCGTCGGCGAGGACGACCGTCGGCGACTTGCCGCCCAGTTCGAGCGAGACCGGCATCAGCTTCTCGGCGGCGGCGTGCGCGAGCGTACGGCCCGTGCTCGTGCCGCCGGTGAAGGTGACCTTGCCGACGTGCGGATCGCGGACGATCGCGTCCCCGACGAGGCTTCCGCGCCCGGTGAGCACGGACAGCAGCCCGGCCGGGAGCCCGAGTTCGTCCAGCGCGCGCGTGATGAGGCGGCCGAGCGCGAGGGAGACGAGCGGGGTCCACTCGGCGGGCTTGAGCAGCACCGCGTTGCCGCCCGCGAGCGCCGGGGCGAGCTTCTGGGCGTCGCTGGCGATGGGGGAGTTCCAGGGGTTGATCGCGCCGACGACGCCGATCGGCTCGTGCACGCTCAGCGTCACGTAGTCGCCGCGCGAGGGCGTGATCGCCTCCTCGGCGGTCTCCAGGGCGGCGGCCGTGTAGCGGAAGGTGGCCGCCGCGCTGCCCACCAGGGCGCGGGTCTCGGTGAGCGCCTTGCCGGTGTCGGCGGTCTGCAGGGCGGCGAGGTCGTCCGTGGACTCCTCGATCAGCTCGGCGATGCGGTGCAGGAGCAGGGCGCGCCGGTGGGGCAGGAGGTCGCGCCAGCGCGGATCGGCGGCGGCCTCGGCCGCCCCTCGCGCCGCTTCGGCGACCTCGTCGAGGGAGACCGCGTGGACGGTGGCGATGACGCGGCCCGTCGCCGGGTCGACGGTGTCGGCCGGGGCGCCCGCGCCGCGTCGCCACTCGCCCGCGATGAGTGCTGCGTCGGCTGGGATGCGGGGCATGGGGGCCTCCTGGCGGAACGGGACGTGGTCGAACAGAACGTGGCCGAGCGGGACTTGAGGGAGGGGTCCCGGGTGAACGTCGAACGTTCTTCGGTAAGCGCTAGAAATCTAAGGGCTTAAATATCTGGAGCGCAAGACCTTCCGGTCGACGGTCTTCGAGGATTTCCCCTGCGGAGACTCTTGACGCGCTCCGGTGCCGGGACGGTACAACTTAAGCGCTTAGAAACTTTGCGCTTACTCGCTTCTTGGCCTGAGTTTCCCCAGACTCCGTGGCCGTCGCGTTCCCCGCCCGTCCTCGCCTGCCCCCGCTCGGCCCTGCCCTTCTGCTCGTCCCCGCCCCCGCCCCCTCAGCAGCGGAGTTCCCGCATGACGATCGACGCTTCCCCGGACCGAGCGGTCCGGGCCGCCATAGCCGCCCGCTTCGAACGGCTCCCCCTGTGCCGCTGGCACGTCACCGTCCGGCTCATCGTGGGCGCGGTCACCTTCTTCGAGGCCTTCGACCAGCTCCTGATCGCCTACGCCCTGCCCGGACTGCGCCAGGAGTGGGACCTCAGCACGTCCGCCGCGACGCTGCTGCTCACCGTCGGCTCGATCGGCATGCTGATCGGGGCGCTGCTCTCCGGGCGGCTCGCGGACCGGATCGGCCGCGTGAAGGTCATCGCGCTGTGCGTGGCGGTGTCCAGCGTCGCCAACCTGGCCCTGTCCGTCGCCACGTCGCCCGACGCCTTCATGGCCCTGCGGTTCGTCCAGGGCCTGGCGATCGGGGGCGAGGTGCCGGTGGCGGCTACCTTCATCGCCGAGATCACCCGCAGCCACCAGCGTGGCCGCTTCGTCCTCCTCTACGAGCTGGTGTTCCCGGCAGGTCTCACCGTGGGCGCGCTGGTCGCGGCCTGGGTGGTGCCGATTCTGGGCTGGCGCTGGATGTACGCGCTCGCGGCTCTGCCGGGCCTGCTCTGCATCCTCGTACAGCGCAAGGTCCCCGAGTCGCCGCGCTGGCTCGCGGACCACGGCAGGGCGGACGAGGCGGCCGAGGTGATGGCCGGCATCGAGACGGAGGTCGAACGGATCACGGGCAAACCGCTGCCGCCCGTTCCCGAGGCGCTGCCCGTGGCGGCTCCCGGGGAAGCGGCTTCCGGGCTGCGCGGCTTGTTCACCGGCCGCTACCGGCGCCGGACGCTGGTGATCGGCGTGCTCTGGTTCACCGGCTACTTCGTGAACTACGGCATCACGTCCTGGCTCCCGACGATCTACCAGAACCGCTACGACCTCTCCCTCTCGGACGCGCTCCTCTACTCGACGGTCACGTCCTGCGCGGGTCTGCTCGGCTGCCTCGTGGCCGCGCTGACGGTGGACCGCCTGGGGCGCCGGAAGGTCATCACGGGGTGTCTGGGCGGGGCCGCGGTGATGCTGGTGGCGCTCGCGGCCGTGGGCGCGGGCACGCCGGTGCAGGTCCTGGTGTGGACCTCGCTCGCGGCGGTCTTCTTCTTCGGCTCCAACATCTGCCTGTACCTGTACACGCCGGAGCTCTTCCCGACGCGGATGCGGGCGCTGGGAAGCAGCATGGGCGGCGCGATGAACCGGCTCGGTGTGATCCTCGGGCCGATCGTGGTGGGGGTCGTCTACGCGGGCGGCAATGTGTCCACGGTGTTCGTGATGCTGGGGGCGGTTGCCGTGGTCGGCTCCATCGTGGCTGCCCTCGGGGCGGAGGAGACGGCGGGGCGGCGTCTTGAGGAGGTTTCGCCGTAGCTTCCTCCGTACACACGCGGACGCCGGGCGGGCTGGAGATCTCCAGCCCGCCCGGCGTCCGCGCGTGCGGGGGCTCAGGCGCCCCCGAGGGTCACCCGAACCGCTCGATCCGGATCCGGTCGACCGGCTGGCCCCCGGCCACCAGCAAGCGCGACGCATGCTCGGCGAAGCCGTTAGAGCCGCAGATGTACGCCTCCCAGCCCCCCTCGGGCTGAGCGGGCCCCAGCAGCGGAGCCAGGTGCTCGGCGCTCAGTCGGCCCTCCGTCCGCGTGAGGACGACCGTGGTCTCGTCGCCGTACTCCTCCGCGTAGATCAAGTCCTCCGGCGTACGCGCCGAGACGAGCAGCCGCAGCGGCACCGGACGCCCGGCCCGCCGCCAGTGCCGCAGCATCGACATCAGCGGCACCACACCGGACCCCGCACCGAGCAGCAGCGCGGGACGGTCCCCGGGCCACGCGAAGAACCCGGACAGCGGCCCCCGCACCTCCACCACGTCGCCGACGCGCGCGACCGTGTGCAGATGACCGGACACCTCGCCGCCCGGCACATGGTCCAGGGTCAGCTCGATCTCGCCGCCCTCGTCCGGGGCCGATGCGATCGAGTAGTGACGCTGGGCGACGTACCCGTCCGGGGCCGTGAGTCGCAGCATCAGATGCTGGCCCGGCAGATGCCCCTGCCAGTCCGGCACCTTCAGACGGAAGCTCGACACCGTGCCGGCCGCGTTCTCGCGCCGGACGTCCACCACCACCGCCCGCTGCCAGACCGCCGCCGCGCGATTGCTCACCGCGATCCGTCCGGGCACGGCGAACCGCGTCGGGGGCACGAAAGTCCCTGCCGCAGTCTCAGTCTCAGTCACCGGAGTAACGCTCCTCACGCCAGGGATTGCCCCGGTGGTGATAGCCGTTCTGCTCCCAGAAGCCCGGCTCGTCGTGGTCGAGGAGCCGCAGCCCCGCGACCCACTTCACGCTCTTCCAGAAGTAGAGATGGGGGACGATCAGGCGCGCGGGGCCGCCGTGCTCGGGAGGCAGCGGGCCGTCCCCGTACTCCCAGACGATCCACGCCTTCCCGCCCGTCACATCGGCGAGGGGGAGGTTCGTGGTGTACCCCGTGTGCGAGTACGCGACGACATGCGTGGCCTCGGGGCGCGGCCCGGCGGCGGCCAGGAACGCGTCCAGGCTCGCCCCGCCGAAGCGCACCCCGAACTTGGACCAGCTGGTCACGCAGTGGATGTCCCCGCGGTACTCGGACGCGGGCAGCTCGTGCGCGTCGTCCCACGTCCAGGTGCGCGGGGACGCCACGAGACCGTCCACGCGGAACGACCACTCCGCGGGCGTCAGCTCGGGCGTCACCTCGGCGGACAGGACGGGCCAGCCGTCGGCGGCGTCGTACTGCCCGGGAGGCAGCCGTGGGTCGCGGTCGGCCGCGCGGGCGCGGCCGGTGAAGCCGCGGGTGGGTTCGACGGGCATACGGTGCTCGATGGTCATACGGTGCTTGCCACTTCGGAGGTGCTCGGTGCCGCGGAGTCGGCCGCGTCTTGCAGGGCTCGCAGCGCGCGCTGCTCGTCCACTGTCTCCAGCGTACGGTCGCGCATCAGGACACGGCCGTCGACCACCGTGTCGCGCACGTCGGACGAGGCGGCGGAGTACGCCAGCATCGACCACGGGTCGTGCCGCGGCGTGAGATGCGGCCGGGCGAGGTCGAGGACGATCAGGTCCGCGCGCTTGCCCGGCTCCAGGGAGCCCAGCTGGTCGCCGAGGCCAAGGGCCCGCGCGGATTCGACGGTCGCCATCCGCACGGCCTGCTCGGCGCCGACCGCCGTCGGATCGCCGCCCGCCTTGTGCACGAGCGCCGCGAGCTTCACCGCGCCGAGCAGGTCGAGCGTGTTGGAACTCACGGCGCCGTCCGTGCCGAGGCCCACCGTGACGCCCGCGTCGAGCAGGGCGGGGACGCGGGCGATGCCGCAGCCCAGCTTCAGGTTCGACACCGGGCAGTGCGCGACGGCCGTGCCGGTGCGGGCGATGGCCTCGATCTCCGCGTCCGTGAGGTCCACCGCGTGCGCGAGCAGCGTGTCCGGGCCGAGCACGCCCAGCGAGTCGAGCAGCTCCACCGGACGCATGCCGTGCTGCCCGGTGACCATCTCCACCTCGCCCGCGTTCTCGGCGGCGTGGATGTGCAGGAGCGCGCCGTGCTCGCGGGCCAGCGCGCTGATGGCCGTCAGCTGCTGCGGCACGAGGGTGTACGCGGAGTGTGCGAAGACCACAGGCCGGGTGCCCGGCGCCGGGGTGCGGGCGGCCAGGTCGGCCGCCGCCCAGCCGAGCCGGTCGGCGTAGGGGCGACCGTCCGGCGGGCCCGGCACGTCCATGAACGTGGGGCCCGTCAGGAGGCGCCACCCGGCATCGCGGGCCACGGCCTCGGCCGCCTCGTGGAACCAGTACATGTCGAGCGCCGTGGTGACCCCGCCGCGCACGGACTCGGCGATCGCGCCCTGGATGCCCGCCGTCACCGTCTCCGGGGAGAGCTGCTGTGCCTCGGCCGGGATCACGCGGGCCAGGAAGCCCTGCAGGGTGAGGTCGTCGGCGATGCCGCGGAACAGGGTCATCGCCAGGTGCGTGTGCGTGTTGATCAGGCCGGGCAGGACGAGGCAGCCGCGGGCGTCGAGTTCGTCGGCGGCCTCGTACGCGGCGCGCAGCCGCTCGGCGGGGCCGACCTCGACGATCCGGCCGTCGCGCACGGCGACGGCGCCGTCCTTCACGACCGTGCCGGACGCGTCGACGGTGAGGACGTCGCCGCCGTGGACCAGGAGGTCTATGGAGCCGCCCCGGTCCTGGGCCGGCAGGTCAGTGGGGTGCATCGGTTCCGTTCTCCACAAGGTCGTTCGGGTGGCTTGCTCGGTGCTCAGTGCTCCGTGGCGGCAAGGAGCCGGAGCGCGTCCAACGCTATCCGGGCGCCACGGTCGACTCCTTCGGCCACCACGTTGCGGTGCGGGTTGTATCCGCCGGTGGCTTCCTCGTCGACGAGCTCGTCGGCGTTGGCGCCGTCGACGACCAGTGCGCCGCCCGCGACGAGACCGTGCGTGGACGCGAAGACGTACAGCGCCGAGAGCTCCATCTCGATGGCCGCGATACCGGCGGCCGCGTACGCCTCGCCGGGCAGCGGCAGGAAGCCGGGCTGGAACGCGGCCCGCGTCCACACCACGCCACGGTGGTACGGGGCTTCGGCCGCGCGGGCCGCCCGCTGGAGTGCGATGACCGCCTCCGGGGCCGCGAACGCCGGGTACTCGGCGGGGATCAGCTGCTGCGTCACGCCGTCGTCGCGCACCGCCGCGTCCGCGATGACCAGGTCGCCGTCGCGGATGCCGGGGCGGATCGCCCCCGCGGTGCCGAGGCGCAGGATGGTGGTGACGCCCGCATCGGCGAGCTCCTGGAAGAGCAGGATCGCGCCGGGGGCGCCGACGCCGTGCGAGGCGACGACGACCGGAGTGCCCTGCCACGTGCCGGTGAAGGTGCGGTACTCGCGGTGGTACGACACCTCCTTCGCGTCGTCCAGGAGATCGGCGACGGCGCTCGCGCGCGCCGGGTCGCCGACGACGACCGCGCGGGTGGGCAGGCCGGTGCGGGGGACGCGGGTGATGGGCAGCGCGTCGGTGAGCGCAGGGGCTTCGGTCGTCAGGTCGGCAGTCAGGTCGGTCGTCATGTGGATGCTCCTACCAGAGGCGTCGTCTTGCGGCGGCGCCTGCGCGCCGTGGACAGGAAGAGTGCGGCGAGCGTCACCACGTACGGCGCCGCGTCGGTCGCCTGCTGCGGCATGCCGAGCCCCTGGAGACGGAAGCCGACGGCCTCCGCGATGCCGAAGAGCAGCCCGGCGAGCAGCACGCCGAGCGGCAGGGCGCGGCCCAGCATCACGGCCACCACGGCGATCCAACCACGCCCGGCCGTCATGTTCTCGGAGAACAACGTGACGTTGCCGAGGGCGAGTTGGGCGCCCGCGAGGCCGCACAGGACGCCTGACGTCAGGACGGCGGCGTACTGGTACTTCGCCGGGCTCACCCCCAGCGTCGCCGCCGCGTCGGGCGCCTCGCCCACTCCGCGAAGGCGCAGGCCCCACGGGTGGCGGGCCAGGAACACCGCGGCCACGGCGACGGCGGCCCACGAGAGGTACACGAGCGCGGAGTGCCCGGAGAACACCGCCCCGACGAACGGGACGTCGAGGCCGCCGAGCCCGGCCAACTCCGGGTCGGAGAAGGTGCCCTGCACGCCGAAGACCGTACGCAGCAGGAACCCCGTCAGACCGACCGCGAGGAGGTTGAGCGCGACGCCGAGCACGACGGCGTCCCCGCGCAGCGAGATCGTCCCGACGGCCAGGATCATCGAGTACGCCGCCGACGCGAGGGCGGCGAACACGACACCGAGCCAGGCGCTCCCGGTGAACCAGCTGCCCGCGACACCGCTGAAGCAGCCGATCAGCATCATGCCTTCGAGGCCGATGTTGAAGACGCCCGCGCGCTCGCAGATCGCGCCGCCGAGTGCGGCGAGGAGGATCGGGGTGAGGGCGAGGAGCGCCGAGTGGAACAGCGCGGAGTCGATGCTCATCGCACGCTCACTTCCTTCACTTCGATCTCGGCGGTGGGCTTCTTCCTCGCCCGCCGCCACGTCAGGTTGAGCCGCGCCGCCAGGAAGACGATGACGACGGCCTGGAGGACCTGCGTCAGCTCGCGCGGTACTTCGGTGGTCCGCTCCATGGCGAGCCCGCCCACTTCGAGCGCCGCGAAGAACAGGGCGGCGAGCGCCGTCCCGAGGGGCGCCGCGGCGGCGAGGAGCGCGGCCGTCAGACCGGTCCAGGTGTGCCCGGCCGCGGTGAGCGAACCGTCGATGAAGCGATAGGGGAAGCTCAGTACGCCGATGGAACCGACCAGGCCCGCGACGGCCCCGGAGAGCGCCATGAGCCGCAGCGTGAGCCGCGGCCTGTCGACCCCCGCGTACGCGGCGAAGCGCGGGTTGAGCCCCGTCATGCGGATCTCGTAGCCGGTGGCGGTACGGGCGTCGGCGAACACGAAGACGGCGACCGCGGCGGCCACGAGGAGCAGCCCGACGGTGACGGTCGACGACCCGAAGGCGGGCAGCTCGACCCCGTCGGGAAGCCGCCGGGTCTGCGGAAGGCTCGACCCGTCCTCCTTGAGCGGAAAGCGCGCGAGGTAGGAGGCGAAGGACATCGCCGGATAGCCGAGCAGCAGGCTGCTGACGAGCAGCGGCACCCCGAACCGGTTCTGGCAGACGGCGGCGAGCGCGGCGTAGGCGGCGCCGGCCGCCATCCCCGCGAGCAGGCAGGCGACGACGGTCAGCGGCGCGGGCAGCGGCGAGTAGAGCCCGGTGGCGGCCGCGGCGATCCCGCCGAGCACCAGCTGCCCGTCACCGCCGAGGTTGAGCAGCCCCGCCCGCATGGGGATCGCGAGCGCGAGGGCGAGACCGATGACGCTGGTCCCGGTGGTGAGCGTGGACCCGATGCCGTCGGGCCCGAGCGCGCCGCTGACGACGGAGCCGTACGCCCCGACGGGATCGGCCCCCGTCCCGACGAGGAAGAGCGCGCCGACGATCACGGCGGCGACGACCGAGTGCAGCGCGGGGGAGCGAAGGCTCCGGCTGCCCAGGGAGCGGATCGTGGCACCCATGTCAGGGGGCCTCCTTCACGGGGGCGGGTTCGCTCTCGCGGGGAGGCGGGACCGTGACTTCATCGGTAGTGCCGGTGCCGGTGCCGCCCGCCATGGCGAGACCGAGGGTTCGCTCGTCCGCGTCCGCGCGGGCGTACTCCGCGGCCACCCGGCCCTCGTACATCACCAGGACACGGTCGGACAGGCCGCGGATCTCGCTCAGTTCGGCGGAGACCAGGAGGATCGCGTGGCCCGCGTCGCGGTGGGCGATCAGCTGGTCGTGGATGGTCTGGATGGCGCCGATGTCGACGCCCCGTGTGGGCTGCTCGACGATCAACAGGGGTGATTCGTGGGCGAGTTCGCGGCCGATCACCAGCTTCTGGAGGTTGCCGCCGGACAGCGAGCCCGCCGTGTGGCGGGACGATGCCGCCCTGATGCCGAAGCGTTCGATCAGGACGCGCGCGTGCTCGCGGAGCCAGGACGGGCGCAGGAGGCCGTGCCCCCGGTGGTGGCCCATCGCCAGGTTCTCGGCGATCGTCGCGGCCTGCGCCGTGCCGACCGCCGCGCGGTCCTCGGGGACGTAGGCGAGACCCGCCGCGCGGCGCCCCGTGGCCGACGCGTCCGTGATGTCCTGCCCGCAGAGCGTGACCCGGCCGCGGGAGACCGGACGCAATCCGGCTATCGCCTCGACGAGTTCGCTCTGACCGTTGCCCGCCACGCCCGCGATCCCCACGATCTCGCCCGCGCGGACGGAGAGCGTGACCTCGCGCACGGCGTCCGTCGACAGGGAATCGACGAGAAGGACGTCGCCGCCCGGTGTGCCCGTCGGATGCACGCGGTCCAGCTCCACCGCGCGTCCCGTCATCGCCGCTGCGATCCCGTCGGCGCTGGTGTCCGCGGTCCGCATCCGCGCCGCGACGCGGCCGTCCCGCAGGACCGTCACCGCGTCGCTGCCCTCCATCACCTCGCGCAGCTTGTGGGTGACGAGGAGGATCGTGCGCCCGTCGTCCGCGAGGGAGCGCAGCACACGGAACAAGGCGTCGGCCTCCGACGGGGTCAGGACCGCCGTCGGCTCGTCGAGGATCAGCGTGCGGGCGCCGCGGTAGAGGAGCTTGAGGATCTCCACCCGCTGGCGCACGCCCACCGGCAGGTCCCCTACCTTCGCCGCCGGGTCGACCGCGAGCCCGTGCTCATCGGCGAGCGCACCCACCCGCCGCAGCGCCTCCGCCCGGTCCGTCAGACCGAAGCGGCGCGGCTCGGCGGCGTACACGACGTTCTCCGCGACCGTGAAGGACGGGAAGAGCTTGAAGCTCTGGTGCACCATGCCGAGGCCCGCCGCGATCGCCTCGCTCGGGCTCGCGAACGTGCGCTCGCGCCCGTCGAGCAGGATCTGCCCGGCGTCCGGCCGCTGCAGCCCGTAGAGCACGGACATCAGCGTCGACTTGCCCGCGCCGTTCTCGCCCATCAGGGCGTGGATCTCGCCGCGCGCGACGGTCAGGTCCACCCGGTCGTTGGCGAGGGTGCCGGGAAACTCCTTGGTGATGCCGCGGAGTTCGACGGCGGGGGAGCCGGTGCCGGAATCAGGCCGCGGGGTCATTGACCTTCAGCTTCCCCGCGACGATCTCGTCCCGCAGCGACTCGACGCGCTTCAGCACGTCCTTGTGGTCGGCGATCAGGCACTGGGAGTCCGCGACGCCGGGCTCGAGACCGGTCAGCGACATCCCGCCCTCCTTGAGGCCGTACGACACCGTGGTGCCGCCCTTGCCCTTCAGGATCTGCGCGATGCCCTTCTCGACGGCGACATCCGTCTTCTTCAGTACGTTGTCGACGACGACCCCGGCATTGCCGACGCACTGGTTCGCGTCGACGCCGTACGCCTGGAACCCCTTGGCCTTCGCGGCCTGGAAGACACCGGTGTTGCCGCCCGCCGCGGCCGCCATCACCTGGTCGGCACCGCCCGAACCGATGGTCGCCGCCTGGTCCTTGGCGCGCGCCGCGTCACTGAACGGGGACTGTCCGCCGACGAAGAGCGTGCGGTCCTTGACCCCCGCCTTCGCCTTCTTCGCACCGGCCGCGAACGGCTCGCTGTAGCGGCGGAACTGCACGCTGTCGAGGACGACGACGGCGCCCACCTTGTTGCTCTTGGTGAGCAGCCCGGCCTCGGCGCCCGCGAGGTACACCGCCTCGTGCTCGCGGAAGACCGCGCACGTGACGTTCTTGTACGTCTTCTTCGTGCACGCGTCGACGAGCAGGAACTGCTGCTTGGGGTGCGCCTCGGCCTGCTGGGCGGCGATGTCGGCGAACTCGAAGCCGACGAGCGCGATGACGTCGGGCGCGGAGTCCACGGCCGACTGCACGTTCTGCTGCTGCGAGGACGTGTCGCTGCTCTGGAAGACCTTCGGGGTCCCGGCGCCCTGTGCCTTCGCCGCCGACTTGACCCCGCTGACGGCCAGCTTGAGGAACTCGTTCTGCGCCACCGGGTCGGGCGTGACGAGCGTGAACGACTTGGCTCCCTCGCCGGCGTCCGCATCGCCCTTCTTCGCCGCCGCGTTGCAGCCGGTGGCGAGAAGGGCGGCGCCGACGGCGAGCGACGACAGCCGAAGGGACGTACGACGGGATATGCGAAGCGGCATGCGCAGGGACATACGGGAGCGCCTTCTCGAAGGAGCCTGGGAGCCCAGGCGGTGGCAGGGGGCGGTTCGGGACGTGCGAAGCGGTGTCGCTCAGCGACAGCAGCGGCGACAGCGGCACATTCGGCGGCCGTCGCTCACGCTGTTGGTCACGGCGGGGCAGCGCATGGAGCCGGCGGTCCGCTGGGCTTTCATGGCCGTCCTCCTCGCACCGTGGGTCGATCCGTCCTGGGTGGCGGTGAGGGTAACACCGGATTTCGGACAGCCGCACGAACGTCTCGAAATATGGTTCGAGCACGTCAGGTACGGTGACGGCACCCCTCCCCGCATGGCCACAAACGCCCCTATTTTCCCGGAGTTGAGCACATGAGCAGCCAGGACCTGCGCGCTGTCGCGTGGACGGCGGCCGCGGAGGGCGCCGCGCCCTCCCTCTCCCTCATCGACCAGACCGCGCTCCCGCACGCCCTGGAGCGCCTCGACGTCACGACGGTCGACCAACTGATCGACGCGATCGTGCGGCTCGTGGTCCGTGGGGCACCCGCGATCGGCGCGGCCGGTGGGTACGGGGTCGCGCTCGCCATGGCGCAGGGCGAGCGCGAGGGCTGGGACCGGGCACGCCTGGACGCGGAGGTCGCGCGGGTGCGTGCGGCGCGGCCCACCGCCGTGAACCTGATGGTGTGCGTGGACCGGGTCGCCCCGCTCATCGGCGCCGGTCTGCCCGCGGTGCTCGCGGAGGCCGACGCGATCGTGCGGGAGGACCTGGAGGCGAACCACGCGATGGGCGCGTTCGGTGCGGACTGGCTCCTGAAGCGTCTGTCCGTGGACCGTCCGCTGCGGATCCTGACCCACTGCAACACGGGCGCGCTCGCCACGGCGGGCTGGGGCACGGCGCTCGGCGTCATACGCGAACTGCACGGCCGTGGCCACCTGGAGACGGTGTACGCCGACGAGACCCGCCCCCTGCTCCAGGGCGCGCGCCTGACGGCGTGGGAGCTGGCCCAGGAGGGGATACCCCACTTCGTCCAGGCGGACGGGGCGGCCGCGGGCACGATTCTGCGCGGCGAGGTGGACGCGGCGATCGTCGGCGCGGACCGGATCGCCGCGAACGGCGACACGGCCAACAAGGTGGGCACCGTGGGGATCGCGCTTGCGTGCGCGTACGCGGGAATCCCGTTCGTGGTGGCCGCGCCCACGACGACAGTGGATCTGGCCACGGAGACGGGGGCCGACATTGAGATCGAACTGCGGGGTGAGGACGAGGTGTTGGAGTGGGGCGGCGTGCGGACCGCTCCGGCGGGGTCGCGGGGGCACAACCCTGCCTTTGATGTGACGCCGGGTTCGTTGGTGACGGGGTTGGTCACTGAGCGGGGTGTGCTGGAGGTGGGGGCGGGGGAGTTGCCGGAGTCCCGGCTGAGCTAAGAGCCTTTTCCCCAACCCCGCCCCTTCCCGAAAACCGTGCCTGCGCCCCGGGCCTACCTGGGGCTCCGCCCCAGCCCCCGAACAAGATGTCCTCAAACGCCGGACGGGCTATATCTAGCCCGTCCGGCGTTTGAGGACGAACTCGGCGAAGCCGGTGATGACGGCAACCAAGGCCCCCGCGCCGAGCGGGTTTTCGGGAAGGGGCGGGGTTGGGGAAAATCAACCCCGCGTCAGCTCAAGCTCCAGCAACCACTCCACCACCTCAGTACGATGCCGCGCCTCGCGAGGATCCGCACCCCACACATAAAGCCCGTGCCCAGCCACCACCACCGCCGGCATCCCGGGCGAAAGCGCAGCCTCCAACCGATCCCCGAGCACACTCATGTCCTGGCTGTTCTCGATCACCGGCAGCGTCACGGCGACCTCATGCGTCCCGTGCCCCAGCCCCTTCAGCATCTCCAGGTCCCGGAACGCCACACCCCCCGGCTTCCGGTGACCCATCGCCACCGACGCCACGGTGTGGACATGCACCACGGCCCCGGCCCCGGTGAGCGCGGCCACCCGCGCGTGCAGCGCCGCCTCGGCCGAAGGGCGCCCCGCGCCGAGCGCCGCACCGGACGCGTCCGTCAACACCACGTCCGCCGCGGTGAGTTCACCCTTGTCCCGCCCACTCGCCGTCACGGCGAGCTGAAGCGGCGTACGCGAGAGGACCACGGACAGGTTCCCGGACGTACCCCGCATCCATCCGAACGAGGCGAAGCGCGCGGCCTCGGCGGCGAGGACGGCGCCCGCCTCCTCCAGGTCGAGCACGGCAGTGGTCTCACTCATCGAACGCTCCTGCTTCCTGACACAAGGCTGATCTCGTCGAAGGCCGCGGCCTCCGGATGTCCGCCGACCCCTGCGGCGAAGTAGGGCTCCCCGGCCCGCCGCACACCGACGGTCCGCCACCCGGCGTCCCGCGCCGCGTCCAGCTCCCCGAGCCGGTCGGAGAGGAACAGCGTGCGGCCGGGGTCCACCCCGACAGCGGCGGAAATGGCCCGGTAGGAGTCCGGCTCCTGCTTGGGGCCCGCGTTCTCGGTGTCGTAGAAGCCGCTCACGAGCTCCATCAGGGACCCCTCGGGCGAGTACGTGAACCACGCCCGCTGCGCCGAGACGGACCCGGACGAGTACACGTAGAGCCGCACCCCGCCGCCGTCCCCGTCCGCAGCCCAGCCCCGCAGCACACCGATCACCTCGGGGTAGAAGTGCGAGACCAGCTCGCCCCGCGCGAAGCCCTCCGCCCAGAGGATGCCCTGGAGCGTCTTCAGGGGCGTCGCCTTGCGATCGGCGTCGACCCATGCGCCCAGGATCTGCTCCACCCGCGCGGCATCAGCCCCCGGCTCACCGGCCAGTTCGCGCACCTGCGCGACCGCCCGCGCCACCTCCGGCTCGTCGCCCCGCGAGGCGAGCAGCGCCCCGAAGCGTTCGCGGGCGTAGGGGTAGAGCACGTCCACCACGAACCCCGTGGCGCTCGTGGTTCCCTCGATGTCGAGGACCACGGCGTCCACGGAGCCCGCATCGAACTGAACGGTCACGCCGTGTACCCCGCGTGGATCGCGTCGAAGTCCGGGAAGCGGTCCGCGATCGGGCTGCCCGTGAACGTGCCGATCCAGCCGTCCTCCTCGTGGAAGAAGCGGATCGCCGTGAACGCGGGGGACGTGCCCATGTCGAACCAGTGCGTCGTGCCGCGCGGCACCCCGAGCAGATCGCCCTTCTCGCAGTAGACCGCGTGCACTTCGCCGGCCACGTGCAGATAGAAGATGCCGGAGCCCGCGACGAAGAACCGCACCTCGTCATCGTCGTCGTGCGTGTGCTCGGCGAGGAACTTCTGCCGGGCGGCCTTCGCCTTCTCGGGCCACTCGGGGTCGTCGCTGGGGTGCAGCGCGACCACGTCGACCGTCTGGAAGCCCTCTTCGGCGTTGAGCCGGTCGATCTCCGTGCGGTACGCGGCGAAGACGGCGTCGCTGTCCGCGTCGGCGGGCACGTCCTCGCGCACCGGCCACTGCTCGTAGCGCACACCGACGGGGGCGAGCGCGGCGGCGATCTCGGCCGGGTCCGAGGTGCGGCGTATGACGGTCTCGG
Organism: Streptomyces sp. NPDC047525; assembly: GCF_040643025.1. Taxonomy (NCBI): domain Bacteria; kingdom Bacillati; phylum Actinomycetota; class Actinomycetes; order Kitasatosporales; family Streptomycetaceae; genus Streptomyces; species Streptomyces sp. NPDC047525. The sequence continues at coordinate 249,844 of NZ_JBEYTL010000011.1, forward strand.
GGCCGGACTCCGGCCAGGTCGTCAGGAGGGTCATCGATCACTCCAGGGCAGGTCAGGGATGTGTTCGGATCGTAGCTCGCGGTCCGGACACGTCACACGGTGTCCCACAGCGTGGACGGCGCCGCCCTGCGCACCACCGGCGCGACCTCCTCGGCGAACCGCTGCAGCGTCTCGATCTGCTCGCCCCGCTCCAGACCGAAGCCGTCCACGGTGACGGACTGCAGGTCGTGCCCGTACACCTCGTGGTAGCCCAGGATCTTGTCGATGATCTGCTGCGGGGAGCCGATGAGCTGGGGCCCGTCGGCGATCGCGTCCTCGATGGTGCGGAAGGGGGTGTTGTAGCCCGCCCTGCCCGCCAGATGCGGTTTGAAGGTCTGGCGCACCTTCGCCTCGTACAGCTCGCCGTAGCGCGAGACGGCCTGCTCGGCGGAGTCCGCGATGAGCAGTCCGCCCGAGCCCGCGGCCACCCGCGCGTGCGCCGGATCGTGCCCGTACTCCTCGAACCGCTCGCGGTAGTGCGCGATGAGTTTCGCGTACGCGGCACGCGGCTGGATGGCGTTGGCGGTGAACAGCGGATCCCCGTGCTTGGCCGCCAGATCGGGGGAGTTGAGGGACGTCGCCGAACCGTGCCAGATGCGCGGCACACCCGCGTACGGGCGCGGCACCGTCGTCACGTCCTTCAGCGCGGGCCTGAACTCGCCCTCCCAGTCGACGTTCTCCTCGCTCCACAGACGGCGGAGCAGCTCGTACTTCTCCTTCTGCAGATCCCACTGCCGCTCCTCGTCGAGCCCGAAGAGAGCGAAGTGCCCGGCCTCCGCGCCCTTGCCGATCACCAACTCGACGCGCCCGCGCGAGATCTGATCGAGCGTCGCGTAGTCCTCGGCCACCCGCACCGGGTCGAGGATCGCCACGACGGTGACGCCGGTGAGCAGCTTGATGCGCGTGGTGCGTGCGGCGAGCGCGCCGAGCACGACGGTCGGGCTCGACGACAGGAAGTCGCCCGCGTGGCGCTCGCCCACGGCGTACGCGTCGTAGCCGAGCCGCTCGGCGGCCACGCCGACCTCGATCACGTCGGCCAACCGGTCGGCGGACGAGGGGAGTTGGCCGGTCAGTGGGTGCGGGGCATGGCCGATGATCGACAAGACCTGGAACTTCATGGCTCTCACTCTTCCCGCGCCCTGTTGCACCCGTATGTACGCGGCATGGCGGCACGCCTGAACGCGGTACGGCGGCACGCCGGGCCCGGGGTCCGAACACGCCGAAGGGCGGCTCCCCCTCCCGCGGGGAACCGCCCTTCAACAGCCTTCGGTGTGACTACTTGCCGTCGAGCACGTCCTGGACCTTGCCGCGGACCTCGTCCGTGGCGAGACCGCGGATCGTCAGCGTCGTACGGCGGCGAAGGACGTCGTCCGCCGTCTCGGCCCACTCGTGGTCACGGGCGTAGACGACCTGGGCCCAGATCTCCGGGGCGTCCGGCGAGACGCGCTCGGCCAGCTCCGGGTTCTCGTTCGCCAGACGGGCGATGTCGAAGGAGAGCGAGCCGTAGTGCGTCGCCAGGTGCTTGGCGGTGTCGGCGGCCATGCGCGGGCCCGGCGCCGGGCCGTCGACGAGCAGGCGGTGCGCGACCGCGCGCGGGTTGGCGATGCCGGGCAGCGGAAGCCGCTTCTGGAGCTGCGAGATCGGCTCGTAGTCGTCGCCGAGCGGGTGGCCCGGCAGCGACTCCAGCTTCTTCATCACCGTACGGCCGATGTGGCGGAAGGTCGTCCACTTGCCGCCCGCGACCGAGAGCATGCCGCCCGCGCCCTCGGTGACGACCGTCTCGCGCTTGGCCTTGGAGGTGTCGCCGGGGCCGCCGGGCAGGACGCGCAGACCCGCGAAGGAGTACGTGATCAGGTCACGGGACAGCTGCTGGTCGCGGATGGAGAACGCGGCCTCGTCCAGGATCTGGGCGGTGTCCGCCTCGGTGACCTTGACGTCCGCCGGGTCGCCCTCGTACACCTCGTCGGTCGTGCCGAGCAGCAGCATGTCCTCCCACGGCAGGGCGAACGTGATGCGGTACTTGTCGATCGGCGTGGCCAGCGCGGCCTTCCAGGGGGCGGTGCGCTTGAGGACCAGGTGCGCGCCCTTGGAGAGGCGGATGGAGGGGTCCGCGTCCGGGTTCTCCATCTTGCGCAGGTGGTCGACCCACGGTCCGGTCGCGTTGAGCACGAGCCGCGCGTTGACGCCGAACTCGTCGCCGCTCATGCGGTCCTTGAGCTCCGCGCCCGTGACCCGGCCCTTGGTGAAGCGAAGGCCCGTGACCTCGGCGTGGTTGAGGACGGCGGCACCGGCCTCGACGGCCGCGCGGACCGTCATCAGGGCCATGCGCGAGTCGTTCATCTGGTCGTCGCCGTACACGGCCACGGCCTTGAGGTTGTCCGTGCGCAGCTCCGGCACGTCCTGCGCGGCCTTCGAGGGGCTGAGCAGGTGGCCGACGCCGTCGCCGAAGGCGGAGAGCGCCGAGTAGGCGAAGACGCCCGCGCCCAGCTTGGCGGCGCCGTGCGGGCCGCCCTTGTAGACGGGCAGGTAGAAGGTGAGCGGGTTCGCCAGGTGGGGGGCCACCTGACGCGACACCGCGCGACGCTCGAAGTGGTTCTCCGCGACCAGCTTCACCGCGCCGGTCTGCAGGTAGCGCAGACCGCCGTGGAGGAGCTTGGAGGAGGCGGAGGAGGTGGCGCCGGCGAAGTCACCGGCGTCCACCAATGCCACCCGCAGTCCCGACTGCGCGGCATGCCAGGCGGTGGAGATGCCCAGGATCCCGCCGCCGATCACCAGGAGGTCGTACGTCGCCTTGGAAAGCTGCTCCCGGGTCTCGGCGCGGCTCGCCACTGGAAAAGAGGCACGTGAACCGGCAGCCGGATGCGTCCCGAGGGCAGGGACGCTCTGCAGGGTGGTCATGTTCTTACTCCTCGTCCTCGATCCAGCCCATGGTCCGCTCGACGGCCTTGAGCCAGCTCTTGTACTCACGGTCGCGGGTGTCCGCGTCCATGCGGGGGGTCCACTCCGCCGCCCGGCGCCAGTTGGCGCGCAGTTCGTCGGTGCCGGACCAGAAGCCGACGGCGAGACCGGCGGCGTAGGCGGCGCCGAGGCAGGTCGTCTCGGCCACCATCGGGCGCACCACCGGTGCGTCGACGAAGTTCGAGAGCGTCTGCATCAGCAGGTTGTTGGAGGTCATGCCGCCGTCGACCTTGAGGGCCGTGAGCTCGACGCCGGAGTCCTTCGTCATGGCGTCGGTGATCTCACGGGTCTGCCAGGCCGTGGCCTCCAGGACGGCGCGCGCGATGTGCGCCTTGGTGACGTACCGGGTGAGACCGGCGATCACACCGCGGGCGTCGGAACGCCAGTACGGGGCGAAGAGGCCGGAGAAGGCCGGTACGAAGTAGGCACCGCCGTTGTCCTCGACCGACGACGCGAGCGTCTCGATCTCGGCGGCGGAGTTGATCAGGCCCATCTGGTCGCGCATCCACTGCACCAGCGAACCGGTGACGGCGATGGAACCCTCGAGTGCGTAGACCGGCTTCTGGTCGCCGATCTGGTAGCCGACGGTGGTCAGCAGGCCCGAGTAGGAGTTGATGGCCGACTCACCGGTGTTCATCAGCATGAAGGTGCCGGTGCCGTACGTGGACTTGGCCTCGCCCTTGGCGAAACAGGTCTGGCCGAAGAGGGCCGCCTGCTGGTCACCGAGCGCGGAGGCGACGGGGACGCCGGGCAGGACGTCGCCGAGCTTGCCGCCGGTGACCTCGCCGTAGACCTCGGCGGAGGAGCGGATCTCGGGGAGCATCGCCATCGGGACACCGATGGACTCGGCGATCTTCTCGTCCCACTTCATGGTGTGCAGGTTCATCAGCATGGTGCGCGACGCGTTGGTGACGTCGGTGACGTGCTTGCCGCCGTTGACACCGCCCGTCAGGTTCCAGATGACCCACGAGTCCATGGTGCCGAAGAGGATGTCGCCCGCCTCGGCGCGCTCGCGCAGGCCCTCGACGTTGTCGAGCAGCCAGCGGGCCTTCGGCCCGGCGAAGTAGCTGGCGAGCGGCAGGCCCGTCTCACGGCGGAAGCGGTCCTGGCCGACGTTGCGGCCGAGCTCCTTGCACAGGGCGTCGGTGCGGGTGTCCTGCCAGACGATGGCGTTGTGCACCGGCTCGCCGGTGTTCTTGTCCCAGAGCAGCGTGGTCTCACGCTGGTTGGTGATGCCGATCGCCTTGATGTCCTCGTGGGTGATCCCGGCCTTGGAGATGGCGCTCGCGACGACTTCCTGGACGTTGGTCCAGATCTCGGAGGCGTCGTGCTCGACCCAGCCCGGCTTCGGGAAGATCTGCTCGTGCTCCTTCTGGTCGACCGAGACGATCCGGCCGTCCTTGTCGAAGACGATGCAGCGGCTCGAGGTGGTGCCCTGGTCGATGGCCGCGATGAAGGGGCCAGCGGTGTGTGCGTCGGTGGTCACGGTGTGCTCCTGATTTCTTGCTCGGCGGTCTGTCTCAGGCGGTCATCGGCTGCTGTCGCGGTCTTACTTGAACGCGAGGTTGTAGAGACCGCCCGCGATGGCGCCGCCGATCAGCGGGCCGACGATGGGCACCCATGCGTACGTCCAGTCCGAGCCGCCCTTGTTGGGCAGCGGGAGCAGGGAGTGCACGATGCGCGGACCCAGGTCACGGACCGGGTTGATCGCGTAGCCCGTGGGGCCACCGAGGGAGAGACCGATGCCGACGACGACGAGCGCGGTGATCAGCGCACCGAGGACGCCGATGCCGTTGCCGTTGTCGTTCAGGCCCTGCGTGAGGATCGCGAGGACCAGCACGGTGGTCGCGATGACCTCGGTCAGCACGTTCTGCGCGTAGTTCCGGATCTCGGGGCCGGTCGAGAAGATGCCGAGCACCGGACCGGCCTTGGGCGCGCTCTTCAGGTCGACCATGCCCTCGTCCGCCGGCAGCGTGGCGAGGAGCTCGGGGTCGGTGAGGTGCGCCTTGAACTGGCCCAGGTAGGTGAGCCAGACCAGGATCGCGCCGATGATCGCGCCGAGCAGCTGCGAGCCGAGGTAGAGCGGAACATCGCTCCACTTGGTGCCGCCCTCGATGGCGAGACCGATGGTCACCGCCGGGTTGAGGTGGGCGCCTGACACGCCACCCGCCAGGTAGGCGCCGGTCAGCACGGCGAAGCCCCACCCGAAGGTGATCGCGAGCCAGCCGGCGTCCTTGGCCTTGGAGGCCTTGAGCGTGACGGCGGCGCAGACGCCACCGCCGAGCAGGATGAGTATGGCGGTACCGATGGTCTCGCCGATGAAGATGTCGGAGCTGGACACCCGCGACTCCTTTGTCCTTCGTCCAGGGGAAGGCGAACCCCGGGTCCCTCCGGTGGTCCGCGACCTCAGGTGAGGTCGTTGCCGGCCCTTGGCCTTGTCACACTCTAGCGCGTAATGCCGGTAGGTGTTCGACAATGCCGACCGATGGACGCGAGTCTCGCCCCGGGGTTACTTGCCCGTCAAGAGCTCTGTTATTGAAAACACGATCGTTATTGATCGTTCCGGGTTATCGATCCCCGTCGGGGCGAAACACGTGAATCGATCGTCGCGCAGAAGGGTGCCCCCTGCACGTTGAGCAGGGGGCAGACGGCGGAGGGCAGGCGGTGGGACGGGGGCTAGAAGCGCCCGGCACCCAGGTCCCGCGACACGGCGCGGGCGCAGTCCCGCACGGCCGCGATGAGGTCGGGACGCAGCTCCCCGTCCTTCTGGACGCGTTCCACCGCGCCGGTGATACCGACCGCGCCGACCGGCATGCGGCGCCGGTCGTGGATGGGGGCGGCCACGGAGGCGATGCCCTCCCACGTCTCCTCGACGTCGGATGCGTACCCGCGCGCGCGGGTGATGTCGAGGACGCCCTCGAAGTCGTCGGGGTCCACGACCGTGCGTGTGGTGAGGGCGGGCCAGTCGGCCTCCGCGGCCTCGCTGTGCGCCACGGGGTCGTACGCGGCGAGCACCTTGCCCAGGGCCGTGGAGTGCAGCGGCTGCATCGCCCCGACCTCCAGGACCTGGCGGCTGTCGTCGGGCCTGAAGACGTGGTGCACGATCAGGACGCCCTGCTGGTGCAGGACGCCGAGGTAGACGCTCTCGCCGCTGGAGCGGGCCAGGTCGTCGGTCCACACCAGGGCGCGGGCCCGCAGCTCGTGCACGTCCAGGTAGCTGTTGCCCAGGCGCAGGAGCTCGGCGCCGAGCTGATAGCGGCCCGACGCGGACTCCTGCTCGACGAAGCCCTCCGCCTGCAGGGTGCGCAGGATGCCGTGGGCCGTGCCCTTGGCCAGGCCAAGGGCGGACGCGATCTCCGAGAGGCCGAGCCGTCGCTCTCCGCCCGCGAGAAGCCGCAGCATCGCGGCCGCCCGTTCGAGCGACTGGATGTTCCGTGCCATCGCAGCCCCTTCCTCCGTCCCCTCTGACTCCACGTTCGACAATGACGAACACTATCGGTCGTTGTCGACCTCCCGCGACAGAGCGGCAGGCTGTGTTTCTCGACGTTTCTCGCCGTTTTCGCGCCGTGCCCGGGCCGCACGCCCCTCAGAAGCCGGACCGTGGGCGGCCCGGGGCGTCCGCACCATGAACACTCAAGCGCCGTGGACCTTCGTCCCGCTACCCTGACGGAGTGCGCCTTCCACCGAAGCGCAAAGCCGACAGCCGTCGCACCTCAGGGAGCTCTTTCATGGCCTCGTTGCCAACCCCCTCGTCCGGTCTCCACGACGGGACCCGAGTCGAAGCCCTTCGCGAAGCCCTTGCCACCCGTGTCGTGGTGGCCGATGGCGCGATGGGCACGATGCTCCAGGCGCATGACCCCACTCTTGAGGACTTCCAGAACCTTGAGGGTTGTAACGAGATCCTGAACGTGACCCGCCCGGACATCGTGCGTTCGGTCCATGAGGAGTACTTCGCCGTCGGTGTCGACTGTGTGGAGACGAATACGTTCGGCACGAACTTCGCCGCTTTGAGTGAGTACGACATCACCGAGCGGAACCTCGAGCTCTCCGAGGCAGGCGCGCGGATCGCCCGCGAGGTGGCCGACGAGTTCACCGCGAAGACGGGTCAGCAGCGCTGGGTGCTGGGCTCGATGGGTCCGGGCACCAAGCTGCCGACCCTGGGCCACGCCCCCTACACGGTGCTGCGTGACGCCTATCAGATCAATGCCGAGGGCATGATCGCGGGCGGCGCCGACGCGCTGTTGGTGGAGACGACGCAGGACCTGTTGCAGACCAAGTCGGCGATCCTGGGCGCCCGGCGGGCCCTGGAGGCCACCGGCACGAATCTGCCGCTGATCTGTTCGGTGACGGTGGAGACCACCGGCACGATGCTCCTCGGTTCGGAGATCGGTGCGGCGCTGACGGCGCTGGAGCCGCTGGGTATCGACATGATCGGCCTGAACTGTGCCACGGGTCCGGCCGAGATGAG
>NZ_JBEYTL010000012.1:0-237277 GCF_040643025.1 Streptomyces sp. NPDC047525
CCCGCCCCTTCCCGAAAACCCGCTGCGCGGGGGCCTCCTCAAACGCCGGAGGGGCTGAAAATTCAGCCCCTCCGGCGTTTGAGGAGCGGGGTCTGGGGCGGAGCCCCAGTCAGGCCCTCGCGCCAGCGAGTTTTCGGGAAGGGGCGGGGTTGGGGACAAATCTGTGGCCGTAGGGTCAACCCCGTGAGTAGCGACGAAGACGTGACACTGACCGCGGGTGACGCGGAAATTACCCTGCAGCCGGGGAACGGCTGCCGGGTCGGGAGCCTCAAGGTCGGCGGCCTGGAGCTGCTGCGGCAGGGCGACCGCTACGGCTGCTTCCCCATGGTCCCCTGGGCCGGCCGCATCCGCGAGGGAAAGTTCCGCAACGGCGGCACGACCCACCAGATGCCCCTCAACTCCCCGCCCCACGCCATCCACGGCTTCGCCCGCGACGCCGCCTGGCGCACCGCCCGTGCGGGGAAGACCGAGGCCGCCTTCACCTACGACCTCGCCGACCCCTGGCCCTACGAAGGCCGCGTCACCCAGCTCATCGCCCTCACCGAGGACTCCCTCACCCTCACCCTGGGCATCGAGACGTACGGCGACTCCTTCCCCGCCCAGGCGGGCTGGCACCCGTGGTTCAACCGCGGCCTGGGCCAGGAGGACGTACGCGTCGACTTCGGCCCCGCCTGGCAGGAGGAGCGCGGCGACGACCACCTCCCCACCGGCAACCGCATCGCCCCCACCCCCGGCCCCTGGGACGACTGCTTCGGCATGCCCGACGGCGTCGACGTCACCCTCACCTGGCCCGAGCAGCTCGAGCTCAAGGTGCAGAGCCGTGAGCAGTGGGTCGTCGTGTACGACGAGCAGGAAGCCGCCGTGTGCGTCGAGCCGCAGACCGGGCCGCCCGACGGGCTCAACACCCTGCCCCGCCTGGTCACCCCCATCGACCCCCTGGAGACGTCGACGACCTGGACCTGGACGCGGCTCTGAGCTGCTGGACGCGGCTTTAAGCTGACAGACATGACTGACGACGTACGTGGCGCCCTGCTGCAGCAGATCAAGGACAAGGCCGTGGTGCACGGCAAGGTGACCCTCTCCTCGGGTCTCGAAGCCGATTACTACATCGACCTGCGCCGCATCACCCTCGACGGCGAGGCCGCCCCGCTGGTCGGCCAGGTGCTTCTCGACCTCACCGCCGACCTCGACTTCGACGCCGTCGGCGGCCTCACCATGGGCGCCGACCCCGTCGCGGGCGCGATGCTGCACGCCTCCGCCGCGCGCGGCAAGCGCCTCGACGCCTTCGTCGTGCGCAAGGCCGCCAAGGCGCACGGGATGCAGCGCCGGGTGGAAGGCCCCGACATCAAGGGCCGCCGCGTACTCGTCGTCGAGGACACCTCCACCACCGGTGGCTCCCCGCTCACCGCCGTCGAGGCCGTGCGTGAGGCCGGTGCCGAGGTGGTCGGCGTCGCGACCATCGTCGACCGCGCCACCGGCGCGGGCGAGAAGATCACCGAGGGCGCCGGGGTGCCGTACCTCTTCGCGTACTCCAAGGACGACCTCGGCCTCAGCGACTGAGGACCAGCGACTGAGGACCTACGTCCGGGCCGAGCCGCCCGGCAAGTCTGGAAAGATGGGGGCGACGATGACGTCGCCCCCTTAGGTCAGGGCCAAGCACACACCCGCACATCACAAGGAGCGGACACATGCCCATCGCAACCCCCGAGGTCTACGCCGAGATGCTGGACCGGGCGAAGGCAGGCAAGTTCGCCTACCCGGCCATCAACGTGACCTCCTCGCAGACCCTGCACGCTGCGCTGCGCGGTTTCGCCGAGGCCGAGAGCGACGGCATCATCCAGATCTCCACCGGTGGTGCGGAGTTCCTGGGCGGCCAGCACAACAAGGACATGGTGACGGGCGCCGTGGCCCTCGCCGAGTTCGCGCACATCGTCGCCGCGAAGTACGACATCACCGTCGCGCTGCACACCGACCACTGCCCCAAGGACAAGCTGGACACGTACGTCCGTCCGCTGATCGACGTCTCCGCCGAGCGCGTCAAGGCCGGTCGCAACCCGCTCTTCCAGTCGCACATGTGGGACGGCTCCGCCGAGACCCTCGCCGACAACCTGGCCATCGGCCAGGAGCTGCTCGCGAAGGCCGCCGCCGCGAAGATCATCCTCGAGGTCGAGATCACCCCGACCGGTGGCGAGGAGGACGGCGTCACGCACGAGATCAACGACGAGCTGTACACGACCGTCGACGACGCGCTGCGCACCGCCGAGGCCCTGGGCCTGGGCGACAAGGGCCGCTACCTCCTGGCCGCGTCCTTCGGCAACGTCCACGGCGTCTACAAGCCGGGCAACGTCGTCCTGCGTCCCGAGCTCCTCAAGGACCTCCAGGAGGGCGTCGCCGCCAAGCACGGCAAGGCCGCGGGCTCGCAGCCGTTCGACTTCGTCTTCCACGGCGGCTCCGGCTCCACCGCCGAGGAGATCGCGACCGCCCTGGAGAACGGCGTCGTGAAGATGAACCTCGACACGGACACGCAGTACGCCTTCACGCGTCCCGTCGCGGACCACATGTTCAAGAACTACGACGGCGTCCTGAAGGTCGACGGCGAGGTCGGCTCGAAGAAGACGTACGACCCCCGCACCTGGGGCAAGGCCGCCGAGGCGGGCATGGCCAAGCGTGTCACCGAGGCCTGCGCGAACCTGCGCTCCACGGGCACGAAGCTGAAGTAAGCACCGCTGCTCACGCCGAAGGGCCCGGTACCCCGTTCCAGGACGGGGTACCGGGCCCTTCGGGTTCCGCGATGGCGCAGACTGGAACCCATGGCCATTCACAAGGATCTGCTCGGGGGACCGCCCCCGACCCACCTGCCCGACGACCCGGAGCCGCGCGAGCTCCTCGCGAACGGCGCGGCGCCCGCCGACGTCGCCGCGAAGTACCCCACCTCCTCGCTCGCCTGGGCGCAGCTCGCCGACGAGGCGTTCGAGCGGGGCAGCGTCGTCGAGTCGTACGCGTACGCCCGCACCGGCTACCACCGCGGCCTCGACTCGCTGCGCCGCGCGGGCTGGAAGGGCCACGGCCCGGTGCCGTGGGAGCACGAGCCGAACCGCGGCTTCCTGCGCGCTCTGCACGGCCTGGCGCGCGCCGCGCAGTCGATCGGTGAGCAGGAGGAGTACGAGCGCTGCTCGGGCTTCCTGAGGGACTCCTCCGCGGCGGCGGCGGACACCCTGGGCTGAGCCCCACAAGGCGTCCGCACGACGTACGAGACCTGCCTGGTCCGCTGTGACCAGGCAGGTCTTGCCGTTTCGTGGGATGTTGCGGAGGATGCCGGTGGGGACCGGGGCCCCCGTGTCGGTAACGGCAGGGGCGGACCGCTACCCGGAGTACGTATCAAGGAGATCGCGATGTCCCAAGAGGCGGACACCCCGAACCTCGACTTCGCAGGAACCACCCCTTACGAGGACTACGTCCAGGCGGACGTCCTCACGCACCTCCAGCACCTGCGCTCGGACGACCCCGGCGAGATGGTCTTCCTGGTCACCACCCAGGTGATGGAGCTGTGGTTCACGGTCATCGTGCACGAGTGGGAGACCGCGTCGCACGCCCTGCGCCGCGACGACATCCCGACCGCGGTGGCCGCGCTCAAGCGCAGCCTGCGCGAGCTGGAGGCGCTGAACGCCTCATGGCGCCCGCTCGCCCAGCTGACCCCCGGGCAGTTCAACTCCTACCGTTCCGCGCTCGGCGAGGGGTCCGGATTCCAGTCCGCGATGTACCGCCGCATGGAGTTCCTGCTCGGCGACAAGTCCGCGTCCATGCTGGTGCCGCACCGGGGCGCGCCGCGCGTCCACGCGGAGCTGGAGAAGGCGCTCCAGGAGCCGAGCCTCTACGACGAGGTCCTGGCCCTGCTCGCCCGCCGCGGCCACGCCGTACCGGCCGCCGTGCTGCAGCGTGACCTGACGCAGAAGTACGAGCCGTCGCCCGAGGTCGAGAAGGTGTGGACCGACCTCTACTCGGGTGACGAGAGCGATGAACTCGCCCGTCTCGGCGAGGTGTTGACGGACGTCGGCGAGCTGGTGTGGCGCTGGCGCAACGACCACCTGGTGGCGACGCGGCGCGCGATGGGCTCCAAGACGGGCACGGGCGGCTCGGCCGGCGTGGCCTGGCTGGAGAAGCGAGCGACGAAGAACGTCTTCCCCGAGCTGTGGACTGCGAGGAGCCATGTCTGAGGTTTCGTACGACGCCCTCCGAGCGCAGGCCGTAAAGAGGGACAGTGAGGACGAACTCCGCGCGAAGCGCAAGGAGTTCGTCCTGGACGACACCGTCTACCTGGACGGAAACTCGCTGGGCGCCCTGCCGGTGAACGTCCAGGAGCGCGTCGCGGACGTCATCGCACGCCAGTGGGGTCAGCTCCGCATCCGCTCCTGGGACGAGAGCGGCTGGTGGACCGCCCCCGAGCGCATCGGCGACCGCATAGCCCCCCTCGTGGGCGCCGCCCCCGGCCAGATCGTCGTCGGCGACTCGACGAGCGTGAACGTCTTCAAGGCCCTGGTCGCGGCGGTACGCATGGCCCGTGACTCGGGCGAGGGGCGCGACGAGATCGTGGTTGACGCGACGACGTTCCCCACGGACGGGTACATCGCGCAGTCGGCGGCGCGCATGACGGGATGCACGCTGGTGCCGGTCGCGCCGGGCGAGGTGCGCGGAGTCCTCGGCCCGCGTACGGCGGTGGTGCTCCTCAACCACGCCGACTACCGCACCGGGCGGCTGCACGATCTGCCCGCCCTGACGGCGGCCGTGCACGACGCGGGCGCGCTCGTGGTCTGGGACCTGTGCCACACCGCGGGGGCACTGCCCGTCGGGCTCGACGAGCACGGCGTCGACCTCGCGGTCGGGTGCACGTACAAGTACCTGAACGGGGGTCCGGGTTCACCTGCCTACATCTACGTACGGGCGGATCTGCAGGCCCGCTTCGACTCCCCGCTGCCCGGCTGGAACTCGCACGCGGAGCCCTTCGGGATGCGGCCGGAATTCGAGGCGGCGGACGGCGCCGTGCGGGGCCGGGTCGGTACGCCCGACATCCTGTCGATGCTGGCGCTCGACGCGGCGCTCGACGTCTGGGACGGGGTGTCCATCGAGGCCGTACGCGCCAAGTCCCTTGCCCTGACGGACTTCTTCGTCGAGTGCGTGGCGGCCTACGTCCCCGAGGGCCGGGTCGAGGTGATCACCCCGGCCGCCCACGAGGAACGCGGCAGCCAGGTCGCGCTGCGCTGCGAGGACGCGGGTGACGTCATGCGGCGCCTGGTCGAGCAGGGCGTGGTCGGCGACTTCCGGGCGCCGGACGTGCTGCGGTTCGGCTTCACGCCGTTGTACGTCGGCTTCGCCGATGTGGAGCGGGCGGCGGGAGTCCTCGCGCGGACGCTGGGCGAGACCGAGACCGAGACCGGGACCGGGACCGGGACCACCGGCTGACGGCCTCCGGCGATTCCGCCCCCGGATCCCGCCCTTCCCGGGCGGGGTTCGGGGCGCAGCCCCGGTATCGGGAAGGGGCGGGGTAGGGGAAGATCAAATGAACACCCCACCCGCAGCAGCTCCACTCCCCGCAGAGAGGTTGTCGCATGCCGGACGACGCCGCCGCCGTGGCCCGCGATGCCGCAGAGGCCGACTCCGCCTTCTCGCACCCCGCGGTGACGCCCGACGCCACCGCCGCGTACGGCGAACACCCCGACCAGGTGGTCGACTTCTACGAACCCCGGACCGTCACGGAGACCCCCGCCCCCCTCGTCGTCGCCCTGCACGGCGGCGCCTGGCGGGCCCCGTACGACCGGCAGCACCTCACCCCCTTCGCGGACTTCCTGGCCAGACGGGGCTTCGCCGTGGCCAACGTCGAGTACCGGCGCGGCAGTTCGATCCCGGCCCAGGGGGGCGGCCCCGCCGCGGGCCGCTGGCCCGAGACCTTCGACGACGTCGCGGCCGCCTTCGACGCGCTGCCCGCGCTCGTCGCCGAACTCCTGCCGTCGGCCGACGTCCGCCGCACCGTCGTCACGGGCCACTCCGCGGGCGGCCACCTCGCGCTCTGGGCCGCATCCCGGCACGTGCTGCCCACCGGCTCGCCCTGGCGCATCGACCGGCCCGCCGCCTTCCGCGGCGTCGTCGCCCTCGCGCCCATCGCCGACTTCCGCGTGGCGCAGGAGCTGGGTGTCTGCTCGGACGCCGCGCTCCAACTCCTCGGCGGTGAAGGGAAGTTCGACGAACGCCTTCCGCACGCCGACCCGGCGGCCCTGCTGCCGACCGGTATCGCCACGACCGTCGTCCAGGGCCGCACGGACATCGTCGTGCCGCAGGCGGTCGCCGAGGCGTACGCCGACGCGGCGGCGAAGGCGGGCGAGGTCGTCGGGGTGACGCTCCTGGAGGACGTCGGGCACTTCCCGCTGATCGACCCGGCGGCCGACGCCTGCGCGGTGGTGGCTGAGGAGATCGCGCAGCTGGCGTACTGAGAGCGGGGTCAGGGGACCTGAACGAGGAGCTCCCGCAGCCCCCGGATCACGAAGTTCGGCCTGCGCTCCGGCTCCGCGGCCAGTGCCAGGCCCGGCGCCCGGCGCAGCAGCGCGCCCAGCGAAGCCGCCAGTTCGATGCGGGCCAGGGGTGCGCCGATGCAGTAATGGATGCCCGCGCTGAAGGAGATGTGCGGGTTGTCGGCGCGGGCCAGGTCCAGTTCGGCCGGGGCGGTGAAGACCGCCGGGTCGTGGTTGGCCGAGCCGAAGAGGAGGGCGACCTCGCTGCCGCGCGGGATCACGGTGCCGTCGACCTCGATGTCGTCGAGGACCCACCGCTCGAAGAGCTGGAGCGGGGTGTCGTACCGCATCAACTCCTCCACCGCGGTGGGGATCAGACCCCCGGGATCCGCGCGCAGGGCGGCCAGTTGCGCCGGGTTGCGGAAGAGCGCGTACCAGCCGTTGACGGTGGCGTTGACCGTCGCCTCGTGCCCCGCGTTGAGCAGCAGCACGCAGGTGGAGATCATCTCCTGCTCGCTGAGGGACGCCCCGTCCTCGTGGGCGGCGATGAGCCCCGAGATCAGGTCGTCGCCGGGCTTCTCGCGCCGCACGGCGATGAGTTCGCGCAGGTACGCCGAGAATTCGAGCGAGGCGCGGACGGCCCGGCCCGCCGTCTCCTCGGACGGATTCAGCTCGTACATCCCGCAGATGTCGGCCGACCAGGGCCGCAGCTGGTCCCGGTCGGCCTCCGGGATGCCCAGCATCTGCGCGATGACGGCCACCGGCAGCGGCTCGGCGACGCGCGCCGCGAGATCTCCGCCCCCGTCGGCCACCAGATCCCGTACGAGCCGGTCGGCCAACTCCTCTACGTACGGCCGGAGTTGCTCCACGGTGCGCGGCGTGAACGCCTTCGACACCAGGCGCCGGATCCGGGTGTGGGTCGGCGCCTCCAGGTCGAGCATGCCGTTGTCGTTCAGGACGTGGAACGGCTCGTGTCCCGGCGGCGGCGCCTGGCGCCCGAACTCCTCGTGCGTGAAGCGGTGCAGATAGGTCCGCCCGAGCCGCCGGTCCCGCAGCAGCGCCGACACGTCGGCGTGGTGCGGGATCAGCCACTGGTCGGTCGGTTCGAAGTAGTGGGCCCGCCCGGCGGCCCGCAGCTGTGCGTAGGCCGGGTAGGGGTCGGCGATGAACTCCGGCGACCAGGGGGCGAAGGGAGGGGCGGGGGCGTCCATGGAGGGACGCTAGCCGCACGAGTGCCCGCCCAGGAAGGGGTCAGCCCGGGGTGACCAGCCTCGCCTCGTACGCGAAGACCGCCGCCTGCGTGCGGTCCCGCAGGCCCAGTTTCACCAGGATGCGGCTCACGTGGGTCTTGATCGTGGACTCGGCGACGACGAGGCGCGAGGCGATCTCGGAGTTGGAGAGGCCCTGGGCGATGAGGACGAGCACCTCCGTCTCGCGCTCGGTGAGCTCGCCGTACTGCTGCGCCTGGACCGTCGCCGAGAGGCGCGGCGTCTCGCCCAGCTTGGAGAACTCCGTGATGAGCCGGCGCGTCACGGAGGGGGCGAGCAGGGCCTCGCCCGCCGCGACCACCTTGACGCCGTCGGCGAGCTGGCGCGCGGACGCGTCCTTCAGGAGGAAGCCGGAGGCGCCCGCGCGCAGCGCCTGGTAGACGTACTCGTCGAGGTCGAAGGTGGTCAGGACAAGGACCTTCGAGGTGACGTCCGCCGCGACGATCTCGCGGGTCGCCTCGATGCCGTTCATGACGGGCATGCGGATGTCCATCAGGACGACGTCCGGGGCGAGTTCGCGGACACGGTCGACCGCCTCGCGGCCGTTGACCGCCTCTCCGACGACCTCGATGTCCGGCATCGCGTTGAGCAGGACGGAGAAGCCTTCGCGGACCATCATCTGGTCGTCGGCGATCAGTACGCGGATCGTCATTCCTGGCCTCCGGTGGGCTCCGATGCGGACGCGACGGGCAGGAACACGGTGACTTCGTAGCCGCCGTCGGCGGTCTCCTCGGTCGTCATCTCGCCGTCCAGCATCGTGACGCGCTCGCGCATGCCGGTGATGCCGTGCCCGGCTCCGGGGGAGGGCTTGACCAGGCCTTGTGCGGGCCCGTTGACGACGCGCAGACCGAGTCCGCCGAGCACATATCCGACCTCGACGCGGGCGGTGGCGCCGGGTGCGTGGCGCAGGGTGTTGCTCAGCGCCTCCTGGACGATGCGGTACGCGGAGAGCTCGACGCCCTGCGGGAGTTCGCGGACCGCGCCGGTGATGACCTTCTCGACGTCCAGGCCGGTCTCGCGGACGTTCGCGATGAGGCGGTCGAGGTCGCCGAGCGTGGGCTGCGGGGCGTCCGGTGCCTCGTAGTCCTCCGCGCGTACGACACCGAGGACGCGGCGCAGCTCCGTCAGTGCGGCCACGGCGTTCTCGCGGATGGTGACGAACGCCTGCTCCAGCTCGGGCGGCGGGTTCTCCACGCGGTAGGGGGCGGCCTCCGCCTGGATGGCGACCACCGACATGTGGTGCGCGACCACGTCATGCAGCTCGCGCGCGATCGTCGTCCGCTCTTCGAGCAGCGTGCGCTTGTCGCGCTCGATCGCGGTGACGGTCCGCTGGACGCTGACCTCGTGCTTGGCCTCGCGGCGGATGTGCACGAGGGAGACGGTGACGAGGGTGAGCGCGGAGAAGAAGAGCATCTGCGGCAGGTCACTGCCGTACGCGCCCGAGCCCATGAAGACCTCGGCGAAGACGCCGTAGGCGGCCGTGCAGGCCCACATCCACGCGGCGGCACGCGGGCGGGTCCGCACGGCGACCACCGTCATGACGGTGATGTGCGAGAGGAACGAGCTGTCCGTCCAGGGCCAGCCGTCCGACGTATGGGCGATCACGGCGATAAAGGGGGTGGTCGCCAGCGAGAACCACCAGGCGCCGACAGGCCTCATCAGGGTCATGAGGACGGCGGCGGCCGGCAGGATGCCGGTGAGTACGGCCCCCATCCCGCTGTCGCTGACAGGGGCGACCGAGTACACGAGGACGGCGGCCAGCGCGACCATGGCATGCGGGATCCAGGCGGCGTAAGGGCGTATGCGGGCCGGAAGCCGTCGGCTCACCGGCCCGTCCGTACGCATCGTCGGCAGCGGTCGGTAGGCGAAGGCGTCACGGAACAGGTCCTGGCGAAGCCCTGCGAGCGCGCCCACGGCCAGGCGGTACTCCGGGCTGCGGCTACTGCTGGGGGCGGTCTTGGTCGCGTCAGTCACGCTTACGAAGGTACGGGGGCGGGGGAGGGGGGTCGTCCCGCCAGGGAGGGGTTCTGCGGGGTCCGTCGCAGGTACTACGTGGGGTGAGCGGCGCTGACCCACCGCCCTCCCCCGCCCACCCGAGCCCGGGCACTACGGGGTGATCCGGCGGGTGGGTGGGGGAGGCCCGTTCGGCCGGAGGCGAATGCGGGGTCACGAGATCAGGTCCCTGCGCCGCAGCCCCGCAAGGCCCGCGGCCACCAGCGCCGCCGCGACGGCCACGAGAACAGCCACCGGCGCCCACGCCATGCCCCCGCCGGGCAGCTTCGGAAGGTGCCCGAACGGAGAGACGTCCATCGCCACCTGCGGAAGGTCCAGCGCCGGGCCGATCCAGCCGATCGCCAGGCAGACCCCGGCCACCGCCCAGGCACCCACCGCCGCCCCGGGGAACGCCCCCACGAGCAGCACGGCGAGCCCGCCGAGCGCCCAGATCGCGGCCACCTGCACCAGGCACGCCCCCATGATCGGCCCGAGGTCCTTCCCGTACCCGAGAGCGAGACCGAGACCGCCGACCAGCATCAGCAGCAGCGCGCCGCCGAAGGCGATGACCAGGTGGCCCCCGGCCCAGCGCAGCCGCCCCACCGCGTTGGCCAGGACAGGTTCCGCCCGCTGCGAGGTCTCCTCGCCGTGCAGCCGCAGGACCGACGCGACCACGTACAGCGAGGCGATCATGCCCAGCATGCCGACCATCGTGGCGAGGAAGGCGTCCGTGAGGCCGGACTGGCCGCCCATGCGCTCGATGATGTCCCGGGTGTTCTCGTTGTCCCCGACGATGTCCGCCGCCCCCTCGGCCATCCCGCCGAAGACGACACCGGAGACCAGGAAGCCGAGCGTCCAGCCGAGCACGCTGCCCCGCTGCAGCCGCCAGGCAAGACCCCCCGCCGTGGCGATCCGGCCCTTGGCCGGTCCCGGCCGGGTCGGCAGGAAGCTCATGCCGACGTCGCGCCGCCCGGCCAGGTTGTACGCGACCGCGCCCTGCGCCACGACCGCGGCGCCGATCAGGAGCAGCACCCACCACCGCTCACCGGCGTAGGCGCGGATGTTCTCCAGCCACCCGAGCGGTGAGAGCCAGGTCAGGACGGAGGAGCCGTCCTCGGTCCCCGCGTCACCGGCGGCCTTGAGCACGTACGCGGCCCCGAGGATCCCGGCGGTCAGCCCCTTGGCGAGCCGCGCGCTCTCCGTGAGCTGGGCGACGATCGCCGCCATCGTGGCGAACAGCATGCCGGTGCCCGCGACGCCGAGCCCGAGCGCCAGCGCACCGGCCGCGCCCTGGCCCGCCATGCCGCCGGCGACGAGCAGCGCCACGGCCGCGTTCGCCACGAACGCGGCGAGCAGCGCGGCGGTCAGCGGCGCACGCCGTCCCACCATCGCGGCGGAGATCATCTCCTGGCGGCCCGTCTCCTCCTCCTCGCGCGTGTGCCGTACGACGACGATCAGGCTCATCACGGCGGCGAGGATCGCGGCGTAGACCCCGATGCGCCAGGCGGAGAGCGCGCCGATGGAGTCCCCGAACACCGGCGAGTACAGCGCCCGCATCGAGGAGTTGGCGTTCATCGACCGCATGGCCTCGGCCCGCTCGGCCCCCGTGCCGTACGTCTGCTCCAGGGAACCCGGCATCGCGAGGACGATACCCGCGACGATCAGGACCCAGACGGGCAGCATGACCCGGTCACGGCGCAGGGCGAGCCTCAACAGGGCTCCCGTACCCGCGAGTTGGCGCGATCCACCGGTGCGAGAGGTGAACGCGGAAGTCTCGGCGACAGCGGTCATCGCGCAGCCACTCCCTCGGCTCCCTCGGTGACGCCGCCGGCCCGCACGTCGTCCTGGTAGTGCCGCAGGAAGAGCTCCTCCAGCGTGGGCGGCGTGGAGAGGAGCGACCGCACCCCGGATTCGGTGAGCGCACGGAGGACCGCGTCCAGTTTGTCGGTCTCGACCTGGAGCTTGACCCGATTTCCCGCTACGTCGATGTCGTGGACGCCGGGCAGCTGCCCGAGCCCGTTGGGCGGTCCGGCGAGCTCCGCGGTGACGCTGGTCCGCGTCAGATGGCGCAGGTCGGCCAGCGAGCCGGTCTCGACGGTCTGCCCCTTCCTGATGATGCTGACGCGGTCGCAGAGCGTCTCCACCTCGCTGAGGATGTGCGAGGAGAGCAGGATCGTGCGGCCGCGGTCGCGCTCCTCCTCGACGCAGCTCTGGAAGACCTCCTCCATGAGCGGGTCGAGCCCGGAGGTCGGCTCGTCGAGGATCAGCACGTCGACGTCCGAGGCGAAAGCGGCGACGAGGGCGACCTTCTGCCGGTTGCCCTTGGAGTACGTACGCCCCTTCTTGGTCGGGTCGAGTTCGTACCGCTCGATGAGGTCGGCCCTGCGGGCCTGGTCGAGGCCGCCCCGCAGCTTGCCGTACAGATCGATGACCTCGCCGCCGGAGAGGTTGCGCCACAGGGTGACGTCACCCGGTACGTACGCCACCCGCCGGTGCAGCTCGACCGCGTCGTTCCACGGGTCCCTGCCGAGGAGCTGGGCGGCGCCGGAGTCGGCGCGGAGCAGGCCGAGGAGGACCCGGATGGTCGTGGACTTCCCGGCGCCGTTGGGGCCGAGGAAGCCGTGGACCTCGCCGGTCTCGACGTCGAGGTCGAGACCGTCAAGCGCGTGCGTCCGCCCGAACGACTTGTGCAGTCCGGAGACGGTGATTGCCTTCGTCATGTTTCAGAACGTACGCTACTTTCACAAAGTTGTGAAGTTAAGGAAGCGTATAAACTCGACCGCGACCGGCACAGCAGGGGAGATGATCGGCAGATGCCCAAGGGGTCCGAGGGGTCCAACGGAGAGGCGCGGCGGGAGGACGAGACGCGGCGTGACGACGAGGTCGTCTCACGTTTCGTGGAGCAGTTCGCCGCGCAGCTGGTCGAGGCGGGCATGCCGAGGATGCCCGCGAGGATCTTCTCGGCGCTCCTCGCGTCGGACTCGGGCGCGATGACCTCGGCGGAGCTGGGGGAGCGGCTCCAGGTGAGCCCCGCGGCGGTCTCGGGCGCGGTCCGCTACCTCACGCAGCAGCACATGGTGGCCAGGGAGCGCGACCCCGGCTCACGGCGGGACCTCTTCCGGGTGCACAGCAACCAGTGGTACGAGGCGCTGGCCAACCGTGACGGGGTCCTCAAGCGCTGGGAGAGCGCCCTGACCGACGGCGTCACCAGCCTGGGCCCCGACACCCCGGCGGGCCGCCGCATGGCCGAGACGCTCGCGTTCTTCGAGTTCGTCGAGCAGGAGATCGCGGGGATGCTGGAGCGGTGGCGGGTGCGCAGGGAGAGCTTGTTCGGCAAGTGAGTCGCTCCAGCGATTCGGGTGGGTGGGCGGGAAAGAATCCGCCGCGAAGCGGCGGCCCAGGAGAGAACGGCGCCGCACCCGAAGGCCGGGTCACCGAGGCAGCATCAAGCCCCAGGCACTGGCCCGCACCGCCCAGGTCCGAGTCCGCACCGGCCCCCCGACCACCGCATCCGCCCGGTAGCGGAAATCCGCCCCGGACACCGTGATCGTCCGCGCCCGCACCCGCAGGGCCTGGGCCGCCGCCCCCACCGAGGTGGGCCGGACCTCGACCTCCGCGAAACCGTCGGCCCCCGGACGCACCGAGACCCCCTCCACCGGCTGGTCCAGGTCCACCACGAGCACGCCGTCCGCCTCCACCCGCAGCCGCGCGGGCGCGGGCCCTGGCGCCGACGCCACCCTCGCGCGGGGCGCGAGGGTGCGTACGAAGGACTGGCACGTACGCAACCAGGGGTGGCCGTCCACCGCCGTGCTCCCGGCAGCGCTCCCGGCAGCGCTCTCGGACGCCGACGCGGTGACCGGCGGGATCCGCAGGGTCCCGAGGACCACCCCGTCGCTGTCGTCGACGAGCAGATCCAGCCGCCGCTCGACCCCTTCGAGCACCGCACGGGCCGCCGCGACGGCTCCGAGGGGCACTCCGAGAGATCGCGAAAGCACTTGGACCGCGCCCACCGGAACGACCGAAACCGCACACGAATGGAGCTCCCGCTCCCGGTGGAGTGCCGCCACGGCGCGCAGCAGAGCCCGGTCGTCGCCGATCACCACAGGACGTCGCGTACCCCTTCTGGCCAGGGCTTTCGCGAAATCCTCGGGCCCTTCCGGCAGGCAGATCCGGACGGCCGCACCCGCGCCGAGCACGTCCTTCGCGATCCGTACCGACTCACCGTCCGTGCGCCGGGCGACCGGGTCGATGACGACTAGCAGCTGGTCGCGAGCCGACAACGTGCGCCCCTTTTCTGAGTCCTCGGGTAGCATCTTTGTGCAAGAGCCCCTTGCGCTATTGCGCCAGGGGCTTCGTCTATTCCGGGGCAGCATCCAAGGCACACCCATATGGCGGCTACGGCCCCTGACCTTGGACATGCCCCGCCCGGAAGGGGTGTACGCCTGTGCCCGCACTTGTGCTGCTCGGTGCTCAGTGGGGTGACGAAGGCAAGGGAAAGGCCACTGACCTGCTCGGTGGCTCCGTGGACTATGTAGTGCGTTACCAGGGCGGCAACAATGCCGGCCACACGGTCGTCGTCGGCGACCAGAAGTACGCGCTGCATCTCCTCCCTTCCGGGATTCTCTCCCCGGACTGCGTGCCTGTCATCGGCAATGGAGTCGTCGTCGACCCGTCGGTCCTGCTCTCCGAGCTGAGCGGTCTGAACGAGCGCGGCGTCGACACGTCGAAGCTGCTGATCAGCGGTAACGCGCACATCATCACGCCGTACAACGTGACCGTCGACAAGGTGACGGAACGCTTCCTCGGCAAGAGGAAGATCGGTACGACGGGGCGCGGCATCGGCCCGACCTACGCCGACAAGATCAACCGCACCGGCATCCGCGTCCAGGACCTCTACGACCAGTCGATCCTGGAGCAGAAGGTCGAGGCGGCCCTCGAGGTCAAGAACCAGCTTCTGACCAAGCTGTACAACCGGCGCGCGATCGAGACCGGCCAGATCGTCGAGCAGCTCCTTGAGCACGGCGAGAACATCAAGCGGTACGTCGCCGACACCACCCTGATCCTCAACAACGCGCTCGACGAGGACAAGGTCGTCCTGTTCGAGGGCGGCCAGGGCACGCTCCTGGACGTGGACCACGGCACGTACCCCTTCGTCACCTCGTCGAACCCGACCGCGGGCGGCGCCTGCACGGGTACGGGCGTCGGCCCGACGAAGATCAGCCGCGTCATCGGCATCCTGAAGGCGTACACCACGCGCGTCGGCGCGGGCCCGTTCCCGACGGAGCTCTTCGACCAGGACGGCGAGGACCTGCGCCGCATCGGCGGCGAGCGCGGCGTCACCACCGGCCGTGACCGCCGCTGCGGCTGGTTCGACGCGCCGATCGCGCGCTACGCGACCCGCGTGAACGGCCTGACGGACTTCTTCCTCACGAAGCTGGACGTCCTGACGGGCTGGGAGCAGATCCCGGTCTGCGTCGCGTACGAGATCGACGGCAAGCGCGTCGAGGAACTCCCGTACAACCAGACCGACTTCCACCACGCGAAGCCCGTCTACGAGATGCTCCCCGGCTGGTCCGAGGACATCACCAAGGCGCAGACCTTCTCCGACCTGCCGAAGAACGCGCAGGGTTACGTGAAGGCGCTCGAGGAGATGTCGGGCGCGCCGATCTCCGCGATCGGCGTGGGTCCGGGCCGCACGGAGACGATCGAGATCAACTCGTTCATCTAGCGGTTCAGTTCTCCCCGCACATCCGCATTCCCACGGGCGTCTGGCACGGCAGGTGCCCGTGGGTGCGGACCACGTCCTGCCCGTTCCCGCGGATCGCGTACGCGAGGAAGCTCGACGCCAGCGAGTCGGCGGGCGGGCTGCCGTAGGTGTAGGCGTACTCGATCTCGCGGTACGGGTAGCCGCTGGACTGGATGTGGTCGACGGACGGGGTGTGGCCGTCCAGGTTCAGGCGGTGCACGCCCTTGAGGGTGGTCGTGTTGCGCAGCTCGCTGTAGCCGACCGCGCCCGGGGTGGCGGCGACCGTGTCCAGGACCTGTTCCGTGGAGTCGAGTTCGCAGCGGATCACCGGCGCCCGGGGGCCGATGTCCCTGGTCAGGCAGTCGCTCGAGGACTCCTGGATCTCCGGGGCACCCTTGAGGACCCGCTGCTGGAGGGTGACCCGCGTGCCGGAGCTCGACCCCCGGCTGACCAGGACCACCGGCAGGTCGGGGCCGCCGCGCAGCTCCTTCCAGTTGCGGATCTCGCCGGTGAAGAGGCGGCGTACGTCCCTCGTGGAGAGGTTCTTGACCGGCACCCTGTCGTTCAGGACGAGGGCGAACAGGGAGACCGCCACCCGCGTCTCGCTCAGCTGCGTGTAGCTGCCGGGGCGCGGCCCGTCGGAGAAGGCGATCACCGGCGGTGAGCCCTCACCGGGCCCGGCGTCGGCCCCGGCCAACTCCCTGACGCCGCCCCGGCTTCCGTGCGCGCTCACCCCGATGTCCGAGCCCTCGCAGTCCTTCATGTACTTGTCCGCGAGCTCGGTGGCCACCGGCTCGAACGCGGTCGACCCGGTCAGGGTGAGGCTGCCCGGCTGGCAGTACGAGGGCGGCGGCTGGGTGTCGGGCCGCAGGATGAGGCCCGCGAGGCCGAGGATCACCAGGCTCAGCGCGATGGCCACCCGCTGCGAGAGCCTGCTGAACACCGGTGGCTTCTCGTCGGGGGCCGCGCTGTGGTTCTCGTGCGTCTCGCCGCCCTGGATGCCGCCGATGACGGTGTAGCCGCTGTCCACGGGGCCGCCGGTGAGCAGGACGAGGAGCTTGTAGTACTCACCTCGGTTGAGCGGCACGCGCGGGATGTGCAGCCTGCCGTCCTCGTAGCCGAGGCCCGTGCCGGGCGCGAAGTGCTCCATCAGGTGGTCGGCCTCGGGCGGCAGCGTCACCGCCACGGCGCGGATCGTGCGGGTCTCGAAGACCGCGGTCAGGCCGTGCGGCGAACGGCCCGTGTAGTCGGCGACGTCGATCGGCAGCGAGCCGTCGTTCTCGACGCGCAGGAGCACCAGGGTCGCGTCCGACATCTCCGGGGCCTCGTCGAAGAGACCGAGGCGCGCGTTCGCGTCGCCCGTACGGACGTTGTCGCCTATCGCCGTGTCCATCTGCTTGCGGTAGCCGATGCGTTTGCGGCGCGGTACGCGGCGTTCGAGCAGCACGGGGACGAACGCGCCGGCGATGCCGACCAGGATGGCGAGCACGGCGATGGTGTTTTCGGTGCCCAACCAGTTCATGGGCGGGACGATAAGCGCCGTGGGCGGCCGTCGGGCTGCCCTTGTCCGTCCCTTGTCCGTCCGGACGGGAGCTGTTCGCCCGGGGTTCAACTACCGCGCGCTCAGCCCTCCTTGTCGTAGGTCAGCCCCTTGTCCGTGCCCGTGTTCTCCCGGTGCAGCCTGCCGTTCGCGAGCAGCGTGACCGTGCTCGCCTGGCCCGGTCGGCAGGAGGTCGCGGGCTGGCCGACGATCACGTCCGTCGGTCCGATGCGCAGGGTGTTGCCGCTGACCGACTCCAACTTGCCCTGGAACACGCAGTGGTACGTGCCTCCCGTGTCGGTCGGGCCGTCCGCCGTGATCGAGACGACGGTGTCGCCGACCTCGCCCTGCTGGAGGACGAGCTGGCGGGAGTTGTTCCCCAGGTTGTTCTGGATGGAGCCGCTCCAGGTGCCGAGGAACTTGTCCGGGATCGTGCCGTCCTCGCCCTTGTCCTTGGACGCGGGCGTCGTGGGCGGGCTCTCGGGATCCTGCGAATTCTGCTCGGAGGGTGTGCCCGGCGTCTCGGGGGCGCTGCTGGAGGGCGACTTGGAGTTCGTGCCGCCCGCCTTCGTGCTGCCCTCGCCCTTCATCACCGCGTACACCGTGCCGCCCGCTCCTATGGCCACTATGACGGCCACCGCGATGAGCGCGGCGGTGGACCGCCCGCTGCGGCGCGGGGGTTCGCCCTGGGGGTGGACGAGAGGGCCGTACGGAGGTGTGGGTCCGTAGGGAGGTGTGGGTCCGTACGGGTTCTGCTGGGGGTAGCCGTAGCCGGGCTGCGGGTGCTGTTGCGCGTGTTGCTGGGGGTGCTGTTGGGGGTAGCCGTACGCCGAGCCCGGCGGGGGAGTCGGCGGCGGTGCCTGGCCGGTGATCATCGTGGGGAGGTGGTCGAGCGGGGCCTCGCCCGGTCTGCCGGGCGGTGGCGGTGTGTCGCCGTCGGCGGCCTCCGGCTTGCCCCCGGCCCCGGCCCCGGACGCGGCGGCGGCCATGGCGCCTGCGCCCGCCCCGGCTCCAGCTCCGGCGACGGCCGCGGGCCCGGAACCGGACCCGGCTTCGGCCTCGCCGGGCTTGGCCGGGCCGCCATTGCCCCTGGCCGCCAATCCCTTCGGCGGCGCGAGCGACACCGGCGGAACGGGGCCCTTCGCGGACGGAGCCTCCGGCCCGCCCTCGTCCGGATTCTCCGTGTCGAGCAACTGCACGGCGTGGCGCCCCAGTTGGGCCACGAGCGCCCCCGGAAGCCACGGGTCCCGCGTCCGGCCGCCGTCGCCGAGCGTGTCCTCCGCGCCCGTCCGCTCAAGGAGCTGCTCCAGCGAGGGCCGGTCCGCGGGGTTCTTGCGCAGGCAGTCGCCGACCAGCTCGGCCAGCTCCTCCGGCAGCCCCTCCAGATCCGGCTCCTCCTGCGCGATACGGAACATCAGCGCGTGTACGCCGCTGTTGGCCGTGCCGAACGGCAGCGCGCCCGAAGCCGCGTACGCGAGGACCGAGCCCAGGCAGAACACGTCGCACGCCGGGGTGATCCGGTCGCCACGCACCTGCTCGGGTGCCATGAACCCGGGCGAGCCGACGAGCGCGCCGGTGCGGGTCAGGCCGCCGTCGGTCACCGTTTCGAGCGCGCGGGCGATGCCGAAGTCGATGACACGGGGGCCGTCGATCGTGACGAGCACGTTCGACGGCTTGAGGTCGCGGTGGATGAGGCCCGCCGCGTGAATGTCCTTGAGGGCGTTGGCGAGCCCGGCCGCCAGTATCTTCACGGACCGCTCGGGCAGCGGCCCGTGGTCGTGCGAGATGACGCTCTGCAGGGAGGGGCCCGCGACATATCCCGTGGCCAGCCAGGGGATCGTCGCCTCGGTGTCCGCGTCGAGCACCGGCGCCGTCCACGCGCCGCCGACCCGCCTCGCCGCCTGCACCTCCTGCCGGAAGCGGTTCCTGAACTCCTCCTGCTCGGCGAGCTCTTCACGCACCAGCTTCACCGCGACCGTACGTCCCCGGTCGGACCGCGCGAGGTAGACGTGCCCCATGCCGCCCGCGCCGAGTCGCGCGAGCAGCCGATAAGCGCCTATTCGCTGTGGATCCCCGGGCCCGAGCTTCTCCATCGCCGCGCCGCCTCCCCCGTTGGTGTGCAACAGATCGAGGATAGTGGGGCGGTAGGACATCGGGGCACGGACTGCCTGCTACGGCTCCGTAACGGGTTGTTCCGTATCCATGCCGGACAGGGCGCCGGAAAGCCGCTCCAACACCTGCACGGTCCGCGCGAACTCCTCCTCGCCGAGCGCGTCCGCGAGCCGGGCGGCGACGTCCGCGTGGCCGGGGCTGATCCTGCGGACGGCGGCCAGGCCCTCGTCCGTGGGGCGCAGGAGCTTGGCGCGGCGGTGGGCGGGGTTCGGCACGTACTCCGCGAGGCCGCGCCGCACGAGCAGGTCGGCGATGCGCTGCACGCTCTGCCGGGTGATGCCCATCGCACGGGCGATCCCCGCGACGGGCAGGGGCTCGCGCAGGACGGCGCCGAGCACCTGCCACCAGGCGGCGGTGAGCCCGCCTGGCTTGGCCAACTCCTCTGCCACGGCGAGGAATTGGCCGTTGAGCCGGAAGACGCCGAGGGCGGTGCGGGAGAACAGGTCCTGCTGCTCCCGCACCTTGTCCTGCCGCGCCCCGTCCTCCGACGCCCTGTCCTCCGGCTTGCGGTTCTGGTCGGTGCTCACGATTCCAGCACCTCGTACGCGGACGCGTCCGAGTCGTGGAACAGCCGGTACCAGGCGTCCAGCTTCGCGCCCTCGAAGGCGCCGAGCCGCCCGAGGATCTCCCGGGCGAAGGCCACGGGTTCGGTCGGCCCCGCCGTGGTCAGCCCGCCGTCCGTGACGGCGTCGACGTCCACGTACCGCTCGCCGCCCTTGTATCCGGTGGCCGCGAGGTAGAACGACACCGCGCTGGTGTGGTCGCGCTCGTCGAGCAGGCCCTCGCGGGCGAGCCCGGCGGTGGCCCCGCAGATCGCGGCGACCGGCACGTCCGCGTCGAGGAAGGCGCGGGCCGTGCGGCCGAAGGGGGCCAGGTCGTCGCCCGTGTCCCACAGGTCGGCGCCGGGCAGGATCAGCAGCGCGCTGTCCTCGGGCCGCAGGTCGGCGAGGGCCAGGTCGGGCTGGATGCGGACGCCGCCCGAGGTCGTGACCGGGTCGAGCGACCCTGCGGCGACGGTGCGGATCTCGTACCCGGCGCGGGCGAGGTACGCGGTGGCGTATCCGGTCTCCCAGTCGGCGAGCGTGTCGTAAACGGCGAGGTGCACGGGCTTGCGGGTCATGACTGCCTCCACTGGGTGGGTGCCGCTGAATGCTGTGCTTGCTCCGCTGTGCTGGTGTGCTGCTGCTTATGTGAGCATGCTGTCAAATGGACAGCATGCTGTCAAGAGGTCGCTCCGGACCGGACCGGACCGGACCGGAGCGGAGCGGGGCGGGGCGGGGCGGGGCGGGGCGTGCGCTCGTCTCGTTAACTCCCGGTGGGGGCGGCCTTAACCCGCCGTTCCCTAGCGTCCTGGTCATGGACAGCGCAGAGAACCTCGGACAGATGGCCGCCCACCTCGGCCTCGACCTGGTGGCCGTGACCCTCCTGACCTTCGGGGTCTTCTATCCACGGCACCGCAGAAGGGAGTTGGTCCCCGCCTACCTCGCCCTGAACGTCGCGCTCTTCGCGGTCGTCTCCGCCCTCGCGAGCGCCGGCGGCAACGGCGGGCTCGCGCTCGGCTTCGGGCTCTTCGGGGTGCTCTCGATCGTGCGGCTCCGGTCGGACGCGGTGCAGCACCAGGAGGTCGCGTACTACTTCATCACCCTGGTCCTCGGCCTCCTCTGCGGGCTTCCGGGCCTGGACCTGCCGGTCGCCGCCGGGCTCGCGGCCGTGCTGCTCCTGGTGATGTACGGCGCCGACCACCCCCGCCTCTTCGCCGGTGACCGGCGCGCGGTCGTCACCCTGGACGCCGTGTACCGCGAGGAGACCGCGCTCCGCGCCGAGCTGGCGCGGCGCCTGGGGGAGCCGCTCGGCTGGACCGTCCAGGAGGTCGACTACGTACGTGACCTGATGGTTCTGGAAGTCCGCTTCCGGCAGCCGGAACCTTCCGAGCGGGCCGGGGAGTTCATACGTACAGCACCACGACGCCGCACGACCCGGTCCCGCACGCCTGCCGTCCCCCACCAGAAGGAGACCGTGTGAACCCCGCCGTACGCGCCATCGGACGGGCCGCGCTCGCCGCGCACCCCATCGCACTCGACGAGGTCAACGCGCGGGCCGAACTGCTCGCCCGCTACGACAACAGCTATCTCGTGCCGGTCGAGATCTTCGACGACCTGGCGGCCCTGCTCACGGACCCGCGCCGCGCATCGGGCCCCTTCCGGGCCCTGAGCATCGGCGGAAAGCGCTGGTTCAGCTACCACTCGACGTACTACGACACCCCTGAACTCCTCACCTACCACCACCACCGGCAGGGCAGGCGGCTGCGCTACCGCATCCGGGAGCGGGTCTACCAGGACAGCGGCGAGCGGCAGTTCGAGATCAAGCTGAAGAGCGGCCGGGGCGAGACGGTCAAGCACCGGCAGCGCCTCGAGGGCGACGACTGTGTGCTCGATGCCGCGCGGCAGGGATTCCTCGCGGGGGTGCTGAGGGGGTCGTACGGCATCGAGGCGCCCGGCGGGCTGACCACGGCGCTCGTCACGGAGTACCAGCGGGCGACCTTCGTGGCCGACGGGCAGCGGATCACGTGTGATGCCGGGCTCGTGGTGCGGGACGTGGCCACGGGGCGGTCGGTGGCGGCGGACTCCGGGCTCGTCCTGGTGGAGACCAAGACGCAAGGGCATCTGACGGAGGCGGACCGGGTGCTGCACCGGTACGGGGTGCGGGCCGCCGACTTCACGAAGTACTGCGGCGGGTTCGCCGCGCTGCGGCCGGAGTTGGGGGTCAACCGGTGGGCTCGGGCGGTGCGGGTCGCGTTTCCGCGGGCCGCGGGGGTGCCTTCGGGAAGGTGAGGGTCACTCGCGTGCCGCGGGTGGCGTCGGAGGCGATGGCGAAGGTGCCGTCCGCGTCCTCGGCGGTCCTGCGGGCGATGTCCAGGCCGAGGCCCGTGGAGCCGCCGCCGCTGGTGCCGCGTTCCGCGGCGTACGTCGGAGGGAGGCCGGGGCCTTCGTCGGCGACGGTGAGTTCGGCGTTTCCCTCCGGGGTGGTGCGGACGGTGATGCGGAAGGGCGTGCCCTGGGGGGTGTGGTCGAGGACGTTGCCGATGAGGGCGTCGATGGCCGCGGTGAGGTCGTCCTCGGGGACGGGGACGGGACTCGGTTCGTCTTGGGCCGATGTCTCCGTCGTGCGCCCCTGATCCTCCGCCAACGGCATCCAGAACGCGGCGCGTTCGCGTGCCACGGCCGCCAGGTCCGCGTAGGGGGCGTCGCGCAGTGGGCGGCGGGCCTTGCGGATCACGTCGTCGACGCTGCGTTCGAGGGCGGCGACATCCAAGGCGATGCGGTTCGCCTCCTCCGTGTCGCGGAGGGTCTCGGCGTCCAGGCGGAGGGCGGCGACGGGGGTGCGGAGGCGGTGGGCGAGGTCGGCGGCGTTCTCGCGTTCGGCGGTGAGGAGTTCGTCGATGCGGGTGGCGAGGTGGTTCAGCTGGCCCGCGACCAGGCGGAGTTCGGGCGGGCCCTCGGGGGTGGCGCGTGCGGTGAGGTCCCCTGCGGCCAGGCGGTCCGCGGTGCGGGCGAGGCGCCGGGTGGCGCCGACGAGGCGCGCGCCCAGGCGGTCGGCGAGGAGCAGCCCGATGAGTACGAGGCCGACCCCGATCCCGGCGAGCACGAGCCAGGACGTCATGGTGCCCGCGTACAACTGGCGCTCGGTGAGCGTGACTTGGACGACTGCCGTGCCGTCGGCGGCGCCCTGGACGGGGACGAGGACCAGACGGCCGCCGGTGGAGGGTTCGTAGGTGAAGGCGCGGCCGGTGCGGGCGAGGCGGATGGCGTCCGTGATGCGGGGGGTCTGTTTGTTCCGAGGGCTCGGTCCGATGGCGGTGCCGTCGGCGAGGATGAGTGAAGTGGTCGGCAGGTTCTGGGTGTTGACGCTCTCGACGGTCTGCTCGGCGGTCTCGCGCTCGTCCGGGGTGGCGAGGGCGGGGCCGATGGCGTGCGCCACCCACTGGGCTCGGGCGGTGGCCTCGGCGGTGGTGCGGTCGGCGGCGTGGGTGCGGGTGAGGAGGGTGAGGGGGACGAGGAGGGCGGTCAGCACGAGGGCGGTGGTGGCGGCGGTGAGGAGAAGGAGGCTGCGTCGCATCAGCTGGCCCCTGGGCCTTGGGGGGTGTCTTGGGGGGTGGGTTCCTCTTCCCCGAGGTGGGGCGCCTCGTTGCCGCTGTGGGGCGGGGCCGCGCCGGTATGTCCGTCCTCGCTGTCGTCCGGTGACCGCGGGGCTGCTGCGGCGGGGGAGTCCTGCGAACCGTGCTCCGGGCGGACATACCGGCACGTCCCCTCGGGTGCGTCGCGCGGCTGCGGGAGCGTGGGGGCCGGTGCGTCGTCGGGTGCCGTGAGCTTTACGCCCACCGTGCGGACGGTGTGGAGGTAGCGGGGGGTCTGGGCCGTCTCGCCGAGTTTTCTGCGGAGCCAGGAGAGGTGGACGTCGACCGTCTTGTCGGCGCCGCCCAGGGGCTGTTGCCACACCTCGGCGAGGAGTTCGCGGCGGGAGACGACCTGGCCGGGGCGGTGGGCGAGGTAGGCGAGGAGGTCGAACTCGCGGGGGGTGAGGTCCAGGGGGCGGTCGTCCAGGGTGACTTCGCGGGAGCCGGGGTCGATGGCCAGACCTCCGACGCGCAGGGGCTCTTCCGCGGCCTCGGTCGCGCCGAGGCGGCGCAGGA
This sequence comes from Streptomyces sp. NPDC047525, assembly GCF_040643025.1. Taxonomy (NCBI): domain Bacteria; kingdom Bacillati; phylum Actinomycetota; class Actinomycetes; order Kitasatosporales; family Streptomycetaceae; genus Streptomyces; species Streptomyces sp. NPDC047525. Next base: position 23,909 of record NZ_JBEYTL010000012.1, read on the forward strand.
CGGCCTTGATGCGGGCGTCGAGCTGGGCGGCGCCGAACGGCTTGACGATGTAGTCGTCGGCGCCGTCCTCGAGGATCGCCACCATCTCGGGTTCGTCGTCGCGCGCGGTCGCGACGATGACGGGTACGTCGCTGACGGCGCGGAGCATGCGCAGGATCTGGGCGCCGTCGACGTCCGGGAGCCCCAGGTCGAGTACGACGAGGTCGGGGTGGGTCGTCACCGCGGCGTCCAGGCCCGCCATGCCGCTTGGCGCGGTGGCGACGGCGTGCCCTTTGTCGCGCAGGGCGCGCACGAGGGCGCCGCGCAGCTGGGGATCGTCCTCCACGACGAGAAGATGGGCCATACATCCACCGTAGTCAGGTGCTTTGGGCAGCCCTTAACCGGGCGTTAGGAAACTGTGCGGCACAGTGGCCGGATGAGGAAGTGGCGGAGCGCGGTGGTGACCGCGGCATGGGTGGGTGTGGGGACGGCTGCGGGGGCGCTCGGCGCTTGGCAGTTGGCCACGTCGGACAGCGGCGGCGCGGCGCACAGCCGTCCCCTGGACGAGGGCGCGGTGGAGAGGGCTCTGGCGGCGACGTCGGCGTCCCCGTCCGCTTCACCGTCTCCGTCCGGCTCTCCGTCTCCGTCTCACTCTCCGTCCGCGACCCCCTCGCAGAAGCAGTCCGACCGTTCCACGCTGAGGTTCACCGGCGGGACGGCGACGGTCGAGTGCAGGAGTGACGGGACGGTGTATCTCGTCTCGTGGAGCCCGGCGGACGGTTTCCACATGGACGACGACGTGGAACGGGGCCCGGGCCCGGTGGCCCGCCTGGAGGCGGAACCGAGCGACGACGACGAGCAGGAGGACCTGCCGTACGAGATCCACTGCGGGGAGGACGGAAAGCCGCGGGCGGGGGTGGTGGCGGACGCGGATGATTGAGGGGGAGTTCTTCAGCCCGTCCGGCGAACCCTTCAGCCCGTCCGGCGTTTGAGGACGAACTCGGCGGAGCCGGTGATGAGGGCACGCAAGGCCCCCGCGCCAGAGCGGGTTTTCGGGAAGGGGCGGGGTCGGGGACGAATACGCCTTGACGCCGAGCGCCGATGAACGAGGCGCCTGTGCCCGCAGGGGTGCAGAGCCCGAGGCCCAGAGCCCCGACACACTGTCCAGTACCCCCCGCCGCCGCGAAACAGGACGCCCATGTCCCGTCCACACCGTGGACACTTACCCTCGCCCACATGACCCCTCAGCCGAAGCCGAACCCCCAGGTCGGCGCCGCCGTCAAGGCGGCGGACCGCGCGCACGTGTTCCACTCCTGGTCCGCACAGGAGCTGATCGACCCCCTCGCCGTAGCCGGCGCCGAGGGCTCGTACTTCTGGGACTACGACGGAAACCGCTACCTCGACTTCACCAGCGGCCTCGTCTTCACGAACATCGGATACCAGCACCCGAAGGTCGTCGCCGCGATTCAGGAGCAGGCGGCGACGATGACGACCTTCGCCCCCGCCTTCGCCGTGGAAGCCCGCTCCGAGGCCGCACGCCTCATCGCCGAGCGGACCCCCGGCGACCTCGACAAGATCTTCTTCACCAACGGCGGCGCCGAGGCCGTGGAGAACGCGACCCGCATGGCGCGTCTGCACACCGGCCGCCCGAAGGTGCTCTCCGCCTACCGCTCGTACCACGGCGCCACCTCAGCCGCGATCAACCTCACCGGCGACCCCCGCCGCTGGCCCTCCGACAACGGCACGGCGGGCGTCGTCCACTTCTGGGCGCCGTTCCTCTACCGCAGCCCCTTCTACGCCGAGAACGAGCAGCAGGAGTGCGAGCGCGCCCTCCAGCACCTCGAGGACACCATCGCCTTCGAGGGGCCGCAGACGATCGCGGCGATCATCCTGGAATCCGTCCCCGGCACGGCAGGCATCATGATCCCGCCGCCCGGCTACCTCTCCGGCGTACGCGAGATCTGCGACCGGCACGGCATCGTCTTCATCCTCGACGAGGTCATGGCGGGCTTCGGCCGCACCGGCAAGTGGTTCGCCGCCGATCACTTCGACGGCGGCATCGTGCCCGATCTCCTCACCTTCGCCAAGGGCGTGAACTCCGGTTACGTCCCGCTCGGCGGTGTCGCGATCTCCTCCGCCATCGCGGAGACGTTCGCCCGCAGGCCCTACCCGGGCGGTCTCACGTACTCCGGCCACCCCCTGGCCTGCGCGGCCGCCGTGGCGACGATCAACGTCATGGAGGACGAGGGCATCGTCGAGAACGCGGCCCGGGTCGGTACGGAGATCATCGCGCCGGCCCTCGCGGATCTCGCCGAGCGGCACCCGAGCGTGGGCGAGGTCCGCGGCCTGGGCATGTTCTGGGCCCTGGAACTGGTCAAGGACAAGGAGACCCGCGAGCCGCTGGTCCCGTACAACGCCACGGGCGAGGCGAACGCCCCGATGGCCGCGTTCGGCGCCGCCGCGAAGAAGCAGGGCCTGTGGCCCTTCATCAACATGAACCGCACCCACGTGGTCCCCCCGTGCAACATCACGGACACCGAGGCCAAGGAGGGCCTCGCGGCGCTGGACGCTGCGCTGAGCGTGGCGGACGAACACGTGTCCTGACCCCGGGGCCAGCCGCTCCCGGCGTGTCCCCTGCGGCCCCGCCCTTCCCAGGACGGGGCCGCCCTGGCCCCCCGGGGCTCCGGCCCGCCACCACCCAGGACCGCCGCTTCGCGGCGGATCACTCCCACCCGCCCACCCATGACCCTGTGGCGCATCCCACCCCCCCCATGCCCCACGGGGCAATCGGGTGGGTGGGCGGGAAAGGATCCGCCGCGAAGCGGCGGCACGAGCGGAAACGGCGCCGCACCTGAACACGGACGGTGCCGCACCGGAAGACGGACGGCGCCGCACCTGAAGACGGCCCCCGCCCCCGGGAACCCCGACCGCGTAGTCTGACGTGCTCGTAAGCAAGACGACCACCAAGGCGCCCCCGCCAGAACCGGCACGCCAGACACTCCCGAGGGAACCCAGATGCCCGGCACCGACGGCACCGCCGTCATCCGCAGCACTCTGCGCCAGCAGATCGCCGACGCGCTGCGCGACGAGATCCTCGGCGGCCGTCTGGAGCCCGGCCAGGAGTTCACGGTCAAGGAGATCGCCGAGCAGTACGGCGTCTCCGCGACCCCGGTCCGCGAGGCCCTGGTGAACCTCGCGGCGCAGGGCCTCCTCGACGCCGACCAGCACCGCGGCTACCGCGTCCACGAGCACTCCCTCGCCGACTACCGCAGCATGCTCCAGGCCCGCGGCCTCGTCGCCGACGGAATCTTCCGGGACCTCATCAAGAACGGCACCCCGCTGGGACCCAAGCCCCAGAAGGAAGCCTCCGACGCGCTCATCTCCGTACGCCGCCGTGGCGAGGAAGCCGCACGCGCCGCCTGCGCGGGCGACCTGAACGTCCTCATCGGCTACGACCTGCGCTTCTGGCGCGAGCTCAGCGCCCTCTTCGGCAACCCCTACCTCTCGGACTTCCTGCACCGCATCCGCGTCCAGTCCTGGGTCTGCGCCGTCACCTACCTCCGCCGCGCCGTCGAACGCGGCGACGGCGACCTGCGCGGCACCCTCTGGGCCCGGCACACCGAGCTCGTCGACGCCCTCGCGCACCGCGACCCCAAGGCCGCGCACGCCATCGTCGAGGAGTACAACGCCCACTCCCTCGCCCTCATCGAGCGGCTGGCCGCTGCATGAGCGTGGATCTGACCGTCGTCGTCCCCGCCTACAACGAGGAGCGGCGCCTGGCTCCCACGCTGGCCGCGATCCGGGCGTACCTGGAGGACGGGCCCGAAGGGGGCGACCGCGGCACCCGGTGGGAGCTGATCGTCGTGGACGACGGCTCGACCGACGGCACCCTCGACATCGCGGCCGACGCCGAGGCCGCCGACGGCCGCGTCCAGCTCATCCACTCCGACCGCAACCTCGGCAAGGGCCACGCCCTGCGCCTCGGCGTCCTCGCCTCGCGCGGCGACCGCGTCCTGATCACCGACGCGGATCTGGCCACCCCCATCGAGGAGCTGGAGTGCCTCGACAAGGCGCTCGCCGACGGCCACGCGGCGGCGATCGGCTCCCGCGCCCGCCCCGGCGCGACGATCGAGAGCCACCAGCACCGCCTGCGCGAACTCCTGGGACGTACCGGCAACTTCCTGATACGAACGGTCGCCGTCCCCGGAGTCCGCGACACCCAGTGCGGCTTCAAGCTCTTCGACGGCGACCGTGTCCGTGAGGCCTTCGCCGCGTCCCGCCTGCGCGGCTGGGGGATCGACGTCGAGATACTGCAGTACTTCCGCCGCGCCGGCTGGCCGGTCGCCGAGGTGCCGGTGCGCTGGGCGCACCAGGAGGGCTCGAAGGTCCGCCCGGTCGACTACGTGCTGGTCCTGGCCGAACTGACCTCGCTCAAGGTCCGCACCGTCCGCCCGAAGGACCTGCTCGTCGCGGCGCTCTTCCTGGCCATGGCCATCACCCTCTACTCGGGCCGCTGGATCGCACCGGGCGACCGCTATCTCCCCGACTCCCTCCAGGACCAGAACCAATGGGAGTGGTTCTTCGCGGTGACGGCGGACAACGTCCGCCACCTCCAGAACCCCCTGTTCACGACCCTGCAGAACCAACCCGACGGCGTGAACCTCATGGCCAACACGGTCATGCTGGGCCTCTCCGTCCCCTTCGCCCCCGTGACCTGGCTCTTCGGCCCGGCGGTCGCCCTGAACGCGGCGATGACGCTGGGCCTCGCCGCGACCGGGGTCGCCTGGTACTGGCTGATCCTCAGGCGTCTCGTACGGCACCGGGGCGCGGCGGCCGTCGGCGCGGCACTCGCCGCCTTCGCGCCACCGATGATCAGCCACGCCCACGCGCACCCGAACTTCATGGTCCTGTTCATGATCCCGCTGATCATCGACAGGGCGCTGCGGCTCTGCGAGACGCGGGGCCAGGGCCGGGGCCGGGGCCGGGGCGAGGGCACGAGTGTCGTACGCGACGGGATCGTCCTCGGGCTCTTCACGACGTACCAGATCTTCCTCGGCGAGGAACCGCTGCTGCTCGCGGCGCTCGGCATGCTGCTGTTCGCGGCGGCGTACGGCCTGGTGCGCAGGGATGTCGCGAGGGACGTGTTCCGGCCCCTGGCGCGCGGCCTCGGGGTGGCGGTGGCGGTCACCGTCCCGCTGGTCGCCTTCCCGCTCCACTGGCAGTTCTTCGGGCCGCAGAGCTACACGAGCGTGCTGCACGGCGACAACGCGGGCAACAGTCCGCTCGCGCTCCTCTCCTTCGCCGAACGCTCGCTCGCGGGCAACGCGGAGACGGCATCCGCCCTCTCCGCGAACCCCACCGAGCAGAACGCCTTCTACGGCTGGCCCCTGGTCGCGCTTGCCTTCGCGATCGTCGTACGACTCTGGGAGCGGGCGGTGGTGAAGGCGCTGGCCTTCACGGTCCTCGCGGCGGCGTTCCTCTCGCTGGGCTCGAAGTTCCGCATCCCGCTGACGGACATCGTGCTGCCGGGCCCGTGGGCGGTCCTGGCGCACGCGCCGCTCTTCGAGTCGGTGATCGAGTCGCGGGTGGCGATGGTGTGCGCCCCGGCGCTCGGCATGCTCCTCGCCCTCGCGCTGGCCCGCCTCCTGGCTTCTCCGCGCCGGATGGCGGCCGCGCGGTACGCGGGCGTGGCCGCGGTCGCCCTCGCGCTCCTGCCGATCGTGCCGGCGCCGCTGCGGGCGGTGGAGCGGGCACAGGTCCCGGCGTTCATCGCCGACGGGGCCTGGCGGAAGTACGTGGGGGAGGGCGAGTCCCTCGTACCGGTACCGCTCCCGGATCCGTCCGGCGCGGAGGCGCTGCACTGGCAGACCACGGCCGACCTGGGCTTCAGCGTCCCCGGCGGCTACTTCAACGGCCCCTGGGGCCCGGACCGCGTCGGCATCTACGGAGCCTCGCCCCGCAACACGTCGAACCTCCTGCGCGACGTCCGCGCGTCGGGCCGCGCGCCGCAGATCACGGACGCGTGGCGCAGGGCGGCCCGCGAGGACCTGGCGTACTGGAACGCGGGCGTCCTGGTCCTCGTGCCGCAGGAGCACGACGCCGAACTTCGGGTGACGGTGGAGGAACTCCTTGACCGGCCCGGAAAGTGGGTAGACGGGGTGTGGATCTGGGATCTGCACAAGGGGAGCTAGGGGGCGTCCGCCCGGACTACGCTGCCTGAACGCGAGGAACGTCCGACGTCCGAAATGCCGTCCGAGTATGAGCCTGACCTGAGGAGCACCCTTGGCCTGTGATCTGTGGCTGGTCCCGCTCGTCGACGTGCTGTGCCACAGCCCCGACAATCCCTTCGCGGAGGAGATCGCGGCGTACGACAAGGCGCTGCACGAGGCCGGCCTGCCCCCCGTTCCCGTCTTCGCCTACATGCCGGGCCTGTCCGGGGACGTGGCCCCGGTCGCTGGCTTCGACTACGACGCGCTGCATTTCCTGCGCCGGGCGTATCTCCTCCAGGTCTGCGGCCTCGAGGTCACGCCGGTGGACGAACTGGGCGGGGACTACGAGCAGTTGCTGGAGATGTTCGACACGACGGCCCAGCAGTCGCACCTGGTCTGGCACTACGACCACGCGGGTGCGTACGTCCCCGTCGACTTCCCGGCGCCTTTGTCCAACGACGAACTGCTTGCGGGCGGGGGGCCTTTGGGCTCGGCGCAGGCGCTGCTGCGGGAACTGGAGTTCGTGGCCCCGTCCATCGGCATAGACGCGGCGAACCCTCCGCGTCCGCCGACTCCGCCGGAGGCGCCCACGTCCCTGGAGGAACCGGCGGCCCCGGCTCCCCCGGACGACAGCCCCTTCGCGAGGGAGCGCCACGTGTGGCTGGGCCTGCACGCGGCAACCACCAGAAGCCTGGCGCAAGGCTCAATGATCATCTACAGCTGACCCGGGGCTTCGGCCCCCGGAAGCAGGGCCCGCACTTGGCCTGCCGGAATCCACCTTTCCGCCTCCGGCAGGCCGGCCCTCCTCCCACCCACCCGCCCCGCACCCGGGAGCGACACCCCCCGGGCATTGGGCCCGCCCGGCGGTATTCCATCCCGCCCGCAGAGCCCGCCCCTTTCCCGCCCGCCCGCCCGGCACTCCGGGGTGACATCCCCGGCGTTGGGCCCGCCCGGCGGTGTTCCGGCCCGTCCGCAGAGCCCGCCCCTTTCCCGCCCGCCCACCCACCCCCACCCGGGAGTGGCATCTTTCAGCCCGTCCGGCGTTTGAGGACGAACTCGGCGGAGCCGGTGATCGGCCGAGCCACGGCGGGGTCTGGGGCGAAGCCCCAGTTTCGGGAAGGGGCGGGATTGGGGAGAGCCCCGCAGGGACCGCCTTGACCCGCACCCACTCCACTCCGCACCCACTCCACTCCGCACCTACTCCACCCCACCCCCGCTCCGCCCCCTCAACGAGGCTCAGGCGGCCGCTGGCGAGGCATGTTGGGCCGAGCCCCCGGCGGCAGAGCGGCCCGGATGGGGAGGACGGCCCCTGCCTCCCCCCGGGAGGCCGGAACCACGGCCTGCATGGCCAACGGCGCGGGACCGGACCGAAACTCCACCATCCAGTCCGCGGTCTCGGACCGCACCAGCTCGGTCACATCCTCCGAGAACCGCCGAAGCACCCCAAGACACCGCTCGGCAGCCTCACTCGCCGTCCCCTCGGTGGGCCCGAGCACCTCCCGCACACTCTCCGACGCCCAGTCGAACTGCAGCACCTGAAGCCGCCGCTGCACGGCCTGCGCGGTGGCCACGTCCCGCATCCACCCGGAGGTCAGCCCGAAGAACCGGTCGCACCCGAGACACGCGACCCCCGCGAGCAGCGAGACGAACCCCCAGGTGGCGACGCCCTCCACCGCCCCCGCGAGATCGAGCAGCGGAAACACCCCCGCCCCCACGGCCCCCACCGCGGCCCCGGCCCGCGCGAGCCGCGCCCCGCACCGCTTCCACGCCCGGTCGGACAAGTACCACTCCGCGGTGTTGAGCGCGCCCCGCTCCACCCACCGGTACAGCTCGTCGAGCCGTTCCGCGGGCTCACCCCAGTCGCCGAGGGGAAAGGTCCGTCCCGTCAGATCCCCGAGCCGAGCACCGTCCGCGCCACCAGAAGCGCTCTGCTGCGCACCGGCACCGGCACCGGCACCCGCCCCGGCACCCTGCCCCTCATGGGGCACCCCCTCGGGCTGCATATCCGGCTGGCTCACCCGGCACTCCCTCTACCTCTACGAGATCCCTGACTGTTCCCTGCGGCGGTTCCGTACGGTGCGCGCCCCGTGACAGCTGGTGCTGACGCGACAGATGTCATCTGCTCATGCGCAGCCCCAGTCCTACCGCCCAATGGGTGGCCCTGAGCCCGTTTTCGCGGTATTTCCGCCCGGAAGAGGTGCTTGATCAGGTATAGGAGGACGGCCGATCTCACTCGAAAGAGTGCTGGGGCGAGGGCACCCTCGACCACGTAGGCTCATTCCAGGTGGAAAATCCACCGTAAACACCTCCACGAACAGGAGCTGATCGTGATCCCCGGTGGTGGCCAGCCCAACATGCAGCAGCTGCTCCAGCAGGCCCAGAAGATGCAGCAGGACCTCGCGACCGCGCAGGAGGAGCTTGCGCGCACCGAGGTCGAAGGCCAGGCGGGCGGCGGCCTCGTCAAGGCGACGGTCACCGGCTCCGGCGAGCTGCGCGGCCTCGTGATCGACCCCAAGGCGGTCGACCCGGAGGACACCGAGACTCTCGCGGACCTGGTGGTCGCGGCGGTCCAGGCGGCGAACGAGAACGCGCAGGCGCTCCAGCAGCAGAAGCTGGGCCCGCTCGCGCAGGGCCTGGGCGGCGGCGGTATCCCGGGCCTTCCCTTCTAAGAGGGCCGCAGGCCAACTACCGTACGTATCAAAGCCTGATACTCGGCAAGAGCAGAAAACTGGAAGCAGGAAAGGCACCCCGTGTACGAAGGCGTGGTTCAGGACCTCATCGACGAGTTGGGCAGGCTGCCCGGCGTCGGTCCCAAGAGCGCGCAGCGGATCGCCTTCCACATCCTGCAGGCGGAGCCGACGGACGTACGCCGCCTCGCGCACGCCCTCCTTGAGGTGAAGGACAAGGTCCGCTTCTGCGCGACCTGTGGCAACGTCGCGCAGGAAGAGCTCTGCAACATCTGCCGCGACCCGCGCCGCGACCTCAGCGTCATCTGCGTGGTCGAGGAGCCGAAGGACGTCGTGGCGATCGAGCGTACGCGCGAATTCCGGGGGAAGTACCACGTACTGGGTGGAGCGATCAGCCCCATCGAGGGGGTCGGCCCGGATGACCTGCGTATACGAGAGCTGCTCGCGCGGCTCGCGGACGGCACGGTCACCGAGCTGATCCTCGCCACGGACCCGAACCTGGAGGGCGAGGCCACGGCGACGTACCTCGCGCGCATGATCAAGCCCATGGGCCTGAAGGTCACCCGCCTGGCCAGCGGGCTCCCTGTCGGGGGAGATCTGGAATACGCGGACGAGGTCACCCTGGGCCGCGCCTTCGAGGGGAGACGACTCCTAGATGTCTAAGAAGCAGACAGAGAACGCAGCAAAGCCGGAAGCGACAGCCGCCGTCGAGCCGACCGTCGCCGCCGATCCGATCGTCGTCCCTGAGCCGGTCATCGCCGCCGAGTCGACGGTCCTCCTGCACGCGTCCGCCCAGGACCCGGACTCCTTCGCCGTGCAGATCTCGGACCAGATCGAGAGCTTCATCGTCGCGGTGACAGAGGTGGCCAAGGGCGACGAGCCGGACTCGGCCGTCCCCTTCCTCCTCCTGGAGGTCTCCCAACTCCTCCTGGCGGGAGGCCGCCTCGGCGCGCACGAGGACATCGTCCCCGACGAGCGCTACGAGCCGGATCTCGGCCCGGAGCGCGACGTCGACGACCTGCGCGAACGCCTGGCCGCCATGCTGGAGCCGATCGACGTCTACTCCGAGGTCTTCGACCCGTACGAGCCCCGCAAGGCCCCGGTGGCCTGCCGCATCTCGGACGACCTGGCAGACGTGGTCGCCGACCTCTCCCACGGCCTTGCGCACTACCGCGCGGGCCGCACCACGGAAGCCCTGTGGTGGTGGCAGTTCTCGTACTTCTCGAACTGGGGCTCCACGGCATCCGGCGCCCTCCGCGCCCTCCAGTCCCTGGTGGCCCACGTCCGCCTGAACCAGCCCCTTGAGGACCTCAACGGCCTGGACACGGACGAGGACCTGGCCGAGGACGCACTGGCGGAGGCAGCGGGCAAGGTCATGGCAGAGGAGATCGCAGGGCCACTGGGCCTGCGCTCGGTGCAGTAGACCCCGACCAGACGCCGACCAGTCGCCGACCAGACCCCGACCAGGCACCGGCTCCGGTCCGGGCCCAACCGCCCGGACCGGACAAGGCCGGTGAAGGATCAGCCCTTCGCGCCCAAGTCGCCCGCGCCGCCTGAGCTGCCCGCGCCGCCCGGCCGCAACTTCCGCCACAGCGACCACGCGGTGGTGACCCAGGCCCACACGCCGACGACCAGCACGACGACCTTGGTCCAGAACCAGAGGGACGCGGGCTCCGGATCACTGACCAGGTCGAACCCCCACCAGAGCATGCCCACGGTGAACAGGGCGGTGGGCAGCACCTCGGCTCGCGCCGCGCGCCGCGACTTCCCCGGCCCTTCGCTGAGCCGCAGTGCGTAGACCTCGACGTCACCGAACTCGCCCGCGGCGCTCCCGCCCGAGGCGGCGAGATGGTCCCGCGCCTCGGCCACGCACCGCCGGGCACTCCCCGCGGACACGCCGTGCCGACCCCGCAGCAGCGCGGAGAGCCGTGTCAGCCACGCCTCGTCGTCACTCCGTATCGCCTCGGCAGGCACGGCCCGTCCACGGAACCAGCGCCCGACGGGCTCGGCGGGAACGCGCCATCCCAGCACCCCGAGCAGTGCGCCGACGACGAACAACGAGGGTGCGGGAATGCTCACTTGAGGCCCCCGGGGAATGGCGGTGAACCCCGCGGCGCAGGCCACGACGAGCACAGCGGCACAGCCCATGGCGGCCCGCCCGGCCCGAAGCCGTCCCGCCGCACGCAGCTCGGGGATGACGCCGGTCACCAGGACGACGAGCAGGGCGAGCAGCAGCCCGGCCCCGCCCGTGGGCCAGCCGACCGGAATCCAGAGCCCGGTGCTGGCCCACAACACCACGCCGAACAGGGCGACTTGGGCACCGGCAACAAGGAGCGAGCTGGTGAACCGGTCACCGGCGGCGAAGCCCTCGACGTCGACGGAGCTGCGATGGGCCTCGTCGATCCGCTCGGCGGCCACGGCATCGGCGTACGCGGCGGGATCGCCGAGAACCTCCCTGGCGGGGAGCCCCGCCTCCGCGGTGGTCAGCCGGGCTTCCTCGAGCACCTGCTCGGCGAGCCCGTCGGGCGGTGTGTGCCCCAGGGCCAGGGCGAACTCGAACTCGGCGGCCCACTGCGCGTCGTCGCCGCTGGGCCAGTCAGGCAGCTGTTCCCTGCCGTCCGTACGCATCATCGTGTTCCCCCAGTCCGTGTCGGTCGGCCTTCCGGCCCTTCTGGCTTCCCCGGCTCTTCCGCCGAGCCCTCGGCGCCACCAGTGCCGCCGGCGCGACCGGTGTCGCCGGCGCCACCGGCCAAGCCGGTCACCACGCCGTCGAAGTGGCGCCAGGCGCGATATTCGACGGCCAGCCGCTCGCGGCCCGCGTCGGTGAGGCTGTAGTACTTCCGCCCGGGTCCGCCCTCGCCCGCGCTCCAGCGGATGTCGACGGCGCCTTCCTCTTCCAGCCTGGTCAGGGCCGGATAGAGGGTCGCCGCCTTGGCATTGGCCAGCCCGGCCGCGCCCAGCTCCTGGAGCAGCGCGTACCCATAGCTCTCGCCCCGCTCCAGCATCCCGAGCAGGCACAGCGGCAGCGCCGCACGCAGCCACGCGGAACTGACGTCCGGCATCTGACCCGCCTCCCCGACTAGTTGAGTTTTCAGAATAGTCGACGACTCGGACATCTGCCAGCCCCCCCCGGGGAGCCGCCGGGCCCCCTCCCGCAGAAGGCCGGGCCCCCTCCCGCAGAAGTGCAGCCACAAAAGTGCAGAACCTGTGACCCGCCCCACTTTCCGGAGTGCCCCACTCCCCAGCGGGCATGTGCCAAGCCGAGCGGTCGAAACGTACGTCCCGAGCAGCGGGTGCGTATGCCGGCGGGTGATCACTTAGTGGGCGGGACATCTCACGATGTGATATCTGCGAGGCGAATTTCGGCCGCTCGTTAGACTGAGCCGACCGCAGCAGTGCGGTAAGAGACGGACTGAGCGAGGAGCGCACGTGAGCCTTGTCGTGCAGAAGTACGGAGGCTCCTCCGTAGCCGATGCCGAGGGCATCAAGCGGGTCGCCAAGAGGATTGTCGACGCCAAGAAGAACGGCCATCAGGTCGTTGTCGTGGTGTCCGCCATGGGTGACACGACGGATGAGTTGATCGATCTTGCCGGGCAGGTATCCCCGATTCCTGCCGGGCGTGAATTCGACATGCTGCTGACCGCCGGGGAGCGGATCTCCATGGCGCTGCTTGCCATGGCGATCAAAAACCTGGGTCACGCGGCCCAGTCGTTCACGGGCAGCCAGGCCGGTGTCATCACCGACTCCGTCCACAACAAAGCGCGGATCATCGATGTCACGCCGGGCCGTATCCGGGCCTCGATCGACGAGGGCAACATCGCCATCGTCGCCGGGTTCCAGGGCGTCAGCCAGGAGGGCAAGAACATCACCACGCTCGGTCGTGGTGGATCCGACACGACCGCTGTCGCCCTCGCGGCCGCGCTCGACGCGGAGGTCTGCGAGATCTACACGGACGTGGACGGCGTTTTCACCGCCGACCCCCGTGTGGTGAAGAAGGCCCAGAAGATCGACTGGATCTCGTTCGAGGACATGCTGGAGCTCGCGAGCTCCGGGTCCAAGGTGCTGCTCCACCGCTGTGTGGAGTACGCCCGCCGCTACAACATCCCGATTCACGTGCGCTCGTCCTTCAGTGGGCTGCAGGGCACGTGGGTCAGCAACGAACCGCAAGGGGACCGCAAGGTGGAGCAGGCCATCATCTCCGGTGTCGCGCACGACACCTCGGAGGCCAAGATCACGGTCGTCGGCGTGCCGGACAAGCCGGGTGAGGCCGCCTCGATCTTCCGCGCCATCGCGGACTCCGGGGTCAACATCGACATGATCGTGCAGAACGTGTCGGCAGCCTCGACCGGGCTCACGGACATCTCGTTCACGCTGCCCAAGGCCGAGGGCCGCAAGGCGATCGACGCGCTCGAGAAGACCCGCTCGGCGATCGGCTTCGACTCCCTTCGCTACGACGACCAGATCGCCAAGATCTCGCTGGTCGGCGCGGGCATGAAGACGAACCCCGGCGTCACGGCCGCCTTCTTCGAGGCGCTCAGCGACGCGGGTGTGAACATCGAGCTGATCTCGACCTCCGAGATCCGCATCTCGGTCGTGACCCGCGCCGATGACGCGAACGAGTCCGTCCGCGCCGTGCACACCGCCTTCGGCCTCGACTCCGACACGGACGAGGCCGTGGTCTATGGAGGCACCGGGCGATGACCGGAAAGCCGACGCTCGCGGTCGTCGGAGCGACCGGGGCCGTCGGCGCGGTCATGCTCCAGATCCTGTCGCAGCACGCCGACATCTGGGGCGAGATCCGACTCGTGGCCTCACCGCGCTCGGCCGGCAAGAAGCTGGCCGTGCGCGGTGAGGAGGTCGAGGTCCTCGCGCTGGGCGAGGACGTCTTCGACGGCGTCGACGTGGCCATGTTCGACGTGCCCGACGAGGTCAGCGCCCAATGGGCTCCCATCGCCGCGTCCAAGGGCGTCGTGGTGGTCGACAACTCCGCCGCTTTCCGGATGGACCCGGACGTGCCGCTGGTCGTCCCTGAGGTCAATCCGCATGCCGCGCGCGTACGCCCGCGCGGCATCGTCGCCAACCCCAATTGCACGACCCTGTCGATGATCGTGGCCGTCGGCGCGCTGCATGCCGAGTTCGGCCTGCGCGAGCTGATCGTCTCCTCGTACCAAGCGGTGAGCGGGGCGGGGCGCGACGGCGTGGAGACGTTGCGGCGACAGATGTCGCTGGTGGCGGGCTCGGAGCTCGGCACGCACCCCGGTGACGTACGACGTGCTGTCGGCGACGACACCGGGCCCTTCCCGGAGCCCGTGGCGCTGAACGTGGTGCCGTGGGCCGGGACGCTGCGGGACGACGGCTGGTCGTCCGAGGAGATGAAGGTGCGGGACGAGTCCCGCAAGATCCTCGGCCTGCCCGATCTGAAGGTCGCCGCCACGTGTGTACGCGTGCCGGTCGTGACCACCCACTCGCTGACCGTCCACGCGCGCTTCGAGGACGAGGTCACGGTGGACCGCGCGCGCGAGATCCTGGCCACCGCTCCGGGCGTCGTGCTCTTCGACAATCCGGCCGCCGGTGAGTTCCCGACACCCGCCGACGTGGTCGGGACCGACCCCACATGGGTGGGCCGGGTGCGGCGCGCGCTGGACGATCCGACGGCCCTTGAGCTCTTCGTGTGCGGGGACAATCTGCGCAAGGGGGCCGCGCTGAACACGGCCCAGATCGCGGAGCTGGTGGCGGGGGAGTTCACGTCCTGATGGGGCAGATCGGTCCGCCTGATGTGGGGCGGATTCGTCCACCTGATGTGGGGCAGATCGGTCCAGACCAGGCCTGATCCTGCCTGATCAGGCCCGACCGGGCCTGAATGATCCCCGGGGTGAAAGCGTTTGTGGGATCTGTGTAAGTTCTGTGTCCAACTTGGTGGCCAGGATCGCTTGAACTGGACCATTGCCGCGTTCGAAGATTCGCATTATTCGTCCCCGTCCACTGCAACCGGCAGCTGGGCGGGGCGCGTCTTTGCGATCGCCCTCCCGGGGGCATGACCTGAGCGCTGCGAAAACTGGGCATAGGGGAAGAGCTGGTACGCATGGGGGCATTTGATGCATCGTCACCGACACCGACGATGCCTGCCGCAAACGCGCCGCGCGATGCGTACAACCCTCACGGGGGTAAGCGTGTCCAACAGGCGTGGCAGAGGTACTCGATTTCACAGCGGTTCAGGCGAGGGGCGCGACCCTGCGTCCGCCTCGCCGTCCCCGTGCGCCCGCCGGCATGCCGGTGATCGCCCCCATGCCCACCACGAGATCGGCCCGCATCCCGGCGCAGCGCGAGGGCGCTGAGGAGACGATGAGCGCGGGCACCACAGTCGACCACCTGACCGAGACCTATCGCGCCCACTACAGGTCGCTCCTCGGCCTCGCGGCGCTGCTTCTCGACGACACGGCCTCCTGCGAGGACGTCGTGCAGGAGGCGTTCATCCGGGTGCACTCGGCGCGCAAACGCGTCCGGGACCCGGAGAAGACGCTCGCCTATCTGCGGCAGACCGTCGTGAACCTCTCGCGGTCCGCGCTGCGGCGCCGGATCCTCGGTCTGAAGCTCCTCTCGAAGCCGATGCCGGACATGGCGAGCGCCGAGGAGGGTGCGTACGACCTCCTTGAGCGGGACGAACTGATCAAGGCGATGCGCGGTCTCCAGCGCCGCCAGCGCGAGGTCCTGGTCCTGCGGTATTTCGCGGACATGACCGAGGCGCAGGTCGCCGAGACCCTGGGCATATCGCTCGGGTCGGTGAAGGCGTACGGCTCGCGCGGGATCGCGGCTCTGCGGGTCGCCATGGAGGCACCGGCATGAGCAAGCAGGAGTACGGGCGTGAGCGTGATCGCGATGAGAACGCCGAGAACGCCGAGAGCGCTGAGGGCGCTGAGGGCGCCGAGAACGCCGAGTTTGAGCAGCATGCTGGGGACGGAACTGTGAAACACGGTCAGGGCGACGAGCCCACCGGGTCCGAGCGGGAGGCCGGTGCCGAGCCGGACGCTTCGTCGGGTGCCTCGCCCGGCGGCTCGCCGGATTCCGCATCGGGCGCCGCGTCGGATTCCGCATCTGATTCCGCCTTGGACTCCCTCTTCGGTGGTGAGGGCGGCCCCGACGAGCTGGCGCTGCGCAGGATGATGCGTTCGGCCGTCCAGGAGATCGAGCCGGGTGACCGTGCTCTGGAGCGTCTGCGGCACGCGGTGCCCGCGCGGCGGGCGCGCAAGCGCCAGGCCGTGGTCGGCATGGCCGCAGCCGCGCTCTTCATCGGCACCGCCATCCCCGCTCTCGTGCACGTGACGAACTCCGGCGGCGGCTCGGACGACCGCCCGTCGATCGCGGGCAACAGCGAGCAGACGCAGGGCGGTTCCAGTCAGGGCAAGGGTCCTGACGGCGGGGAGAAGGGCGAGGGCAGCGACTCCGGCCCCTCCAAGTCCAAGGACAAGAAAGACAAGAAGGACAAGAAGGACGGCAAGGGGAAGGGCGAGTCCAGCGGCGGCGCGACCGGTGGCCCCGACCCGTCGGGCACAGAATCCGCCGACTCGCCTGCCTGCACGGCGGACCAGCTCGGCGACGCCGGCGGTAGCGCGGGCGCGGCGGAGGCCGACGGCAAGGTGTACGGCAGCTTCCGCATTTCGAACGTCTCCACCAGCAGCTGCACGGTCAGCGCCGCGGGCAGCGTGACCACGTCGACGACCGGGGCGGCCGACCCCACGAAGATCGGCGTCGCCGACCATGTGGCGGGCGACGCGGCGACCGGTCTGCCGGACCCGGCCCAGGCGGTCAGTTCGCTGGTCCTCCAGCCGGGGGCCGCGTACGAGGTGAAGTTCGCCTGGGTGCCTTCGGAGGCGTGTCCGACGGACGGCGGCGGCGATCCCTCGCCCGACCCGACTCCGACGGAGGGCAGCGGCGGTGACAGCGGTACGCCGGGCGGCGTCGAGCCCCAGATGGTGCGCGAGGACGGCGGCGTCCTTGACGGCGGAGTGACGGTGTCCCTGACGGCGCCCGCGGGCGCGCCCGCGTCGGGTGCGACGATCGCCAACGCGTGTGCGGGGACGGTCTACAAGACGGGGATGCTGTCGGCGTCGTAGGCGACACCGACAGGTACGCACGTACGCACACGCACACGCACACGTCGGGCGGGCTGGAAGCTTCCAGCCCGCCCGGCGTATGCGTTCTTGAGCCCCGCGTGGTCTAACTCTCGGGCAAGAGCCCCAGCTCGGCATCCCGCGCGAACTCCCGCTCCCGCCGGAACAGCCGGAACCACATGAAGACGACGAACCCCGCGAAGACGAACCACTCGCCGGTGTAGCCGAGGTTCTGGAAGGCCTTGAGGTCGAGCCCGGAGTTCTCCGGCGCGGCCGCCGGTACGGCCTTCATCCCGGAGTCGCCCTTCTCCAGGGTGACCCATGCGTCATACACATTGCCCTGGACCAGGTTCACCAGCGAGGCCGCGCTGATGGCGCCGAGCTGCCCGTCAGGCAGCCCTCCGGCCGCACTGACCCCGTTCGACCCGGGGCTCTCGGAGGCCTGGAGCGCGCCCGTCACGGTGACCTCACCGGAAGGCGCCGCGGGAGCCTTCGCCGCGCTCGCGTTCCCGGGGAGCCAGCCCCGGACGACGGGCAGGTCCTTGCCGTTGTCGGTGCGCAGGAGCGTCAGGACGTAGTAGCCGGGCTTGTCGTCCAACTCCCGGTCAGGGACCAGCAGTTGCTTGCCGTACCGTCCTGTCGCGGACGCCCGTTCCCCGGATGTCTCCTGGTCCACGGGGAGCAGTGAGCCCAGCGGCTTGGGCTTCGTCTCCGACTTGGTCGGTGACGCCTGCCGGTCCGCCTGCTTCTGCGCGGCGTCGTGCGCCTCGACGCGGTCCTCGAACCGCCCCAGCTGCCATGACCCCATGAAGATGCAGACGGGGATGGCCAGCAGTACGAAGACGTTGATCCCCCACCAGCGGGGCGTCAGCAGGAACCGGTACACACCCCCACGGTACGGGGGCGCCCGTGGGAGACAGGCCGCGGGGTTGGCGAAGCCGCCCGCCCCACGGCCACCGCCGCCCCGCCGCGGGCCCCCGGCTAGCGAAGGTGTCGCTCGGCGAAGTCCAGTTCCAACCGCACCTGCTTGATCCGCTCGTCCACGACGAGCGAGCCGTGCCCCGCGTCGTAGCGATACACCTCGTGCGCCGCGTCCCGTGCCTTGAGCCGGTCCACGTAGTTGTCGACCTGGCGGATCGGGCAGCGCGGGTCGTTCACGCCCGCCGAGATGTAGACCGGAGCCTTCACCGCGTCCACGTACGTCAGCGGGGACGAGGCCTCGAAGCGCTCGGGGACCTCCTCGGGCGTACCGCCCAGGAGCGTGCGGTCCATGGCCTTCAGGGCCTCCATCTCGTCGTGGTACGCCGTCACGTAGTCCGCGACCGGCACCGCGGCGAGGCCCACCGCCCATGCGTCGGGCTGGGTGCCGACGCCGAGCAGCGTGAGATACCCGCCCCAGGAGCCGCCTGCCAGGACGATGCGAGCCGGGTCCGCGAGGCCCGACGTCACCGCCCACTCCCGGACCGCCGCGATGTCCTCGAGCTCGATCAGGCCGACCCGGTGCTTGAGCGCGTCCGTCCACTCCCGGCCGTACCCCGTCGAGCCGCGGTAGTTGACCCGCACCACCGCATACCCGTGGTCGACCCAGGCCGCCGGGCCCGCGGCGAACGCGTCGCTGTCGTGCCACGTCGGGCCGCCGTGGATCTCGAAGACGGTGGGGAGGGGGCCGCTCGCGCCGGCCGGCTTCTGCACGAGGGCGTGGACCCGGCCGCCGGGGCCCTCCACCCACACGTCCTCCACCGGCACGGAGGCCGGGGCCTTCATGCCCGGCGGGTCGAGCACGACGCCGCCCGCCGTGGAGCGCACCACCGGCGGCTCGGCGGCCGACGACCACAAATACTCCACGCTGCCGTCAGGCCGCGCGGTCGCTCCCGACACCGACCCGGCGGGAGTGTCGACCCTGACGAGATCACCTGAGGCGAATCCATACCGGAACAGCTCACTGCGCGCCTCGAAGCTGTGCGCGATGAGCAGGGCGGAGCCGTCCGGATACCACTCGGCGCTGACGTCCCCCGGCAGGTCGAGCGCCAGGTCCGTCTCCTCGCCCGACGCGACGTTCCACACCATCGGCTCCCAGCGGCCGCGCCGCTGATGCCCGACGAGCAGCCGCGTGTCCCCGTCGACCGGCGCGAAGCCGAGGACCTCGAGGCCCAGCTCGACCGTGCCGCCCTTGGTGTCGTCCAGCTCGGCGACCGTGGAGCCGTCCGGCCTGACCACCCGGAGGGTGGAGTGCATCGCGTCGCCGTGCTCCGTGTGCTCGACGGCGATCAGCGAGCCGTCGTGGGAGAGGTCGCCGACGCCGGCGGACTCGCGGTGGCGGTAGATCTCGACGGGGGCGGCGCCCGGGGAACGTACGACATGGATCGTCGAGCCCTCTTCGTCCGTCGAGCGGCCGACGACCGCCATCCGCCCGTCGCGCGCGAGGGCGAGGCCCGCCGGATATGACGCGTCGAGTCCGGCCACCGCGGGCTCGTCGCTGCCGCCGCCCGCGAAGGGCTGGCGCATCCATACGCCGAATTCGTCGCCGTCCGTGTCGTTGAACCACCAGATCCATTCGCCGTCCGGCGAGACGAGGCCGTCCGTCGTGCCGTTCGGCCGGTCCGTCACCTGGCGCTGCTCGCCGGTCGCGCGGTCCCATGCGTACAGCTCGTACGTCCCCGTCGCGTTCGACACGAACAGGGACCGGTCGGGGGCGTCCTCCGCCCAGTCGGGCAGCGACACCCGCGGCGCACGGAACCGCTTCTCCCAGTCCGGCATCTCCGTGCCCCCGCCCGCATCGGTCGTCTCCACTGCACCCGCACCCAAGTCGCTCATGGACCCCATAGTGCACGCCCCGGCCGACAATCCGCTGGCGAGGGTCCCCAGCCTGTGGATAACTTTCTGGGATGTACTCACCGACCCCCTCCGACTGGCGCGAGGCCAACCGAAGACGCTGGGACGAGCGAGTCCCCCTCCACCTCGCCAGCGACTACTACGACCTCGAAGCCTTCCGCTCCGGCAAGGACCCGCTGCGCGACTTCGAGCTCACCGAGGTCGGTGACGTCACCGGGCGCTCGCTGCTCCACCTCCAGTGCCACATCGGCCTGGACACCCTCTCCTGGTCCCGGCACGGCGCGTCCCGCGTGGTCGGGCTCGACTTCTCCGAACCCGCCGTCGAGGCGGCCCGCGATCTCGCCGAGGAGCTCGGCCTCACCGCCGACCAGGCGTCCTTCGTCGCCGCCGACGTGTACGACGCGGCCGATGCGGTGCCCGACTCCTCGTACGACATCGTCTACACCGGTGTGGGAGCCCTGTGCTGGCTCCCCGACATCCAGCGCTGGGCGGAGACGGCGGCCGCGCTCGTCGCGCCCGGCGGCTTCCTCTACCTCTCGGAGTTCCACCCGCTCGCGGACATCCTCGACGACGCGACGGGCTCACGGATCGAGTACGACTACTTCGCCCGCGACGCCTGGATCGACGAGACCTCCGGCGGGTACGCGGACACGACCACTCCCACGGTGCACAACCGCAGCGTGGAATGGCAGCACCCCGTGGGCGAGGTCGTCACGGCCCTGGCATCGGCGGGTCTGCGCATCGACTTCCTCCACGAGCACGAGGCGACGCTCTTCGAGCGCTTCGGCAGCCTCGAACTGCGCGACGGCACCTACCGGTTCCCTGCGGACCGCCCGCGCATCCCCCTCATGTACTCCCTGAAGGCGAGCAAGGCGAGCAAGGCGGTGACGTGAGCCGCCGGATGCCGCTCCCGGCGGATGCGCAGATCCGCACCGCTCAAGGCCGCGCGGTCGGCCGCATCCACCCCTCCCACACGAGCCCGGCCGGCGTCGGGGCCTCGGTCTCGCCCCGGCGGGGCGGCGCCGTCGATCCGGGCCTGCCCCGGTCGAACTCCCCGAGTTTCGTCCAGCCCCAGGACCGCAGGACCTCCCGCCCCAGATCGTCGTCCCGCTTGATGACCGCGACGACCAGATCCGTGGCGTGCCGGATGAGCAGCAGCGTGCGCAGGCGGTCCGAGACGCCCTGGCGCCGGTAGGCGGGCACGACCATCAGCTCGGTCAGGATGAAGACCCGGCCCGATGCCGTGCGTTCCTCGACCTCCGGGGGAAGGACGCCGCGGAACCCCTCCCACCACTCGCCGGTGCGCGCGGCGCGGTAGCCGTAGAGGCAGCCGACCAGGCCCGCCGCGTCGGCGACGACCATGTCGAAGTCGGGCCGCTGCACGGTGTTCTCGAACGTGTGCAGGAACCCCTGCCGGTCCCGGTACTCGGCTCCGGCGACTCCTTCGTAGGCCTCGACATAGACGTCGGCGATCGCTTCCCGCTGCTGCTCCGCCTGCCAACGGGTCAGCCGCCGCAAGAACACCTCTGCCATTTGTTCTTCCTCCGCCCGCCCCCGCCGAGGGAACCCCTCGGCCCCCTCGACACCCCTGGACTCCGCATGGTGACACCACCGAACGGTGAGCGGAACGGGGCGTCGGGTATACATCACGCCGGGTCGGTGCGGCCCGGGTGCAGAGCGCCGTACGGCACCCGGGTCCCTCCACGCGTTCACGTGCCGTCGGCGAGCGGGCTGGGAGCTTCTAGCGCGGGGGTACCGGGCGGTCGTAGACGTTGTTCGGGGTGACGATCTCGGTGATCGCTCGGGCGATCGGCGAGGACGGCTCCACGCCGTTCTGCGTGATGTCGGTGTTGAGCTGCACCACCAGGGTCGCCTTCTTCGAGGGAAGGTAGACCGTCACGCTCTCGTAGCCCGGGATGGAGCCGTTGTGCCCGATCCAGCCGCCGCTCTTGAAGATGCCGAGGCCGTAGCTCGTGCCGGGGTAGCCGGTCGGCAGCGTCCGTAGCCGCTGCTTCTGGGTCTCCGGGCTGAGCAGCTCCCCGGTGGCGACGATCTTGGCCCAGCGGCGCAGGTCGTGCATGTTCGAGATCATCGCCCCGGCCGTCCAGCCCCAGCTGGGGTTCCAGTCGGTGGCGTCCTCGACCTTGCCGCTCAGCGTCTGGTTGGTGTAGCCGCGCGGGTGCGGCTCGGGGAACTCGGCCCCGCTGGGGAACAGGGTGTGCTCGAGGTGGGACGGGCGGAGCACCTGCTCGTCGATGAAGTCGGCGGCGCATTTGCCGCTGATCTTCTCGATCACCAGACCGAGGAGGATCAGGTTGGTGTTGGAGTACTGGAACTCCTTGCCCGGCGCGAAGGTGTTCTTGTGCTTGTAGCCGTACGCGAGCACTTCCCGCGGGGTGAACGAGCGGCTCGGGTCGCTCAGCAGATCGTGCTGGAAGTCCGCGTCGGCGGTGTAGGGGTACAGGCCGCTGCGCATCTCGGCGAGGTGGCGGAGCGTGATCCGGCGGCCCTTCGGTACGCCGTCGATGTAGCGGGAGATCGGGTCGTCGAGCCGGATCAGTCCGTCGTCGACGAGCTTGAGCAGCGCGGTGACCGTGAAGGTCTTGGTCTCGCTGCCGATCCGCGTGTACAGATCGGTGGTCATCGGCTGGCCGGTGGCCTTGTCGGCGACCCCGCTGGCGCGGACGTAGCACCCCTTGCCCGGCATCCACAGCCCGACGGCGACACCGGGGACGCCGGTCTCCCGGCGGACCTTCTCGATGGCCTTGTCCAGGCGAGCGGTCGTCTTGCGGCTGAAGCCGCCCGAGGGGCAGTCGTCCTGGCCGTGGCCGTCGTCGCCCGTGAGACGGACCGCGGCGCCGGCCACACCGGCGGCAGGGACAGGACCGGCCGTGGCAGGAGCCGCCGCCAGCGGGGCCAGCACGGACGCCACCAGCAGCGAAGCTGCGAACAGGCGCCGGGAGGAAGTACTTCGCATGTCGGGGGCACCGCTTCCGGATCGGGGCTGAGGGTGCTACGGCACCACCCGGAGCGCGGCGGAAGGCCCTCCTGCGGTCTGCGCCCCCACGAGTCCACTCGATCGGACCGATGTTCGGTCACAAGGCGTGACGACCGACAGGCGTTCGACAGCAGGCGTTCGACGACGGACCCGCTCAGAGATGCAACATGGACATCACTTCTGGACTCCGCACACCGGTCGCCACGCTGGGGATGTCCTCGCCGGGCCGGATCCATCCCGCGTCTTCGGCCGCTGTGACGGCGGCCTTCTCCGCCGCATCGGCCTCGGTATTCAGGCCTTCGTCGGCGCCCAGGGACCTCGCCCCTGCCGCGGTTCCGGCGGCGAGTGAGGCCTTGAGGGCTGCCTTGCAGGCGAGCGTGGACGATTCGGCGTCGCTGTCGACGAGTTGACCCATCTGGGAGGCCTGCGCGGCGGACGAGGCCGCGTTCCGGGCGCAGCGGGAATCCGCTGCCGGGTCGGGCTCGCTCTCGGAGAGTACGGCGAGGGCCTGCGCTGCCACGCGGGCCGCGTGAGCGGCCTTCCAGGCGGCGTCGGCGTTGCCATCGGCGGCATGCTGCTCGACGTAGCGGCTGAGGGCTGCCGCCCGCGCCGCCGCGCTCTCGGCACGCGCGGCGTGCCGCGCCTTGAGGGCTGCGGCCGTCGGCTCCCGCTCCTCGTGGTTGTGCTCGTTCACCGGCGCCTCCTTTGTCTGCAGGGAGCGACGGAGCGTTGCCACCCCGCCCTCGCCCCGCCCCCGGCGTCGTCCACAGCGGTGGACGGCGGATGTGTCGGGCAGGGTGGCACGTCGCCGCACAACAGACCAGAGCCGCGAACGAAAGACCAGGGCCGCGAACGAAGCACTCTTCGCGCTACGAGTCCCGCCGGGCGGGCGGCAGCAACAGATCGCGTTCCGGGTGCTGTTCACCCGAGACGCTGCCCTGGATCCCCAGATCCTTGCGAGCGGCGTCGTGGAAGGTGTTGATGGCACGGAACGCCTCGCGGTTCCGGTGGCGCCACTCGTCGAGCGTCCCCTCGGTCCTGCCGGTCGCCTGCCAATCGATGTGCGCGACGAGGAAGTTCAGGTCGTGGCCTGCTTCGACGGCGTCGTCACCGCCCATCAGCATGACCCGCTCGAAGGCACTGCCCCAGGCGCGCCCGGCCTCCGCCAGGTCGTCACGCAGCTCGTGCTCGGTACGACGGTGGTCCCGCAGGTCTTCGCGCTGCTCGTAGAGCCGAACGGCCATGGCTATGCGGACCTTCGCCGCGTCCACGTAATTGCCGTACGCCTCGACCTTCTTGTCGTCCCACCGGGTCAGGAGCTGGTTGCGGTTCCGGCTCCGTTCCAGCAGGAAGTTGGTCACGTGCGTGCTGAGGGCGCCGAGCAGGACAGCGGCCACCGTGACGAGCTGTTCGCCCGTTCCCACTGTTCCCCCAGTTCAGCCGACTCCTCGAAACGACTCGACGATCTTACGAGTGCGGCGAGTGAGGGGGAAGGATCTCCCGCCTACTGGAAGAGCCCCAACGCGTCGTCCAGCGACCAGACTTGCCAGCCCATCGCGAAGAGAACGACGACTGACATGAGGGCCATCATCAGGTTCTGACCTTGTTCGGCCCAGTCGTGGATCATCAAAACGAAGTAGATCAGGTTGAGTACGAGTCCGCCGACGAGCGCGATCGGTGTGAGCAGGCCGAAGATGAGGCCGAGCCCGAGGGCCAGCTCCGCGTAGGCGACGACGTAGGCCATCACTTGCGGTCGCGGTTTCACGGTGAGGTCGAAGCCCGCCCGTACGAACTGCCAGCGGTGCTTCTCGGCGATGCCCACCGCCCAGCCGATGCCCCCTCCGGTGAACCAGGTCTTCTTGTCCTTGTGGCGCCAGCTCTCCAGCCACCACAGGCCGAGCCCGATCCGGAGCACGGCGACCCATTCGGCCCCGCTGAGCCACATCGTCTGCATCGAGCGCCCTCCTTCGTCCTGACCTGACGGAGCGTCAGTTCAGCGGATCCGGACCGATCGCGCAAGGGGTCGAGTTTCAGGCGGGCTGTTGCCGTTGCCGAAGCGAGCCCATAACCTCAATCTGATGGACCGTCAGATGCGTGTAAGGGAAACCGGCAGGTAGTTGGGGGCACAGCAGTGGACAACAACGAGGTCGGGGCCAAGGAGCTCCCCCGCATCATCAGCGTGGACGACCACGTGATCGAACCCGCCCACCTCTTCGAGAAGTGGCTCCCGAGCAAGTACCGCGACCGGGGCCCCAAGCCCTTCACCGCAGGTATCGGCGAGCTCGAGTACATCGGCGGCAAGTACAAGTTCACGACGGATCCCGAAGGTCAGGTCACCGACTGGTGGGAGTACGAGGGAGAGATCTTCCCGTACAAGCGCATCATCGCCGCCGTCGGATTCTCGCGGGACGAGATGACGCTCGACGGCATCACGCGCGAGCAGATGCGCCGTGGCTGCTGGGACCCGAAGGCCCGCCTGGAGGACATGGACATCAACCATGTCGAGGCCTCCCTCTGCTTCCCGACGTTCCCGCGCTTCTGCGGGCAGACGTTCTCCGAGGCCAAGGACAAGGAGGTCGGGCTCGCCTGCGTCCGGGCGTACAACGACTGGATGGTGGAGGAGTGGTGCGGTGACAGCCGCGGGAGGCTGATCCCGCTCTGCCTCATCCCGCTGTGGGACGTGGACCTCGCCGTCGCCGAGATCAAGCGCAACGCCGCCCGCGGCGTGCGAGCCGTGACCTTCAGCGAGATCCCCACGCACCTCGGCCTCCCGTCGATCCACTCCGGCTACTGGGACCCGTTCTTCGCGGCCTGCGAGGAGACCGGCACGGTCGTGAACATGCACATCGGCTCGTCCTCGCAGATGCCTGCGGCGTCGCCGGACGCGCCCCCGGCCGTGCAGGCGTCCCTGAGCTTCAACAACGCGATGGCCTCGATGATGGACTTCCTCTTCTCCGGGGTCCTTGTGAAGTTCCCCCGCCTCAAACTCGCCTACAGCGAGGGGCAGATGGGATGGATCCCGTACGCCCTGGAGCGCGCCGACGACGTATGGGAGGAGCACCGGGCCTGGGGCGGGGTCAAGGATCTGATCCCGGAGCCCCCGTCGATGTACTACTACCGGCAGATCTTCTGCTGCTTCTTCCGGGACAAGCACGGTGTCGCGTCGATCGAGACCGTGGGCGTCGACAACGCCACCTTCGAGACCGACTATCCGCACGTCGACTCGACATGGCCGCACACGAAGGCCGTGGCTCAGGACCACGTCGGCCACCTTCCCGAGGACGTGGCGTACAAGCTGCTTCGCGGGAATGCGATTCGCATGCTGGATCTGCCGTTCGACCGGGACCTGCGGGCGCGTCTGTAAACGCGCCTGCGGGCGCGCCCGCTCGTGGTGGGCCGGGAGCGGCCGGCTCAGCCGGCTCCACCACCGGGCAAGGCGGTCGGACGGGTCAGCGCAGGGTCTCGGCGTCGATACGGGAGAAGACCAGCTCGCTCTCGCCGACGATGGGGCCCCGCCATCGCACCGGGGCCTCGGGCCGGCGCAGGGCGCGGGGGTAGTTCTCGGGCCTGTAGTCCGTGGGCAGCCGGTAGGTGTGAAAGCCGTGCTCGGCCATGGTGTCCATCAACTCCTCGATGGAATCGCCCAGTTGGGCCATGCGCTCCGGTGTGACCTCCACGGCGATCTCCACGTCAGGGCGGAGCTGTCCCAGTACGGGAGCCAGCCCTCTCATGACCCCGCCCTCGGCGCCCTCGACGTCGATCTTGATCACGCGGGCCCGGGTGAGTTCGTCCTCGTCCAGGATCTCCGGCAAGGGCCGGGCCTTCATCTCGAAGCTCGACTCGGCAGGACCGTCGTACGGGACGATCGAGTTCGCGCCCATGTTGTTCGAGCTGGCGAGTACGAAGGTCAGCGTCTCGTGGCTGTCGGAGACCGCCGCGTTGACCGCGCGGACGTTGGCGCAGTCGTTGAGCCTGATGTGCCGCAGCACGCGCTCGTGGAAGGCGGGAGACGCCTCGATGGCCACGACCCGCCCCGCGCTGCCGACGAGGCGAGAGCCAAGGACCGCGAAATAGCCGATGTTGGCGCCGACGTCGACGAACGTGTCCCCGGTACGGAGACGGCTCTGCAGCCACCGTGTCATGTGCGGCTCCCACACGCCGTAGAGGCTGATGAACCGCTGGATGAGGTCGCGGGAGTCGCAGGCGAAGCGGGCCCCGAACTCCGCCTCGACCACGCGCTGCCGCGGATGGTCGCGCAGGTGCGGGTTGAGGTACCGGGCCGCGAGGGGGCCCTTGAGCAGGGAGCCGGGTGCGTTGCGCACGTAGCCGCGGCCGAGAGTGACCAGAAGCTCTGACGTGCGGTGGAGAGAAGCGGGGGGCATAGCCGCGACCGTACGAGTCCACCGCGGCGTGGGCAAGATCGGATGGCTTTCAGGCCAGTATCAGCGTGCGGTGCACATGTATCGGCGTGCGGCGCACATGACGGCTTTACCTGCTTTCTTCACGGACGCTGTTTCTCCGCCGGTTACGGCATAACCCCTCTTGATTGAGGTGGAGGGCCGTGGGAGGGCTACGGGAGGGCGGTGTTTTCGCCTTTGTGTGTTTCGATCCAATGCCGATTCAATGCGCTCACCCTCCCCGCGCGGGAGCGAACGGCTTGATTTGTTCGCCTATTGACGGGGTGGGTTGATCGCGGAGCGCAGCGACTGTTGCACGGGAAGTCAGTCGGAGCTGACGGGATAGCGCCACTGGAAGTGTTCCAGCGCTCGCGCCCTGGCCTCGACCACCGTCATACGGGCATCGCGCTCTGCCGTGTCGACGTGCGCCGCCTGGCCGGTCACCTGGCCTTCCCACTTGCGGTAGAGCAGGCCGACCTCGGACGAGAACCAGCCGCGGGAGGTCGAGTTCAGGGCGAGCAGCAGCCCCGTGTCCTCGGACGCGGGCAGCGCCATCCAGCCACCCAGGGCCACGAGCAGGTCGCGGCGGACGAAGAGCGTCGCCGGATGGACCTGCGCGCGGTAGTCGTGAGAGGCCCAGTGGTCGAGCACCTCCTGACGCTCGATCGGCCCGTGCTCGGGGTCGCCGGGGAAACCGGCCGTGGAGCCGTCGGGGAGCAGATCGAGCACACGCGACGTCGCCCAGCCGATGGTGCGGTCAGCTTCGAGTGCCGCGAGGTCGCGGGCCAGTGAACCAGGCGCGAGCTGGTCGTCGGCGTCCAGGACCTTGACGTACGCGCCGTCCGCGTGGGCCAGGGCGATGGTCCGGGCAACCCCCGGGCCTCCCGGACGCCCCTGCTTGAAGGTGATCCGGGCGTCGTCGGGGACGTGGGGCGCGACCTGGTCGGTCGTACCGTCCTCCTGGATCAGCCAGTGCCACTCCCAGCCGGCGGGCAACTCCTGCTCGCGGATGGACTTGTACGCGTCAGCCAGGAAGTGCGCCGACGGTGCATGGACGGCCGTGATGATGATGATGCGCCGGCTCACGGCTCACCACCTTTCCAAGTGAGTCGTGAAGAGCATTTCCGTGCGGTCGCCGGGCAGCGTGACGTCAGACATCTCCACGATGCGGTCGTCCGTGTCGTACAAGGTCTTGCGAAGGACGAGAACCGACGTGCCGGGCGGCAGGCCCAGCTCGTCCGCCTCCTCCACCGTCGGGGGCCGGGCCGTCACCCGTTCCTCGACGCGGTCGATCTCGATGCCCACCGTGAGCAGCTGGTTCCATGTCCCGCCCGGCCAGGGCTCTTTCGTCTCGTCCAGGAGGTCGGGGTTCTGCTGGACGAGGTCGCGGATCAGGAGCGACGTGACGAGGCTGAACGGATTCCGCTCGGCGCTGTAGCGCGTGCGGTAGGTGCGCTCGACGAGTGCCGTTCCCTCAGCGACGCCCAGAGCCGCTGCGATCTCCTTGGACGCACCGATCTCGCGGTACGCCGCGTGAAAGACGAGGTCGCCGACCCCAAGGCCGGTGTCGCGCTCGGTCGCCCCCGTGTCCAGGCGCTGCCGCTCGGGCGCGCGGGCGCGGTCCTTCTCCCACTGGTGCCGTGCGTTCGTGCGCTGAACCGGCGTGCGCGGGCGGCGGACGAAGGTGCCGCGGCCGTGCTGCTTCTCGATCAGCCCCTCTGCCTGGAGCACGCGCAGGGCTTGCTGGACGGTCGGTCCGCTGCGCCCGGTGGCCTTGATGAGGTCCGACTCGGACGGCAGCCGGTCACCGGGCCCGAGCCGGCCTGCGCGGATCTGCGCGCGGAGCCCGTCCGCGATCTCCTCGTAGGCCTTTGCCATCCGCGTGCACCGTCCCGTCGTTCAAAGCGGGCTCAGCATACGACTCCTAAAGAGGACTTGACGAGGCCCGGTCACAAACAAGCTTCGCTATCGAGCGAGGCGGCCCGGATCCGCGTTATGCAAGGCCCGCTGTCCGCGAAGCATGGCCCCACCACCCAGTTGGGCCGGAATTGGCTGTCCGGCCGTGCCTCAATTTGAACCATCGGGCGCTGAGATCACGAAAGGGCCCGATCGCTGGCGACGGGGGATGCACCAGCGATCGGGCTGTGGCCAACCGTAACAAGGCTGCTCGGGTAAAGGGAGGCAACTACTCCGTCGAATTGGGGAGTTGTGACCGGGATCACGCACCGTGATCCGTAGGGGAGGGGTGGTGAACCGTTAGTCGTCGCAGGGTGGCGCGTACGAGAGGCGAGGCAGATACTCGTGCCATTTTTCCCGCGTAAGAACGTCCCGAGTGGTCGAGCAAATGCGACGAATCGCCTCGTCGGTGTCCAAGTTCCAGAGCCGGACGGTATCCGTGCCGCTCGAAACGCCGAGCATCTCGCCCTGCGGGCTGAACGACAGGAAACTGCCGGTCTTGGCGTTGGGGCTCATGGACTGACCGATGGGGGAGGCGCTTGAGGGGTGGGTGACGTCCCAGAGGCGGACCGTGTTGTCGTTGCCGCCGCTCGCCAGGGTGTGGCCGTCCGGGCTGTACGTCAGGGAGACCACCGCGTCGGTGTGGCCGGTGAGCGGGGAGCCCAACTGGGCTGCCTTGTCGGGGTGGGTGACGTTCCAGAGCCGGACCGTGCCGTCGTCGCTCCCGCTGGCCAGCGTACGGCCGTCCGGGCTGTAGGCGAGCTCGTTGATGGGGCCGAGGTGCCCCTTGAGAGGCTTGCCGAGCCGGGTGACATGGCGCGGGTCGGACACCTTCCAGAGCCGGATCGTGCCGTCCGCGCTGGCGCTGGCGAGAGCTCGTCCGTCCGTGCTGAAGACGAGGGAGTTGACGTAGCCCTTGTGGCCCGTGAGCGGCCCGCCGAGCTTGCGGAGGCGCGAGGGGTCGCTGACGTCCCACAACTGAATGGTGCGGTCGGTGTCGGCGGTCGCCAGCGTGCGCCCGTCCGGGCTGAAGTCCAGCGCGGCCGCGAACCGTGTCCGCAGGGCGACGGGCGGCCCGTGGGGGACGGGGCGCGTCGGGTCGGTGACGTTCCACAGCTGCACCGCGTGGTTTCCCGTGAGCACCGCGAGAGTGCGGCCGTCGGGGGAGAACACCGGCGAACGCGCGTCCCCGTCCCAGGGCTTGAACGGTTTGCTCAGCGACACGGGCCGGTTGGGACGCTCCACGTTCCACAGCCGAAGCTGTTCGTCGCGCGCGGCCGTGGCGAGCACCTTCCCGTCAGGGCGGAACGCTCCGATCTGGCCGATCATGTCCGACGTCGGTATCGACCACAGGCGGACCTTGTTGTCGCCGCTCCCCGTGGCGAGAGTACGTCCGTCGGGGCTGAAGCCGAGGGCGTACATCTCCCCGCTGCTGCCCGCGAGCGGCTCGCCGACCTGCGACGGGTGCGCCGGATCACGGACGTTCCACAGACTGGCCGTGCTGTCCGCGCTGGCGGCCGCGAGCATGGTTCCCGCGGGGTTGAAGGCCACGGACCACACGGCGCCGGTGTGGCCGGTGAGCGGCGGGCCGAGCGATTTCGCGCGGCGCGGGTCGGTCACGTTCCAGAGCCGGATGGTGTTGTCCCTGCTGCCGCTGGCGAGAGTGCGCCCGTCGGGACTGAAGGCCACGGAGTGCACCGTGCCCGTATGGCCGGTCAGCGCCTTGCCGACCGGCTTCGGGCGACGCGGCTCGGCGATGTTCCACAGCCTGACCGTGCCGCTGTCGCCACCGGCCGCCAGCGTCCGTCCGTCGGGGCTGAAGGCCACGGAGCGTACGGCGGCGGTGTGGCCGGGCAGGGCGCCGAGCGCCTTCGGCCGGCTCGGGTCGGCGACGTTCCACAGCCGAACGGTGTGGTCGTCGTTGGCGGAGGCCAGAGTGCGCCCGTCCGGGCTGAAGGCGACCAGATAGATCGCACCGCCATGACCGGTGACGGGCGGCCCCAGCGAACGCGGGTGGCCGGGATCACGGACGTCCCACAGCCGGACCGTGCCGTCGTCCGACGCGGTGGCGAGGGTGTCGCCGTCCGGACTGAAGACCGCGCTGCTCACCCAACTCGTGTGTCCCGTGAGGGGTTTGCCCATGGGCTGAGGACGGGACGGGTCGGCCACGTCCCACAGCCGTACGGTCCTGTCGTAGCTGGCGGTGGCCAGGAGCCGTCCGTTCGGGCTGAACGAGGTGAGGTAGACGGCGCCCTTGTGGCCGAGGAGCGGGGTGGCCAGCGGCGCGTTCACGATCGAGAGCAGGCGGTTCTTCGTGCCCTGGTCGTCCGGCCTCAGGTTGTGGGCCACCAGGTCGAGTTGGGCGGACAGGGACGGATCCGTGTGCTGGGCGCGATCGGCCTCGGCGACCACCTGCTCGAACACCGCGTCGTCCCGCTGCTGCCACGCGACCACCGCCGAGGCGACGGCCACCACGGCAAGGACGACCAGAGCCGCCACCGCACCACGAATGATCAGGACCGTGCGCCTGCGGAGCCTGGCCGAGGCGGCCAGGAACTCCACCGCTCCTCTGGTCAGAAACGTGCCACCGGCGGTCTTCCGCCAGGCACGGGCCTGCTCGAGACGGGAACCCCGGTAGAGCAGTGCCGTGTCGCGGTCGGAGTCCTCCCAGGTCCTGCCGTCCTCCTCGAGGCGTTGGCGCAGCAGGTTGTCGTTCCTGTCCTCGTCGATCCAGTCGCGCAGCCGGGGCCAGGCGTGGAGCAGCGCCTCATGCGTGATCTCCACGGTCTCCGAGTCGAGCGTCACCAACCGGGCGCGTACCAGCGCTTCGAGCGACTCCTCCGTCTTGCCGGGATCCGTCGACTCCTCGGCCAGCTGGCGCCGCGTACCCCGCCTGCGGGTGGCCTGGGTGTCCTCACCGAGCCTGACCAGCCTGAGGAGGAGCAGCCTCGCGGCCGTGCGGGCCGCCGGGTCGAGGTCGGACCAGGCGCGCTCGGCGCTCGCCGCGACGGCTCCCTGGATTCCGCCCGCCGCGCGATAGCCGCCCAGCGTCAGCCTTCCTGCCTTGCGCCGCTGCCACGTGGCGAGCAGGGCGTGGGAGAGGAGCGGCAGCACTCCCGCGTCGTGCGTGCCGCGGGGTCCGTCCGTGCTCACTTCCCGGACGATCAGTTCCGCGAGCCCCGGTTCGAGCTCAAGCCCCACGGCCTTGGCAGGGCCGGTCACCGCGTCGCGCAACTCCGTGGTGGTCAGCGGCCCGAGCACCATGTGCCGGTGCTGCAGCGCGTCGGCCAGTTCGGGGTACCCGAGGCAGTGCTCGTAGAAGTCGGCGCGTACGCCGAGGACCACGAGCGCGGGAGCGGGGTCGCCGCCGTCGCCCGAGTCGCTGGCGTCGCGGGGCGAGCACGCAGCTTGAAGAAGCTGAATGAAGGTGCGCGTGCCCGCCTCGTCGGAGGACAGAGTGAACGTCTCCTCGAACTGATCCACGATGACGACCGGCCGGCCGGAGGACGAGGTCTCGCGTCGCGCCCAATCCGTGACGGCCTCCCGCACGGCGTCGGAGAATTCCGGACTGCCAGGCTCCGGCACGGCCGGCCCCGCCGACAGGGCCGGCCCCGCTGGTTCCTCGGCGGCAGAGATGAGGTGCGCGAGACCAGGTATCTGGCGGGCGAGTTCCGCGAGGGGATCACTCCCCGGCACGAGCTGGAGCACGGGTCCTGCCTGGCTGCTGTCGCCACTCAGCGCGCCGTTCTGCAACGTGGGAACGAGCCCCGCGTTCAGCAGGGAGGACTTTCCCGCCCCCGAGGCGCCCACGAGCATGACCAGGCCGCCCGTCTTCTCCGCGGCGCGGAGCTGAGCGACGAGGGCATCCGTGCTCCGCTCGCGACCGAAGAACCACCGGGCGTCCTGCTGGCGGTACGAAGCAAGACCTCGGTAGGGACACACACCGTGGACGGCGGTCGGGGCCTCGGCCTGAAGCCGGTCCTCGTCTTCCGTGGATGCCGGGGCGGCGCGACCGCTGACCGGGTCGGCCACCGCGCGCTCCCACAGGAGCTGCCACTGGGCCATGTCGTACAGACCGGTCGACACCGGCGCGGGCTGCTCGCGCCGCGCTTCGGGTATCAGCACATGGAGCACGGCTGAGAGGGCGGCGAACTGGGCAGGCACGTTCTTGGCCCGCCGCCAGTCGCTGATCCGCTGGGCGGACACCCGCACGGTCCGCCCGCGTTCGTCGACCCGCTGCTGCCGGACGACCGCCTCGGCCACGCGTTGGAGGGGAGGGTTACCGGCTTCCTTGTACAGCAGCGCGAGACGTTCCGCGAAGGCTGTGCGTGCCCCCGAGTCGGAACTCAAGGCCTCCACCCCTAACTTCCCCCGCACCTGAACATCCGGACCGGAAAACTCACCTTATACGGCTGACCTGCGGATTAGGCGTCCGGACGATGACGGAACCTCCTCCTCCGTGGCCCCAACTGGCAGGATCGCGAATCGGTAGCGAACCAACCGCGCAGCGTCAGGGCAGGTCACCAGCTCGGGGTGACCCGCAGAGGTGAACCGCGACGCTGCATCGCCTCGGCTGGTTTCCACCGTTCACCTCCGGACCGCTGTCGCGTGGACTGCGGATCCGCCTTTCCTCGATCCGCGCTGTTACGCCGACACGGCGCGGATCGATGCAGTCCGTCGTTCGGCACCGGTCCCCACAGGGGAGGGACCGGTGCCGAAACGACGCGGCGTGGCGTGGCGCTGCGAGGCGAGGGATCAGGCCCCGTACATGTCTGCCTGTCCGTCTGCCTGGCGCGGGCGCACGTGCGCCTCGGGCGGGACGGGACGGGATGGGGTGCGGTGGCCCTGGCTGAGTCCTCAGCTGGTCCCTTCACGGCTCCTCGTCAGCCTCGTCCTCAACGCCATGGAACTTGCCCCAGGCCTTCCACGTTGCCCAGTAGGCCGCTACGGCGGCGGGGAGCGCACCGGACAAGCCGCCCATGCCGCTCGCGACCTCCTCGATCGCGGGATAGGTCATCCCCAGCGTGAGATAGAGGCTGAACACCATCACCGCGGCCGTGGCCGCCGCAGCGTGACGCGACTGCGCGGCACTGAGGAAGCCGGGGTCCAACTGCCATACCGTGTCCGTCAGTTCCTCGACCATGCCGGTCGGGACCGACTCGGCGACTTCCTGGGGCGAGACCTGCGGCGGGAGGACATCGATTTCGTCGAGGAGCTGCGTCGCGGTGGTCCGCGTCGCGGCGGGCAGGTCCAGGGCCGAGAGCCCCGCTCGCATCTGCTCGGCAAGAGATACCCAGCTCCGCATGGCCTGCAGGTGCGACAGCGGCAGGCGAACCGAGTTGAGGATCTTGGCGAGCTCAGTCGTCGACATGCGCATCTTGTCGAACGCCGTCTGCAGCTCATGGTGCTGCGCCATCAGGGCAGAGAAGACCTGTGCTGAGGCCTGAGCCTGCCTCATGGGCTGGGCGAGATTGTTGCTGATGAGCTGCAGGGCAGCGGCGAGTTCCCGGATTGAGCGTCCCGGTTCATCGCCGGGCATGGCCATCGTCGACACCCCCAGAGGCTATCGGGAGCACCCAATGCGACGGACAGAGGCGGCATGCAGATCGATGCATCCCTGCCAACCTCAGGTGTACGAGGTGCTGCTGCGAGTTGATCTGCGGCACTTTGATCGGGCACAGCCTCCCGCCCTGGATCTCTGAGGAGACATGCCTGTGAATAGCAAGCGCCTCGCCCTTGCCGGCGCCGCGACAGCGGCCGTGCTCGGCGCCCTGATGCCCACCGCTAGTGCGGCTCCGGCAGCGGCTGGGCCTGTCGGAGTGGAGGTCGTACCCAACGCCTCCGCTGAAGCATGCCCGGACAAGTACTTCTGCTTGTACACCGGAGCCAACCAGACCGGCACTATGCACAAGAAGAAGGTCTACTGGTCCGGCGAGCTCCGTGGCATCCGGTCCTACTTCAACAATGGAGAGCCCCAGGTGGGGGCGGACCATGTGGATCTGTCCTGGGTAGGCGGTGGACCGAAGTGCATTCACTACTGGAATGGCTCCGGCTCGAGCACGCCTTACAAGGGCACGTTCTCCAGCGCGAAGACGATTACCGAGGTGGAGTGGCGCGGAGAGTGCAACTGAGCGGGAAGCTGCCACCGCCCCAGCCCGGTGCATCGATGCGGCCTCGTCAAGGGTGACGCCCGGGAGTGGATTTCCTTGATCCACTCCCCGCTCACTCCCCAGAGCCCCTGAAACACAAATCAGGCCCGGTCTTCCTTCTTGGAAGACCGGGCCTGACCTGCTGTTTCAGCTGTCGGGGTGGCGGGATTTGAACCCACGACCTCTTCGTCCCGAACGAAGCGCGCTGCCAAGCTGCGCTACACCCCGATGTCGTTGCTCCACCGGCCCGCTGCGCAGGTCGTGGCGACATCGATTACTTTAGCGGACCGGCGCCCGGAGACGAAATCCGGTTTTCGGGCCCTGGCTTCCGGGCCGCACCCTGCCTCGGCGACCTGGGCGGATCCGGTCCAGGCCGACCAGGAGCAGGGCCAGCGCGTAGAAGGCCAGGCCGAAGAAGACCGCGTTGGCCAGGACCCCTGCGTATCCGTGCACCTCGACGTCCAGGAACGGGTAGGGGTAGCGCGCCGGTGAGCCGGGGGACATGAGCGCGCCGCGGGTCAGGGCGAAGGCCAGGTAGGCGAGCGGGTAGACCATCCACTGCGCGGCGTGATGCAGGCGGAGGCCGCCGGGGCGGGTGAGCAGGAGCCAGTCGAGGAGCGCGCCGATCGGGGTCACGGTGTGCAGCAGTTGGTTGGAGAGGGAGTGCCAGCCGGAGTACGTCTCGATGTCTTCCGTCATGGCGAAGCCGCTCGAACCGTTGGCCAGGACGAAGTGGTAGACGAGGCCCGTGATCGAGATGAAGAGGAGCGTGCCGCCGGTCAGGAGCGGAGGCAGTGCGCGGTGGCCCCGCCAGGCGCGCAGGGCCGAGAAGGTGAAGACCACCGCCAACAGCACATTGCTCTGGATGGTGAAGTAGCTGAGCACCCGCAGTGGGCTGCCGATGACCAGGTCGATCACGATGCCGGTGACCGCGGCCAGGGCGACCAGTGCCCGGAAGGTCGCGGTCACGGGGCGGCGCGGGCGCGGCACGACCGCCTCCGCCGGGGCGGTCGACGAGGTCCGCGTGATCATGTCCCCACGGTAAGCACCGTCTCGCTCATCCGCAGCGCGGCAGAGAAGCGGCAGAGGAAGAGAAGCGGGGGGGGCAGCTCCCGGTCCTGCGCGGCAGCGCGGCAGCGCAGCAGCGTCCCGCGCAGCCAATGCCAGCCCCAGCCCCAGCCCCGCCCCCCCCCGGGAGGGGCCCCTCAGCCCCGAGCAGTCAACGTAAGCAGCGTCGCCTCCGGCGGGCACGCGAAACGCATCGGGGTGTAGCGGTTCGCGCCGCAGCCCGCCGAGACGTGCATGTACGACGTCTGCCCCTCCGCCTCGTGCGTCGACAGGCCCTTCACGCGGTCCGTGTCCAGGTCGCAGTTGGTGACCAGCGCCCCGTAGAAGGGGATGCACACCTGGCCGCCGTGCGTGTGGCCCGCGAGGATCAAGGGGTAGCCGTCGGCCGTGAAGGCGTCGAGGCTGCGCAGGTACGGGGCGTGCACGATGCCCATCGAGAAGTCGGCGCCCGCGTCGG
Source organism: Streptomyces sp. NPDC047525 (assembly GCF_040643025.1). Lineage (NCBI taxonomy): Bacteria > Bacillati > Actinomycetota > Actinomycetes > Kitasatosporales > Streptomycetaceae > Streptomyces > Streptomyces sp. NPDC047525. The sequence goes on from NZ_JBEYTL010000012.1 coordinate 60,749, forward strand.
GACCGCCCGCCACGTGCGCGTACCGGTCGCGCTTGATGTGCGGGTCGTCCACGCCGGTGAGGCCGATCTCGTAGCCCTCGATCTTCAGCGCGCCCCGGGTGTTGGTGAGGTTCAGCCAGCCCGCGGAGTCGAACCCGTCGCGCAGGTCCTCCCACGGGTTGTGGATGACGCCGACGGCGGGCGGGTTGCCGTTCAGGCCGTGCTTGCCCTGGGCCTTCTCGAGCAGGTAGCGGGCGGGGTTGCGCGGCTTCGGGCCGTAGTAGTCGTTCGAGCCGAAGACGTACGCCCCGGGGAACTGCATCAGCGGGCCGAGCGCGTCCAGCGTCTCCGGCACGCCCTCCGGGTCGGAGAGGTTGTCCCCGGTGTTGATCACGAAGTCGGGGCGAAGGCCCGCGAGGGAGCGCAGCCAGCGCTGCTTCTTGCGTTGCCCGGACACCATGTGGATGTCCGAGACCTGGAGGACTCTGAGCGGTCGCATCCCCGGCGGAAGGACCGGCACCGTGACCCGTCGCAGTCGGAAGAGGCGGGCTTCGATGCCCACCGAGTAGGCCAGACCGGCGGCGGCCGTCGCCGTGATTCCCAGAGGTACTGCGTATCGCGCGCGCATCCACCCATCGTGTCAGACCCGAAGGCCCCGTAAATCAGCGGGCGTCGGGCCGTCCGCACCTGCGACAATCACCGCATGACCACGCTCAAGGCGAAGCTTCAGGAAGACCTCACCGCCTCTATCAGGGGGCGCGACGAGCTGCGCTCCTCGACGCTCCGGCTGACCCTCACCGCCATCACGAAGGAGGAGGTCTCGGGCAAGACGGCTCGCGAGCTCTCCGACGACGAGGTGCAGAAGGTGATCGCCCGCGAGGCGAAGAAGCGCCGCGAGGCCGCGGAGGCCTTCGCCAACGGCGGCCGCGCCGAGCAGGCCGAGAAGGAGAAGGCGGAGGGCGAGATCCTCGCCGAGTACCTGCCGAAGCAGCTCTCCGAGGACGAGCTCCGGGCGATCGTCGCCCAGGCCGTCGAGGAGGCCAAGGCCGCCGGCGCCGAGGGGCCGCGAGCCATGGGCCAGGTCATGAAGATCGTGAACCCGAAGGTCGCGGGCCTGGCGGAGGGCGGCCGCGTCGCCGCCGTGGTCAAGCAGCTGCTCGCGGGCTGAGCACGACCACCCACCTGAGAGAAACGGATGAGGGCGCCCCCTGAAGCAGGGGGCGCCCTCATCCACGTATCGAGCACGTATCAAGCGGAGGATCCGGAAGAGCTACCTGTCACCTCTCACCTGTTACCTGTTACCGCTCACCGGTCCCAGCCCCCACCGATCCCGCCCCCATTGCCGTTCCCGCCGATGACGTCCGGCGGCAGCGAGATGTCCGGCCAGGGATCGCCGCCCCCGCCGTTGCCGCCTCCGCCATTTCCGCCACCGCCGTGGCCGCCGCCACCCGGCTTGTTGTCCTCGTGCGGCTTGTCCTTGTCCTTGCCCTTGTCGCCGTCCGGGATGTGGATGGTGTTGAAGCCGGGCGCGGGCTTGCCCGCCAGCGCGCCGCTCATCGCGTCCCGCCAGATCGGACCGGGGACCTCACCACCGAAGACCTTGTCGTACGGGACTCCGCCGATGGTGATGTCGACCATCTGCCGCTTGTGCTGCGGGTCGCCGACCCAGACCGCGCCCGACATGTTCGGGGTGTAGCCCACGAACCAGGCGGCGTAGCGGTAGTCGGTCGTACCCGTCTTGCCCGCGCTCGGGCGGGAGCCGAGGCCGGCCTGCTGGCCGGTTCCGTCCTCGACCACGCCCTTGAGGAGGGTGTTGATCGTGTCGGCCGTCTTCGCCGACATCGCGCGCGAGCACGTCGACTTCGGCACCGGCAGCGTCTTGCCGCCCGGAGCGGCGATCGACTCGATCGCGACGGGCGAGCAGTACTTGCCGCGCGAGGCGAACGTCGCGTACGCGCCCGCCATCGTCAGCGGCGACATCTCCTGGGTGCCGAGCGCGATCGACGGCGCCTGGTCCATCTTGCGGCCGTCCGCCCGCTCGACGCCCATCTCCTTGGCCATCTTCGTCACCGGGCAGATGCCGATGTCGCCGATCATCTCCACGTAGTAGGTGTTGACCGACTTCGCGGTCGCTTCCTTCATGCCGTAGGGGCCGACCTCGGACTCGTTCTCGTTGGTGAGCTTCGCGCCGCCCGAGTTCACCCACTTCTTGCCGTCGCACGCCGCGACGCTGTCGGGGTAGGGCATCTCGTACGGAGCGCCGTAGCTCTTCGTCGGCGGCATGCCGCCCTCCAGGGCGGCCGCCGCGACGATCGGCTTGAAGGTCGATCCCGGCTGGTAGCCCGCGCCGCCGCCCATGGAGTCGTCCACGGAGAGGTTGATCGTGGTCTCGTCCTTCTTGAAGCCGTAGGGCCGCGACTGGCCCATGCCCAGGATCTTGCCGCTGCCGGGCTCGACGATGGTGGCCGCCGTGGCCACGTCGTCGGACTGGTTGACGTGATCCTTTATCGAGGCCTGCACGGACTGCTGTGCCTGCGGGTCGAGGGTGGTCTTGATCCGCAGACCGCCCTGGTTCCAGACCTTGGCCCGGTCTTCCTTGGTCTTGCCGAAGACGGGGTCGGAGAGGAAGACCTCGCGTACGTAGTCACAGAAGAACCCGGCGCCGCTGACCGCCGTGATGCAGCCGTTCTTGGGCTTGCTCACCTTGAGGCCGAGCGGCTTCTCCTTCGCCGCCGCGGCCTCCGCCTGCGTGATGTCGTGCGTCTCGGCCATCCGCTGCAGCACCGTGTTGCGGCGCTTGGTGGCTTCCTCGGTGTCGTTGACCGGGTCGTACCGGCTGGGGGACTGCACGATGCCGGCGAGCAGCGCGGCCTCCTGGACCTGGAGGCTCTTGGCGGGCTTGGAGAAGTAGCGCTGGGCCGCGGCCTCGACTCCGTACGCCTGCTGCCCGAAGTACGTGATGTTCAGGTAGTTGCTGAGGATGCGCTTCTTGCCCAGCTTGTCCTCGACCTGGATCGCGTACTTCAGCTCGCGGATCTTGCGCCCGAGGGTCTGCTGGGTGGCCTCGGCGACCTTCGTCGGGTCGTCGCCCGCCTCCTCGACGAAGACGTTCTTCACGTACTGCTGGGTGAGCGTGGACGCGCCCTGGGAGACGCCGCCGCTCTGCGCGTTCTGGTTCAGCGCGCGCAGGATGCCCTTCGCGTCGACCGCGCCGTGTTCGTAGAAGCGCGAGTCCTCGATCGCGACGATCGCCTTCTGCATGTACGGCGAGATCTCCTTGAGCGGCACCACGGTGCGGTCACGTGAGTAGACCGTGGCGATGGAGCCGCCCTTGTTGTCCAGGATCGTGGTGCGCTGACTCAGCGGCGGCTGCTTCAAGTTGGAGGGGATCTCGTCGAATCCCTCCACCGAGCCCTTCGCCGCGAGGCCGAGCGCGCCGGCCGCGGGCAGGGCGATACCTGCCAGTACGGCTCCCGCGAGCACGCTGACACCTAGGAACTTCGCGGCCTGCTGAGTTGGTGACAGACCACCGCCCGAGCGCTTCTTTCCCATGGGGGCAGCCTACGTTCTGATTCGCCGGACACGCCTCAATGCCTTGGCCTAAGCTGCTCTCAACTGTCACAGCAGTGCGGCTTGGCAACAACCCCTCCGTCGGTCCCGAATCCCGAATGGGGACTCCCCCTGCTCTTTTGGGGCTAGGGAAAGTGTGTCCGAATTCGCCTCATGCGGCATTCGATGCCCGTTGTGACTCAGCTGAAGTGCCCGCATTTGCCGGGTTAATCACGCATGTCGCCAGCTCACTCCGTCGGGTGATCTGCCGCTTACGCATAGTCCGTTCGGGCCATTCAAGATTGGGCCCGAAGGGGGTGTTGCGCTGTGCCCACCTTCCGTAACGTCCTCAACTGGCGGCGGTGAATATGCCGCTGCCGCCGTGGGGGAGCCTCGATTCGGGAGAGGACGGCGCCGGTATGGGCTGGGTAACCGACTGGAGTGCGCAGGCGGCCTGCCGCACTACCGATCCAGATGAACTGTTCGTTCAAGGAGCAGCGCAGAACAGGGCCAAGGCGGTGTGCACCGGCTGCCCGGTGCGCACGGAGTGCCTTGCCGATGCGCTGGACAACCGCGTCGAGTTCGGCGTGTGGGGTGGCATGACTGAGCGGGAGCGCCGCGCATTGCTGCGCAGGCGTCCCACAGTCACCTCCTGGCGCCGTCTGCTGGAGACGGCGCGCTCCGAGTACGAGCGTGGCGCGGGCCTGCTGCCCGTGGACTTGGAGGACGACGAGACGTACGAGAGCTACGCGGCAGTGGGTTAGCGCCCGTCGGGTCAGCCCGTCCGCCGCGTGGCGGTGGGGGAGAGTCCCCACCGGCCGCGTGGCAGTGGGCCGGTCCCGCTGCTCAGGCAGCTCCGGCCGGATCACCATCAGTACCGGCCGCGAGCCGGTCCCCGATGGCCCGAAGGCCTGCCAGGTCGTGCACATCGCCCGGCAGCGCCGTCACTTCGGCCACGGCAACCTCGGGGTGAAGCGCGGTGAAGCGGTCGCGCGTGCGCTGTTCGCGCGCGAGCAGCTGCATGCGCTCCGCGTGCAGTCGCAGCAGGCCTGCGGTCAGCTGTGCCACGGGCGGATGAGTGTCATGGAGTTCAGAAGGTGCTTCAGGCGCTTCGGCAGGTGCTTGAGGTGCTTGAGGTGCTTCAGGCGCTTCGGAGGGCTCCTCGGGAGGTTCTTCCGAGGATGCGTCAGAAGGTGCGGGAGTCCGGGAACTGCCAGGGGCCTCGGGGGAGTTGCCGGGAGCCTCGTGGGAGCTACGAACTCCAACCTTCCCGTCCTCCTGATCCACAATGCGGCTCTCTTCAAGATTTTCCGCGGCGGCGAGCGCCCGCTCGGCCGAGAGCTGAGCGGCGCCGCTGCTGTGCACCCGGTTCAGGACGAGACCGGCGAGCGGCATGTCGTCGGCGGCCAGGCGCTCCACGAAGTACGCCGCCTCGCGCAGCGCGTCCCGCTCCGGCGACGCCACCACGAGGAACGCCGTGCCCGGCGCCTGGAGCAGCCGGTACGTGGCGTCCGCGCGGGTGCGGAAGCCGCCGAACATGGTGTCCATCGCGGCCACGAACGTCTGGACGTCACGCAGCAGTTGGCCGCCGAGCAGCTTGCCCAGGGCCCCCGTCATCATCGACATCCCGACGTTCAGGAACTTCATCCCGGCCCGGCCGCCCACCTTCGCCGGGGCCATGAGCACCCGGATCAGCTTCCCGTCCAGGAAGGAGCCGAGGCGCTTGGGCGCGTCGAGGAAGTCCAGGGCCGAACGCGAGGGCGGCGTGTCGACGACGATCAGGTCCCACTCGTCGCGGGAGCGCAGCTGCCCCAGCTTCTCCATCGCCATGTACTCCTGCGTGCCCGCGAAGCCCGCCGAGAGCGACTGGTAGAAGGGGTTGCCGAGGATCGCGCTCGCCCGCTCCTTGTCCGCGTGCGCCTCGACGATCTCGTCGAAGGTGCGCTTCATGTCGAGCATCATGGCGTGCAGCTCGCCCTCGCCGTCGACCGCCTTGACCTTGCGCGGGACGTTGTCGAGCGAGTCGATCCCCATGGACTGGGCGAGCCGGCGCGCCGGGTCGATGGTCAGGACGACGACCTTGCGGCCCCGTTCGGCGGCGCGCAGGCCGAGCGCGGCCGCCGTGGTCGTCTTGCCGACGCCTCCGGAGCCGCAGCACACCACGATGCGGGTCTTCGGGTCGTCGATCAGGGCGTCCACGTCGAGCGTGCGGGCCGGGTCCAGGGGGCGTGTCGTGTCCGGGTCTCGTGCCGGGTCCGAGGTCATGCGATCCCTTGCTTCCGCAGTTCCGTGGCGAGTTCGTAGAGCCCTGCCAGGTCCATCCCCCCGGACAGCAACGGGAGTTCGTGCAGGGGGAGGCCGAGCTCGCCCAGGACGTCCCGCTGGGAGCGTTCGAGGGCGTACCGCTCGGCGTACTCGGAGGCCTGCTCCAGGAGCGGGTCGACCAGACGCTCGGCGACACCTCCGCGGCGGGCCCCGCCGAGTCCGGCGGCGGACAGGGACTTGGCGATGGCGGTGCGCGGGGTCCCGCCGAGCCCGAGTTCGAGGGCGGCCTCGTCGAGCAGCGCGGGCCGCACCATGTTCACCATGACGCGCCCCACGGGGAGCTTCGCGGCGCGCAGCTCGGCGATCCCGTCGGCGGTCTCCTGGACGGGCATCTCTTCCAGGAGCGTCACCAAGTGGACCGCCGTCTCGGGCGACTTGAGCACGCGCATCACGGCCTGCGCCTGATTGTGTATCGGGCCGATCTTGGCGAGCCCCGCCACCTCGTCGTTCACGTTCAGGAAGCGCGTGATGCGGCCGGTGGGCGGCGCGTCCATCACCACGCAGTCGTACGTGTACCGCCCGCTCTTCTCCTTGCGGCGTACGGCTTCGCAGGCCTTGCCGGTCAGCAGGACGTCCCGCAGGCCCGGCGCGACGGTGGTGGCGAAGTCGATGGCGCCGAGTTTCTTGAGCGCGCGTCCCGCGCCCCCCAGCTTGTAGAACATCTGGAGGTAGTCGAGCAACGCCAGTTCGGGATCGATGGCGAGGGCGTACACCTCCCCGCCCCCGGGAGCGACGGCGATCTTCCGCTCCTCATACGGCAGCGCTTCGGTCTCGAAGAGCTGCGCGATGCCTTGTCTGCCCTCGACCTCCACGAGGAGGGTGCGCTTGCCCTCCGTCGCGAGGGCGAGCGCGAGTGCGGCGGCCACCGTGGTCTTGCCGGTACCGCCCTTGCCGCTGACGACCTGGAGCCTGCTCACACTTCCGAGCCTAACCAGTCGGCGTCCGGGCTAAGCAGGAGGCCACCGTGAGCAGTGCCTCAGAACGGCTACAGTCGGCCATATGACCAAGTGGGAATACGCAACCGTGCCGCTGCTCGTCCATGCCACGAAGCAGATTCTGGACACCTGGGGCGAGGACGGCTGGGAGCTCGTCCAGGTCGTCCCCGGGCCGAACAACCCTGAGCAGCTCGTGGCCTACCTGAAGCGGGAGAAGCAGGCATGAGCGGGGCCGTCGAGGCGAAGCTCGCCGAGCTCGGCATGACCCTGCCCGAGGTCGTGCCGCCGATCGCCGCCTATCAGCCGGCGGTCCAGTCCGGTGTGTACGTCTACACCTCGGGCCAGCTCCCGATGGTGGAGGGCAAGCTTCCGGTGACCGGCAAGGTCGGCGCGGAGGTGACGCCCGAGGAGGCCAAGGAACTGGCCCGCACGTGCGCCCTGAACGCGCTCGCCGCGGTGAAGTCCATCGCCGGTGACCTGGACCGCGTCAAGCGCGTCGTGAAGGTCGTCGGCTTCGTGGCCTCGGCCCCGGACTTCACGGGCCAGCCCGGCGTGATCAACGGCACCAGCGAGCTGCTCGGCGAGGTCCTCGGCGACAAGGGCGTGCACGCCCGCAGCGCCGTGGGCGTGGCGGTCCTGCCGCTCGACGCGCCGGTCGAGGTCGAGGTCCAGGTGGAGCTGACCGAGGCGTGATCGCCGCCCTGTCGGCTGCCGAGTCGGCCGCCTTGTCGGCCGCCTTGTCGGCCGCCTTCTGGCACCCGATAGTTGCCTCTCGAACATCAGCCCACTAGGGGATAGCCTCCGCCCATGGCTAATGGGCAGTGGTACCCCCCGGAGTGGCCCGACCGTATCCGTGCGCTGAGCAGCGGCGAACTGATTCCCGCGACTCCGCGCCGGGCGGCCACGGTCATGCTCCTCCGGGACTCCGTGACGGGCCCCGCCGTACACATGCTGCGCAGACGCGCCTCCATGGCCTTCGCCGGAGGCGCGTACGCGTATCCGGGCGGTGGCGTGGACCCGCGCGACGACGACCATCTCGTGCGCTGGGCGGGCCCCTCGCTCGCGACGTGGGCGGAGCGCCTCGGCGTGGACGAGCCGGGCGCCCAGGCGATCGTGTGCGCCGCCGTCCGCGAGACGTTCGAGGAAGCGGGCGTGCTGCTCGCGGGGCCGACCCCGTCGAGCGTCGTCGGCGACACCACGGGCGACGACTGGGAGGCGGACCGCGAGGCCCTGGTGGCCCGCGACTTCTCCTTCGCCCAGTTCCTGGACCGCCGGGGCCTGGTCCTCCGCAGTGACCTCCTTGCCGCATGGGCGCGCTGGATCACTCCGGAGTTCGAGCCGAAGCGCTACGACACGTTCTTCTTCGTGGCGGCCCTCCCGGAGGGGCAGCGCACCCGCAACGCCTCCACGGAGGCCGACCGCACGGTGTGGATCGCCCCGGGGGAGGCCACGGCCGGGTACGACAAGGGCGACCTCCTGATGATGCCGCCGACCATCGCGACCCTGCGTCAGCTGAGCCCCTACGGGTCGGCGGCCGAAGCCCTGGCCGGCGCCCCGGAGCGCGATCTGACCCCGGTCCTGGCCCAAGCGCGCCTGGAGGACGACGAGTTGGTGCTGACCTGGCCGGGCCACGAGGAGTTCACGAAGCACATCCCCACGGGGAGCCGCCCCGCATGACCACCCTCACCCTCGCCCTCACCCCCACTCCCAGGCCCATGCCCACGAACCGGACGGGAGTCACCCCCGCATGACCGAAGCCGCAGCCCTCCCCGGCCAGCCCCGGGGCGGGGTCCTCAGCGGTCCCGCCACGGCCCGCGCGGTCAACGTCCTCGCGCCCAACGCGTCGGCGATGACGCTGGACGGAACCAACACCTGGATCGTCTCCGAACCCGGCTCGGGGCTCGCGGTCGTCATCGACCCGGGCCCCCTGGACGACGTACACCTCCAGCACGTCATCGCCACGGCGGAGAAGGCCGGGCAGCGGGTCGCGCTCACCCTGCTCACCCACGGCCACCCGGACCACGCGGAGGGCGCCGCGCGCTTCGCCGAGCTGACCGGCTCCAAGGTGCGGGCCCTCGACCCTGCCCTGCGCCTCGGCGACGAGGGCCTGGGCGCGGGTGACGTGATCACGACGGGCGGCCTGGAGCTGCGCGTGGTCCCGACGCCGGGCCACACCGCGGATTCCCTCTGCTTCCATCTCCCGGCCGATCAGGCGGTCCTGACGGGAGATACGGTCCTGGGCCGCGGTACGACCGTCGTGGCGCACCCTGACGGCCGCCTGGGGGACTATCTGGACTCCCTGCGGCGCCTGAGGTCCCTGACGGTCGACGACGGCGTGCACACGGTCCTGCCGGGCCACGGCCCGGTCCTGGAGGACGCCCAGGGCGCGGTCGAGTTCTACCTGGCGCACCGCGCGAACCGCCTGGCCCAGGTCGAGACGGCCGTCGAGAACGGCCACGCGGAGCCGTCGCAGGTGGTGGCCCACGTGTACGCGGACGTGGACCGCTCCTTGTGGCCGGCAGCGGAACTGTCGGTACGGGCACAACTGGACTACTTGCGCGAACACGGCTTGATCTAACCCAAACGCCAAGCCACTGCCCCGCAACTGGAATCGGCGGGCAGAACACCCACGCATCGATCCCGCCTGTCGAGGCGGCGACCCACGCAGGCCCCGATCCCGCCCACCCGTCGAGGCGGCAACCCACCCACGCATCGATCCCGCACCCGCCCACCCACCGAGGCGGCGACCCAGCCACGCATCGATCCCGACCCCGCCCACCCACCGAGGCGGCAACCCACCCACGCCCCGATCCCGACCCCGCCCACCCACGGCAACCCACCCCCCCCACCGCGGGGCAATCGGGTGGGTGGGCGGGAAAAGCCTGTGCGGAAGCACGGATGGGTCCCGCCTCAAAAAGAGGCGGGACCCATCCGCGTACGAAACAGCGTCAGCGAGTCAGCGTGACCGCTTCGCCAACCGCTCCACGTCCAGCAAAATCACCGCGCGAGCCTCAAGCCGAAGCCACCCGCGCCCGGCGAAGTCCGCCAGTGCCTTGTTGACCGTCTCGCGGGAGGCGCCGACCAGCTGGGCCAGCTCTTCCTGCGTGAGGTCGTGCACGACGTGGATGCCCTCTTCGGACTGCACGCCGAAGCGGCGCGACAGGTCCAGAAGGGCGCGGGCCACACGCCCGGGCACGTCGGAGAAGACCAGATCGGACATCTGGTCGTTGGTCTTGCGCAGGCGCCGGGCAACGGCACGCAGCAGAGCCGCGGCCACCTCGGGCCGTGCGTTCAGCCACGGCTGAAGGTCGCCGTGGCCGAGGCCGAGCAGCTTGACCTCGGTGAGCGCGGAGGCGGTTGCCGTACGCGGACCCGGGTCGAACAGCGAGAGCTCACCGATGAGCTCGCCGGGGCCGAGCACCGCGAGCATGTTCTCGCGGCCGTCGGGTGAGGTGCGGTGAAGCTTCACCTTGCCCTCGGTGACCACATAAAGGCGGTCTCCGGGGTCGCCCTCATGGAAAAGCGCATCCCCGCGCGCGAGCGTCACCTCACTCATGGAGGCGCGGAGCTCCGCGGCCTGTTCGTCATCGAGCGCCGCGAAGAGCGGGGCGCGCCGCAGAACGTCGTCCACGAGTTCTCTCCTTGTCGACCTGCATCAGGGGACCGTGGTCCCCATTTTGCCGGACCGTCCAAACAGTGTGATCAGTCACAAGTCTGCCGCACTGGCGTCGCATGCTGTGCGGGAGGGGGCCAATTGGGGGCCGATCCATAGGGTCCAGGGCGGATGTCAGTGTCGGGCTCTAGGCTGGCCGAGTGTCCAAAAAGCCGGTGAGAGCACAGGCCATGGGGACTGGGAAGGTTACAGGCCGCCCGGATTCCGCTGTGGGCGAACACGCTTCCACTGAACCAGAGAATGCGACAAAAGGGACAAGGGTGCCACCGGTGAGCAAGCCTTCGGAGAAGAATCAGGCCACCGCGGGCGCGGCGAAACCCACCCCGGTCAAGAAGGCCACCACAGCGAAGAAAACCGCAGCAAAGAAGACGGCCCCGGCCAAAAAAGCCACAGCCGCGACCAAGAAGGCCACCGCGGTGAAGCAGGCCGCCCCGGCCAAAAAAGCCACCGCCCCGGCCAAGGCCAAGGCCAACGCCAAGCCCGAGTCCCACGCCTCCCTCGTCCGGCGGGCCCGCCGCATCAACCGCGAGCTCGCGGAGGTGTACTCGTACGCCCACCCCGAGCTGGACTTCGAGAACCCCTTCGAGCTGCTCGTCGCCACGGTCCTCTCCGCGCAGACCACCGACCTGCGGGTGAACCAGACGACCCCGCGCCTCTTCGCCGCGTACCCGACCCCGGAGGACCTGGCCGCCGCCAACCCCGAAGAGGTCGAGGAGTTGATCCGGCCGACCGGGTTCTTCCGGGCGAAGACGAAGTCGATCATGGGGCTCGCCGCAGCCCTGCGGGACAACCACGGCGGCGAGGTCCCCGGCCGCATAGAAGACCTGGTCAAGCTGCCCGGCGTAGGACGCAAGACCGCGTTCGTCGTGCTCGGGAACGCCTTCGGTGTCCCCGGGATCACCGTGGACACCCACTTCGGGCGGCTCGTCCGGCGCTGGAAGTGGACCGAGGAGACCGACCCGGTGAAGGTCGAGGCCGCCATCGCCGACCTCTTCCCGAAGAGCGAGTGGACGATGCTCTCGCACCGCGTGATCTTCCACGGCCGCCGGATCTGCCACTCCCGCAAGCCCGCCTGCGGCGCCTGCCCGATCGCCGGCCTCTGCCCGTCGTACGGAGAGGGCGAGACCGACCCGGAGAAGGCGAAGAAGCTCCTGAAGTACGAGATGGGCGGCCTGCCCGGCCAGCGCCTCAAGCCCCCGCCGGACTATCCGGGAAAGGCGGCGCCCCCGCTGGGCGCGGCATGAGCGAGGAACCAACCGAGGGTCCACAGGCGTTGTCCACAGTTGGACGGGGGTGCCGATGACGCACGCGAGCGACACGAGCGAGACAACCGACACGAGCGATACGCACATGAGCGATGGGAACGGCTTCCAAGGGACCGGCCGGGCACCCGGCCAGGGCCCCGGCCACGCAGGCAGCCTCGGCGGCCACGCGTCGGGCAGCCACGCCTCAGGCAGCCCCGGCGGCCATCTGACGGGCAGTCCGGGCGCGCACCTGACGGGCAGCCCGAACGGACACGCGCGCCTCAGCACCGAGGACCTCCCCGCCTGGCTGGACCCCGTCGCCCGCGCCGCCGAGACCGTCCGGCCGACCCAGCTCAGCCGCTTCCTGCCCCCGGAGAGCGGCGCAGGGCGCCAGTCCGCCGTGCTGATCCTCTTCGGAGAGGGCGACCGCGGCCCCGAGCTGCTCCTGATGGAGCGTTCGGGCAGCCTGCGCTCGCACGCGGGCCAGCCCTCCTTCCCCGGCGGCTCCCTCGACCCCGAGGACGGCGACCCGCTTGACGACGGTCCGCTGCGCGCCGCCCTGCGCGAGGCCGAGGAGGAGACCGGGCTCGACCCCCGGGGCGTCCAGCTCTTCGGCGTGCTGCCCAAGCTCTTCATCCCGGTGAGCGACTTCGTGGTGACCCCGGTGCTCGGCTGGTGGCGCTCGCCCACCCCCGTCGGCGTCGTCGATCCGGCCGAGACCGCCCGTGTCTTCACCGTCCCCGTGTCTGATCTCACGGATCCCGACAACCGCGCGACGACGGTTCATCCGAGCGGCCACCAAGGCCCGGCCTTCCTCGTCGAATCCGCTCTGGTCTGGGGTTTTACGGCCGGAGTGATCGACAGAATCCTGCACTTCGCAGGCTGGGAGCGCCCCTGGGACCGCACCAAGCAGGTGCCGCTCGACTGGCGCGCATGACAAGGTTGCGGGGACGTGGCGACCGCGATGCGAGGCGAGGATTGAATCGGTGAACGTGCTGGACATCCTGTTGGTGGTCGCCGCCGTGTGGTTCGCGGTCGTCGGTTACCGCCAGGGATTCGTCGTCGGCATCCTGTCGGTGATCGGTTTCCTGGGCGGCGGACTCGTCGCGGTGTACCTGCTGCCCGTCATCTGGGGCGCCCTCACGGACGACGAGGGAGCGGTGAGCACGACGGCCGCCGTCGTCGCCGTGGTCATCGTGATCGTGTGTGCCTCCATCGGCCAGGCCTTCACCACGCACTTGGGCAACAAGCTGCGCCGGTACATCACTTGGCAGCCCGCCCGCGCCCTGGACGCCACGGGCGGCGCCCTGGTCAACGTACTGGCGATGCTGCTCGTCGCCTGGCTGATCGGCTCCGCCCTCGCGGGTACGACGCTGCCGACGGTCGGCAAGGAAGTACGCAACTCCAAGATCCTGCTCGGCGTCTCGCGCACGCTGCCCAATCAGGCCGACACGTGGTTCGCGGACTTCTCGTCGGTCCTCGCGCGCAACGGCTTCCCGCAGGTCTTCAGCCCGTTCTCGAACGAGCCCATCACCGAGGTGCAGGCCCCCGACCCCAAGCTCGCCAAGAGCGAGGTCGCCACGAAGGCCAGGCGCTCCATCGTGAAGGTGCAGGGCGAGGCCCGCGGCTGCGGCAAGGTCCTTGAGGGCACGGGCTTCGTCTTCGACGACCGCCGCGTGATGACGAACGCGCACGTGGTCGGTGGCGTGGACGAGCCGACGGTCCAGATAGGCGGAGACGGCCGGACGTACGACGCCAAGGTCGTGCTCTACGACTGGGAGCGCGACATCGCCGTACTCGACGTGCCGACCCTCCAGGCGCCCGCGCTGCAGTTCACGTCGAAGGACGCGGTCAGCGGTGACAACGCGATCGTCGCCGGCTTCCCGGAGAACGGTCCGTACGACGTCCGCCCCGCGCGCGTGCGCGGTCGCATCACGGCCAACGGCCCGGACATCTATCACCGCGGCACCGTGCGCCGCGATGTGTACTCGCTCTACGCGACCGTCCGTCAGGGCAACTCCGGCGGCCCGCTGCTCACGCCCGACGGCAAGGTCTACGGCGTGGTCTTCGCGAAGTCACTGGACGACCCGGACACCGGCTACGCACTCACCGCCGACGAGGTCCGCAAGGACATCGAGGCAGGCCGCAGCGCCAACCAAGAGGTCGACAGCCAGGGCTGCGCGCTGTAGCCGGGCGCAGTCGGGGGAGCAGGCGGATCAGTCGCGCGTATGCCTCAGCCGCGCCGAGACCCAGCGGGCCCTGCGGCGCAGGATGTGGGGAATGCCGATGCCTTGAGCGGGGCCCTCATGGCCCGGATCGTGCGGAGCGCCCCTCTCACGGCTGTTCAGCGCTGTGGCCGAGCGGCGGTTGCGTGCTGCGTCACTGTAGTCGTGCGTCCAGCCCATACCCCGACGTGTGCCCGTGCCCCAAGGTCGGTAATCGCGCCCACGGGCCCCAATTGGCCTATGCGGGAGGCAATTGGCCGTTCGAAGAACAAGCGTTCGCATGACCTCGGTTCGGAGACCGTTCAGGGCACCGCGCGGCCTACCGGTCCGGCTCGGGATCCTTCAGCCAGTTCACCAGCTCGGTGGAGAAAGCGACAGGGTCCTCCTCCTGCGGGAAGTGCCCGAGACCGTCGAACAGCCGCCAGCGGTAAGGCGCTTCGACGTACTCGCCCGAGCCGGCCGCGCTGCGCGTGCGCATCACCGGGTCCAGGGAGCCGTGCAGATGCAGCGTGGGAACCCGCACAGGGCGCTTCATGCGCCGGTTGAACTGGATGCCGTCCGGGCGGGCCATCGACCGCACCATCCAGCGGTAGGGCTCGATCGAGCAGTGCGCCGTCGACGGGATCGTCATCGCACGGCGGTAGGTCTCCACCGACTCGTCGTCCGGAAGCCGCGGCCCCGACCAGTCCCGCACCAGACGCCCCACCAGAGCCGCGTCGTCCGCGACGAGTTGACGCTCCGGCAGCCATGGCCGCTGGAAGCCCCACACGTACGAACCGGCGGCGGTCTGCTTGCGGTCCGACAGCATCGCCGAGCGCCAGCGCCGCGGATGCGGCATCGAGGAGACGGCGAGGCGGCGCACCAGCTTGGGGCGCATCACGGCCGCCGTCCACGCGAGGTACCCGCCGAGGTCGTGCCCGACGAGCGCGGCGTCCGGCTCACCGAGCGACCTGACGACGCCCGTGATGTCGAGCGCGAGGTTCGCCGGGTCGTAACCCCGCGGCGTGCGGTCGCTGCCCCCCACGCCCCGCAGGTCCATCGCGACCGCACGGAAGCCCGCGTCGGCCAGGGCCACCATCTGATGCCGCCAGGTCCACCAGAACTGCGGGAAACCGTGCAGGAGCAGCACCAGCGGCCCGTCGCCCATCTCGGCGATGTGGAAGCGGGCGCCGTTGGCGGCGACGTCCCGGTGGGTCCACGGTCCTTCGATGCGTACGAGTGACGTCGGTTGGGCCGGATGGGGGGCGGGCGTGGCAGGGTCCGTCATGAAGACGAGCGTGCCACAGCCGCAGCCTTGTCACTGACACGGTCGAGGGTGGCACCCGTCGAAGCCGCGGGGCTCATCGAACGCGGGTGCGGCTTGACGTTCTGGAGTACGGCAGCCGTCTGCTTGGCCGAAGCGGCGGCCTTCTGCGGCCCCTTGCCCTTCTTGGCCTTCTTCGCGAAGACGACGCCGATCAGCGCGAGCACCCCGGCGACCAGCACGTTCGCCGCGAAGGAGAGCACGAAGCAGATCGCCATGTTCCAGCCGCTCCAGGTGCGGATGCCGTATGCCAGGGCGAAGCTCAGCATCGGCAGCGAGAAGAGCAGCACCGCCCCCGCCGCGGCGAACGCGCCACCGCCGACCGCACCCCGCTTGACGTCCTGCCGCAGCTGGGCCTTGGCCAGCGCGATCTCGTCGTGCACCAGCGCGGACATCTCGCTGGTGGCCGTGGAGACCAGCTGGCCGAGGCTGCGTTCGGTGCCGACGGGCCCGTCGGGTGTGCTCATCGCTTCTCCCCTTCTCCGTAAGTCTGCGTAAGCGTGCTCACATACGTCTGTTCAGATACGACCGCCCAGCTCAGTCTGCGCAGTCAACTCTGCTCAGATCATGCCGGACCGTCGTCATCGGCGCGTGCCCCGGCCGACACTTCGGCAAGCCTGCGGTGTTCGGCCGCCTTCTTCTCATAGATCGCGGCCATCCGCAGGTGGTACTCCGGCTTGTCCTGTTCGTACACATCGGGGATGCCGTCGAGGTCGTCGTCGCGCTCCTCGGCGTCGTACAGCGCGCGGTAGCGGGCGTTGCGCACCTTGAGCAGGATCCCGGAGAGCACGGCCGCGATGAGAGACCCCATCAGGACGGCTGCCTTGATCTCGTCCGTGAGCAGCGGGTCCTCGGTGAAGGCGAGTTCGCCGATCAGGAGCGAGACGGTGAAGCCGATGCCGGCAAGGGAGGCGACCGCGAACACGTCGGGCCAGGCGAGCTCGTCGTTGAGCTCGGCCTTGGTGAACCGCGCCGCGAGCCAGGTGCCGCCGAAGATGCCGACCGCCTTGCCGACCACGAGACCGAGCACCACACCGAGGGTCTCCGGCTTGCTGAATACGTCCCCCAGCGCGCCGCCCGACACCACGACACCGGCGCTGAACAGCGCGAACAGCGGCACCGCGAGACCAGCGGAGAGGGGCCGGACCAGGTGCTCGATGTGCTCGCCCGGCGAGTGCTCCTCGTCCTCGCGGCGGCTGCAGCGCAGCATCAGGCCCATCGCGACACCGGCGATGGTGGAGTGGATGCCGCTGTTGTACATCAGCCCCCAGATGACCAGGGCCAGCGGAACGTAGACGTACCAGCCGCGTACGCCCTTGCGGAGCAGCAGCCAGAAGACGGCGAGGCCGAGGACCGCGCCGCCGAGGGCCGCGAAGTTGAGGTCGCTGGTGAAGAAGACCGCGATGATCAGGATCGCGAAGAGGTCGTCGACGACGGCGAGGGTGAGCAGGAAGGCGCGCAGCGCGGACGGCAGCGAGGTGCCGATGACCGCGAGGACGGCGAGCGCGAAGGCGATGTCCGTGGCGGTCGGCACCGCCCAGCCGTCCATGGAGCCGCCGCCGACGGTGTTGACCAGGACGTACACGAGAGCGGGTACGGCCATGCCGCAGAGCGCGGCGACGACGGGCAGGGCGGCGGCCTTGGGGTCGCGCAGATCGCCCGCGACGAGCTCACGCTTGAGTTCGATGCCGGCGACGAAGAAGAAGACGGCGAGCAGTCCGTCGGCCGCCCAGTGCTGGAGGGAGAGGTCGAGGCCGAGGGCGCCGGGTCCCAGGTGGAAGCCGCTCACCGACGCGTACGACCCGCCTGCGGTGTTCGCCCAGATCAGTGCGGTGACGGCGGCGACGAGGAGCAGGACACCGCCGACGGTCTCGGTGCGCAGCGCGTTCGCGACGAAGTTCCGCTCGGGCAGCGAGAGTCGTCCGAGGACCTTGCGGTTGTTGTTGCTGGGTGCGGGCGCGGCCACGGGGGTCGACCTCCGGTCGGTAGGCAGGACAAAACACTTGCCGACCAGACTTCCCGGCGCACCTAGTTCTTCTTGTCGCGTTGCTCTTGTCGCGATGTTGACGCGTTCCTTAGCGTACCTAACATGCGACCGGACCTATCCGGCGATCGTCACTTTATGCGCAAGAGGGGCACCCGGCGCGGTGCCGGATGCCCCTCTGTGGCTCGGGTCTGACTAGTCCTCGCTGGGTGCGGCGGGGAGCTTGGTCTGGATGAGGTCCATCACGGAGGAGTCCGTGAGCGTGGTGACGTCACCCAGCTCGCGGTTCTCGGCGACGTCCCGGAGCAGGCGGCGCATGATCTTCCCGGAGCGGGTCTTGGGCAGCTCGGCGACCGGCAGGATCCGCTTGGGCTTGGCGATCGGGCCGAGGGTGGTGCCGACGTGGTTGCGCAGGTCGGCGACGAGGCCTTCGTCGTCGGCGTTGGCGGTGCCGCGCAGGATCACGAACGCGACGATGGCCTGTCCGGTGGTCTCGTCGGCGGCGCCCACGACGGCCGCCTCGGCGACCGAGGGGTGCGAGACGAGCGCGGACTCGACCTCGGTGGTGGAGATGTTGTGCCCGGACACGAGCATCACGTCGTCCACGCGGCCGAGCAGCCAGATGTCGCCGTCGTCGTCCTTCTTGGCGCCGTCACCGGCGAAGTACTTGCCCTCGAAACGAGACCAGTAGGTGTCCAGGAAGCGCTGGTCGTCGCCCCAGATGGTGCGCAGCATGGAGGGCCACGGCTCGGTCAGGACGAGGTAGCCGCCACCGCCGTCCGGCACTTCGCGGGCCTCGTCGTCGACGACGGTCGCGGAGATGCCCGGCAGGGCGCGCTGGGCGCTGCCCGGCTTGGTCTCGGTCACGCCCGGCAGCGGGGAGATCATCATCGCGCCGGTCTCGGTCTGCCACCAGGTGTCCACGATGGGGCACGTGTCGGCGCCGATGTTCTTGCGGTACCACATCCAGGCCTCGGGGTTGATCGGCTCACCGACCGAGCCGAGGACCCGCAGGCTGGAGAGGTCGAACTTCGCGGGGATGTCGTCGCCCCACTTCATGAACGTGCGGATCGCGGTCGGCGCGGTGTAGAGGATGGTGACGCCGTACTTCTGGACGATCTCCCAGAAGCGCCCCTGGTGCGGGGTGTCGGGCGTGCCCTCGTACATGACCTGCGTCGCGCCGTTGGCCAGCGGACCGTACGTGATGTACGAGTGCCCGGTGACCCAGCCGATGTCGGCCGTGCACCAGTAGACGTCGGTCTCCGGCTTGAGGTCGAAGACGGCGTGGTGGGTGTAGGCGGCCTGGGTGAGATAGCCGCCGGAGGTGTGCAGGATGCCCTTGGGCTTACCCGTCGTGCCCGACGTGTAGAGGATGAACAGCGGGTTCTCCGCGTCGAACGCCTCAGGGGTGTGCTCGGCCGACTGGCGCTCGGTGAGCTCGTGCCACCACACGTCGCGGCCCTCGGTCCACGCCACGTCCTGACCGGTGCGGCGCACCACCAGGACGTGCTCGACGGAGCTGCCCTCGCGGGAGACGGCGTCGTCGACGGCGGGCTTCAGGGCGGCGGGCTTGCCCCTGCGGTAGCCGCCGTCGGAGGTGATGACGACCTTGGCGTCGGCGTCCGCCACGCGCTTGGCGATGGCGTCGGCGGAGAAGCCGCCGAAGACCACGGAGTGCGCGGCGCCGATGCGGGCGCAGGCCAGCATCGAGATGACGGCCTCGGGGATCATCGGCAGATAGACGGCGACGCGGTCGCCCTGCTGGACCCCGAGCTCGGTCAGCGCGTTGGCGGCCCGGCTGACCTCGTCCTTCAGCTCGGCGTAGGTGATGGCCCGGCTGTCGCCGGGCTCACCCTCGAAGTGGATCGCCACGCGGTCGCCGTTCCCGGCCTCCACATGACGGTCCACGCAGTTGTACGCGACGTTGAGCTTCCCGTCGGCGAACCACTTGGCGAACGGCGGGTTCGACCAGTCCAGTGTCTCGGTCGGCTCGGTGGCCCAGGTCAGCCGGCGGGCCTGCTCGGCCCAGAAGCCGAGCCGGTCAGCCTTGGCCTGTTCATACGCCTCCGCGGTGACATTGGCGTTGGCCGCCAGGTCGGCCGGCGGCGCGAACCTTCGCTCTTCTTTAAGAAGGTTGGCCAGGCTTTCGTTGCTCACGACATCTCCCATTCCCAGGGTGTCCGTTGTGTCCAAAGCCACAGCTCATCAGACGTATACCCCTGGTGACAAGAGCCTGCCGAAAATTGGTTTAGACCTTTACTCGGGTGGGGGGCTCCTCACGCGGTGATCCTTCGTGCGGTGACGGTGTCACCTGGTCGAATACGTCGTCCTGACTCTCGGTCAGGAGATAGGACTGTGCCTCGCCGACATGGAAGTACATGCCATGCAGTTCGAGGGAGCCCTCGGCCATCCGCCGCGCCACGGACTCGTGCCCGCGCAGGTGCTCCAGCTGCTGGACCACGTTCGTCAGGCAGAGCTGCTCGACCGCGTCGGCCGGTGCCCGCCCGGCGAGCCGCGCCCATCCTTCCTTCTTGTGCGCGGCCATCCGCTCCAGGCTCGGCGTCCCGTGCCGCAGCCACCGCTTCAAGGGCGTCTGGGCGCCTCCGGGCGGGGTGTTGAGCAGGGCCTGCATCGCCCCGCACCCGGAGTGCCCGCACACGGTGATGGACCGCACCTGCAGTACGTCCACCGCGTACTCGATCGCGGCGGCCACCGAGTCGTCCCCGCTCTCGGCGCCCGGCAGCGGGACCAGATTGCCGACATTGCGTACGACGAAGAGGTCGCCGGGGCCGCTCGACGTGATCATCGAGGTGACGAGCCGGGAGTCGGCGCAGGTCAGGAAGAGCTGCGAGGGCTGCTGCCCCTCACGCGCGAGCCGGGCGAGCTCGCCCCGCACATGGGGCGCCGTGTTGCGCTGGAACGCGCTGATTCCGCTTGCCAGTTGATACCCGCTGGGCCGCTCCTCGCCCTGCGGGGTCTCCTGCGGGCGGTCGCAGTGGTGGTTGCGCCAGGCCGTCCAGGGCCTGCAGCACGAGTGTGATGCGCTCGCGGGCTCGGCGATCCGCGTCCCCGCGCGTCCGGTCACCTCGACGGTGCCGCCCTGCGCGGTGTGGGCGTCCTGCCAGCACTGCAGCGCTTCGTACGCCGCGTGATCCATGAAAGATCCGTCCAACTCGACGATGATGGCGGCCCCCTGGGGGGCGAGGTGCAGCGCCCTGCTGAGGCGCGGCACGGCGAGGAAGGTCAACTGGCCGCGCACACGGACGTGGTGGATCCCGTCCTCCTCGATGTGCGTGATGCGGGTGCGGGCGAGGCGGTGCAGGGCGACGGCCACGGCGACGGCGACACCGATGGCCACGCCTTCGAGCACGCCGAGGAAGACCACGCCGAGCGTCGTCGTGGTGTACACGAGGATCTCGCGGTGCCGGGTGATGGTGCGGATGTGGTTCAGGCTCACCATCTGGATGCCGACCGCCATCACGAGGGCGGCGAGTGCGGCGAGCGGGATCAGCTCCAGCAGCGGGACCATCAGCAGGGCGGCCACTACTACCCAAACGCCGTGCAGCATCGTGGAGTTCCGGCTGACGGCACCGGCCCGTACGTTGGCCACGCTGCGCACCGCGACCCCGGCGACGGGGAGCCCGCCGAGCACTCCGGAGA
The DNA here is from genome assembly GCF_040643025.1 of Streptomyces sp. NPDC047525. Classification (NCBI taxonomy): domain Bacteria; kingdom Bacillati; phylum Actinomycetota; class Actinomycetes; order Kitasatosporales; family Streptomycetaceae; genus Streptomyces; species Streptomyces sp. NPDC047525. The sequence goes on from NZ_JBEYTL010000012.1 coordinate 81,626, forward strand.
CGGCGTTGGCGGCGCCCTGGCCGAGCAGTTCGCGGTTGAGGTCGGAGCGGCCGCCGCCGGAGAGCACGTCGCGCCGCCCGGAGACGAGCTTGTCCACGGCGACGGCGCCGAGCAGTGACTGCACGCTGCAGACGAGCGTGGTCGTGAGGACGGCGGCGATGAGCCCGAGCACGGGCCCTTCGGGCAGACCCGCCAGCGCGTGACTGCTCCATGACGGCAGGTCGACCTTGGCCACGCTCAGCCCGGCGAACACGGCGACAGCCGTCGCGGCGGCCACGGAGACGAGCGGCGCGGGCACGACGCGGAGGGCTTTGCCCATGCGGCCGGGGATCCGTGGCCAGAGCAGCAGCACCGCAAGGGTCAGCGCGCTGATCGACAGCGCGGACGGCTGCGCGTCGGCCAACTGGGCGGGCAGCGCGCGGAGGTTGTCGAGCACGGAGCTCTGCGGGGTGCCGCCGAGCACGATGTGCAGCTGGGCGACGGCGATGGTGACGCCGATGCCGGCCAGCATGCCGTGCACGACGGCGGGGCTGACGGCGAGCGCCGAGCGGGCCACGCGCAGGCAGCCGAGGCCGAGTTGGGCGATTCCGGCGAGGACGGTGATGGCGCAGGTGGTCCGCCAGCCGTACTGATGGATGAGGTCGGCGGTGACGACCGTGAGCCCTGCGGCGGGGCCGCTGACCTGCAGCGGCGAACCGCCGAGCCATCCGGCGACCAGGCCGCCGACGGCGGCGGCGACGAGGCCCGCCTGGAGCGGTGCCCCGGTGGCGAGCGCGATGCCGAGGGACAGCGGCAGGGCGATCAGGAAGACGGCGATCGAAGCGGAGACGTCGGCGCCGGCGATGCGGAACTTACGGAACTTGTGGAACTTGCCCGGCGGCGGCGCGTGGGGCTCGTGGTCGCGTGAGGCGTGGGCCGAGTCGGTGGCATGGGTGGGGACGCAGGCAGACATGGTTTCCCGTCTCCTCCGGGGCAGCGCGGTCGCGGGACAAGGGGTCCTCCGGAGGTCTCCGGAGGGCGGGTCGCGGCCGTGGGTCACGGCGTTGCAGCGGCGGGATATCTCAACTCTCGGTAAACGAATCGTAATGGAGAGTAAAGGTCTCGGATAGACAAGCGGGGCAAATGGGGCACTAGATCACCCCGAAGGGTGAATAAAGCTATTCGTCGGCTTGTCGGAACTTCTTACACATGCCTCCGTGCGACGTTGGCGGCGCCGGCGGTCATTTCCGGGCAATTGCGCCGTAATGCCACCGGTATCCCGACTCGAAGCCGACTAGAAGGAAGCAGGTGGGCGGAAGATGGCCGCCACCCAGAGGATCCAGCGGATCGCCGCGGGCATCACCGCCCTCGTGGCATCCGTCGCAGTACTGGCCGGTTGCTCGAACGGCGACACCGGCGCCAAGGAAGGCGCGCACGGCGCCAAGAAGGCGTCCCCCGCACCGGCGCCCAAGAGCGCGGTCCGCATGATCGGTGACGGCTCCACCGCCTTCACCGGCCGACAGCCGCACCTGCCCAAGCCCGAGCGACTGAGACCCGGCCAGAAGCCGCCCCAGTTCGTGGTCTTCTCCTGGGACGGTGCCGGCGAGGACAGCCAGAAGCTGTTCTCGCACTTCCGCAAGGTGGCCAAGCGGAACAACGCCACGATGACGTACTTCCTCAGCGGCGTGTACATGCTCCCCGAGGCCAAGCGGAAGCTCTACGACCCGCCGCAGCACCTGGCCGGCAGCTCGGACATCGGCTTCAACGACCGCAAGGGAATCAAGGACACCGTGGAGCAGCTCCGCGGCGCCTGGCTCGAGGGCAACGAGGTCGGCACCCACTTCAACGGCCACTTCTGCGGCGCGGGCCGCGGCGTGGGCGAGTGGTCGGTCGCCGACTGGAAGAGCGAGATCAACCAGGCCAAGTCCTTCGTGAAGGCCTGGAAGACGAACACGGGCATGAAGAAGGCGCAGCCACTGCCCTTCGACTACGACAAGGAACTCATCGGCGCCCGCACGCCCTGCCTCGAAGGCCAGAAGAACTTTATGCGGGCGGCCCGCGAACTGGGCTTCCGCTATGACACCAGTGGCGTCAACAACCAGGTCTGGCCCAAGAAGAAGGAAGGCCTCTGGGACCTGTCGATGCAGCTTGTCCCGGTCCCCGGCCGCAAGTTCGAGACGCTCACCATGGACTACAACTTCATGGTGAACCAGTCGGGCACGACGTCGCAGGGCGACCCGAGCAAGCACGAGTACTGGGGCGACCAGATGCGCGACGGCCTGCTCCAGGGCTTCGACCGCGCCTACAAGGGCAACCGCGCGCCGCTGATCATCGGCAACCACTTCGAGTCCTGGAACGGCGGCACGTACATGCGCGCCATCGAGGAGACGATCGAGTCGGTCTGCACCAAGCGCGACGTGCGGTGCGTCTCCTTCAGGCAACTCGCCGACTGGCTCGACGCCCAGGACCCGCAGACCGTGGAGCGCCTGACCAAGCTCCCGCTCGGCAAGGCCCCGAAGGAGGGCTGGGCGTCCTACCTCTCCGCCCAGCCCGCACCGGCCCCGAAGGGCGTCCCGGGCGCCCCGGCGGTCAAGCCGTAGCGACGGTCCGCTCACCGAGCACGAAGTCGGGGTCGACCTGGGCAGCCAGGTCGGCACCCGTCCGTTCGTTGCCCCAGCTCTGCGCGTTCTTCAGGTGGAAGTGGACCATCTGGCGGGTGTAGCGGTCCCAGTCCCTGCGCTCGTACGCGGTGTCGACGGCGTCCTGAAGTGCTTGCAGGGAGCGGCGGTTGTCGTCCTCCAGGAGCTCGAACCGGGGCGGGCGGCCCTTCTCCATGGCGCGCACCCAGTCCGAGTGCCCGACCGTCACCAGGAGGTCGTCGCCCACCTGCTCGCGCAGGAAGTCGATGTCGTCCTGTCCCTGCACCTTGTTGCCGACGACCTTGAGGTCGATGTCGAAGTCCCGTGCGTATTCCTTGTACTGGCGATAGACGGAGACCCCCTTCCGGGTCGGCTCGGCCACCAGGAACGTCATGTCGAAGCGCGTGAACATGCCGGACGCGAAGGAGTCCGAACCGGCGGTCATGTCGACGACCGCGTACTCGTCGCGCCCGTCGACCAGGTGGTTCAGGAGCAGCTCCACCGCCCCCGTCTTGGAGTGGTAGCAGGCGACGCCGAGGTCGGCTTCGGTGAACGGCCCTGTGACCATCAAACGCACGGCTGCGTCGTCGAGTTCCACCGGCCGCGCGCACGCGTCGTACACGGGGTTGTCCTCGCGCACCCGCAGGATCCGCGAACCCTCCCCGGGCGGCGTCGTCTTGATCATCGTGTCGGCGGAGGAGATCCGCGGATTGGATCCCCGCAGGTAGTCCTTGATGAGGGGCAGGCGCGCGCCCATGGCGGGCAGTTCGGCGGCGACCGCCTCGTCGAGGCCGAGCGCGGGGCCCAGGTGCTGGTTGATGTCGGCGTCCACCGCGAGGACCGGTGCTCCGGTGGCGGCGAGGTGTCGGATGAAGAGCGAGGACAGCGTGGTCTTGCCGCTGCCGCCCTTCCCTACGAAAGCGATCTTCATGTTCACCAAGAGTAGCCGTACGATCACCTGCCGTATCGATGCGGCGTGAAGAAGACCACTCCTTCGTGGGGGGAGCGCCGGGGGTGCGTAGGGTCGTACTCATGAGTACGACAGCCGATCCGCTCGCGGCCCTGGGCGCACTGCCCGGCGTGGCCGACTCCGTGGACTCCGTGCGCAAGGCCGTGGACCGGGTCTACGGCCACCGGATCATGAGGCGCCGCAGCAACGAGATCACCTCCGAGGCGGCGCTGCGCGGGGCGCGCGGCTCGGCCGCGCTCTCCGGTGCCGAATGGGCACTCGAAGAGGTGCGCCGCCGCAGCGACTTCAGCGGCGACGACGAGGCCCGCACGGTCGGCGCGGCCCTGCGGCTGACCGCGGAGGCAGGCCAACTCCTGTCCATCTGGCGGCAGTCGCCGCTCAGGGTCCTCGCACGCCTCCACCTGGTCGCCGCCGCGGAGAACGACGAGGCGGCGGGGCGGCCGCGCCTGGCGGGCGAACCGGTCGACGAGCCGCTGGTCGAGCTGGACGTGCCGGACTCCGACGAGGTGGCGGGCCGCCTGGAGGGCCTCTCGCGGCTGATCATCGCGGGCGGTTCCGCACCGGCCCTCGTGACGGCCGCCGTGGTCCACGGCGAGCTGCTCAGCCTGCGCCCCTTCGGCTCGCACAACGGCCTGGTCGCGCGGGCCGCCGAGCGCATCGTCCTGGTGGGCAGCGGGCTCGACCCGAAGTCGGTCTGCCCGGCCGAGGCGGGGCACGCGGAGCAGGGGCGGGCGGCGTACGTGGGGGCGCTCGACGGCTACGCGTCCGGGACGCCCGAAGGGATGGCCGCCTGGATCGCCCACTGCGGGCGCGCGGTCGAACTGGGGGTCAGGGAGTCGACGGCGGTCTGCGAGGCCATGCAGCGCGGCGCGGCCTGAGGCGCTCGGCGCGGCGTGAGGCGCCCGGCGCTCGCTCGGCGTCTGCGGGGCGTCGATGGGGGCCCTGAACAGGGTTGCGGCGGTACGAGAACTCGTACCGCCGCTGGCATGTTCACCGTGTTACCAAGCGTCCTCGAAGGTTGCCCATCAGGTCGGGAACTTAGCCCGTCACCTGGTGCGGCTGGCCCGTAATCGACGGGTCGACGTCGCGTGGGTGCTCGGTGTTCATGCATCGGTCCGTGGGGCCTTGGTTGCGTTTAAAGGTAATCCTCTCGGATGTCCTTGGTCTCGCGGGCCGTTGACTCCTTTGTACTCCTGTCCTGGAGTAAGCGGAAGTGCTGGCACTACTTCTTTACTTTTAGGTTCAAACAAGGGCGAATCGGGCGCGCGAGGTCCGGCGACGACTCACGAACCACACGAGCCCCGCAGTGGCCGCCGCGGCACTCACCGCCGCCACCGCGACAAGTGCGGGCCGGGACGGCTTCTGGCGCCGTTCCTTGAGCGGGACCGGCCGGTGGAAGTCGAGAATCGGCCACCCGCGCGCGAGAGCCTCGCGGCGCAGCGCGCGATCGGGGTTGACCGCGTGCGGATGCCCCACGGACTCGAGCATGGGGAGATCGGTCGCCGAGTCGCTGTAGGCGTAACAGCGGTCGAGGTCGTACCCCTCGGACTCCGCGAGCTCCTTGATCGCGGTCGCCTTGGTGGGGCCGTACGCGTAGTACTCCACCTCTCCGGTGAAGCAGCCGTCGTCGCCGACCACCATCCGGGTCGCCACCACCCGGTCCGCGCCCAGGAGTTCACCGATCGGCTCGACGACCTCGGCGCCCGACGTGGAGACGATGACGACGTCCCGTCCCGCGGTGTGGTGCTCCTCGATGAGGGACGCGGCCTCGTCGTAGATGATCGGGTCGATCAGGTCGTGCAGCGTCTCGGCGACGATTTCCTTGACCTGCTGCACGTTCCATCCGCGGCAGAGCGCGGACAGGTACTCGCGCATCCGCTCCATCTGGTCGTGATCGGCTCCGCCCGCGAGGAAGACGAACTGTGCATATGCAGTTCGCAGTACCGCTCTGCGGTTGATCAGGCCGCCTTGGTAGAACGACTTGCTGAACGTGAGAGTGCTCGACTTCGCAATGACCGTCTTGTCCAGGTCAAAGAAGGCAGCTGTGCGAGGCAAGGAGTGGTTTTCCACGAGCCCGAGCATAGGCGCCCACCATTCGGCGTAAGGTGAGGCGCGTGGGTTTGCCTGAGAAGGCTCTCGGGTACACCATGGAAGTCACGGATCGTTCGCGACCGTGCTAACCCGGTCTGGCTCCTCCCCCCCCGAGTCGGACCGTGGGGACGACCCCCGCTCTCCCCCCCGGCGGGGGTCGTCGCATGTCCGGATGGGTTTTCCGGGCCTCTTCCGACCCTCATTCGATCGCCTGGCGCCTCGTGGCGGCCGTTTCGGCGATCTTTTCGCATGCCCAAGATCCGTGACTGTGCGTAGTCGTCAGGCTGCTCTGCGGAAGTCTTCGAGATGTCACTGGTATGGGTGAAGGGGATATTCACAGCCCCCGCCTTGTCCACAGTTATTGACCAAGATCCACACGTTATCCAGGACCGCTGCACGCTGATTCCGCTTGTTCCGCACGCGAAGTTCATGGCCGGATTGCTTTGGCCGGCTCATCGCTCATGTGGAACGCGGCATTCAACGGGCTTGCAGTGAGAGGGGACTGGGGATCGTGGCTCGAGTGATTACGCGTGACGGGCCGGCGTCGTCCGACGGACGGCAGGGCGGACCGCTGATCGTCACGGAAGATGTGGACCTGCTGGACGATCTGCTGCGGCTGTGCGCCGCCGCGGGGGCGCGGCCCGAGGTGCGGCACGGGGTGCCGGAGGGCAGGGGCGGCTGGGACGCGGCGCCGCTCGTCCTTGTCGGCGACGACGCGGTGGACCGGGTGCGGGGAGCCGGGCGCAGGCGCGGGGTCGTGCTGGTCGGGCGGGATCAGGACGACTCCGGGGTCTGGCAGCGCGCGGTGGAGATCGGTGCCGATCACGTGCTGGTCCTGCCCGACGGCGAGCGATGGCTGGTGGACCGCATCGCCGATGTCGCCGAGGGCGTGGGGCGGCCCGCGCTCACGGTGGGAGTGATCGGCGGGAGTGGCGGGGCCGGTGCCTCGACGCTCGCGTGCGCGCTTGCCGTCACGGCGGCCCGCGCGGGACGGCGCACGATGCTGGTGGACGCCGACCCGCTGGGCGGCGGGCTCGACGTGCTGCTCGGAGGCGAGGCGGCCGACGGGCTCCGCTGGCCCGCCTTCGCCCAGTCCAGGGGCCGGGTCGGTGGCGGCGCGCTGGAGGAGTCGCTGCCCGAGCTGCATGCCCTGCGGGTCCTGAGCTGGGACCGGGGCGATGCGGTGGTCATCCCGCCCGAGGCCATGCGGGCGGTGCTCGCCGCCGCCCGCAGGCGGGGCGGGGTGGTGGTCGTGGATCTGCCGCGCCGCGTGGACGAAGGAGTGGCCGAGGCGCTGGCCCAGGTGGATCTCGGGCTCCTGGTGGTGCCTGCGGAGCTGCGCGCGGTGGCGGGGGCCCGGCGGGTCGCGTCGGCGGTGGGCATGGTGCTGCGGGATCTGCGGGTGGTGGTCGGCAGCGGCGGTACCGGCCGCACCGGGGTCGGCGGACTCGACGGCCTAGGCGGCTTCGACGCGGAGGAGGTCGCGCGACTGCTCGGGCTGCCGCTCGTCGGTGAGCTGCCACGGGAGGCGGGTCTGCCGGCCGCGATGGCGGCGGGGATGCCGCCGGGCGGCGCCGCGCGGGGGCCGCTCGCCCGGTTCTGCACGGCCTTCTGGGAGCGCGTTCCGGTCGATGCCACGGGAGGCGGCTCATGAGCGCCGTCGTCGGAGCCAAGATGCTGGACGGGGTACGCCAGTGGCTCGCGGAGAGCGGAACGGAACCGACCCCGGCCCGTGTGGCCGAGGCGTTGCGGGCCCAGGGCAGGGTGCTCGGCGACGCGGAAGTCCTGGGTGCGGCGGCACAGCTGCGCTCGGAGCTGGTGGGCGCGGGCCCTCTGGAGGCACTGCTCGCGGACGACTCGGTGACCGATGTGCTGGTCTCGGCGCCCGACCGGGTGTGGGTGGACCGAGGCGGGGGCCTGGAGCTGACCGGGGTGTCCTTCAAGGACGCGGCGGCGGTGCGGCGGCTCGCACAGCGGCTCGCGGCCGTGGCCGGACGCAGGCTCGACGACGCCAGGCCCTGGGTGGACGCCCGGCTCCCGGACGGGACCCGCCTCCACGCGGTGCTGCCCCCGGTCGCCGTCGGCTCGACCTGCCTCTCCTTGCGTGTCGTACGCCCCCGGGCCTTCACCCTCGCGGAACTGACCGCGGCGGGGACGGTGCCGCCGGGCGGGGACCGGGTGCTGCGGGCCCTGCTCGACGCCAGGCTCTCGTACTTGATCAGTGGCGGGACGGGCTCGGGCAAGACGACGCTGCTGAGCGCGCTCCTCGGCCTCGTCGGGCCGGGGGAGCGGATCGTGCTCGCCGAGGACTCGGCGGAGCTGCGCCCCGATCACTCTCACGTGGTGCGACTCGAGGCCAGACCCGCGAACCAGGAAGGAGCAGGCCGTGTCGGCCTGGACGACTTGGTGCGGCAGGCGCTGCGGATGCGTCCCGACCGGCTGGTCGTCGGCGAGGTGCGGGGCGCCGAGGTGGTCCATCTGCTGGCCGCTCTGAACACAGGCCATGAGGGAGGTTGCGGCACGGTCCATGCGAACGCCGCGGGGGACGTGCCGGCCCGCCTGGAGGCGCTGGGGACGGCGGCCGGTCTCGACCGGGCGGCACTGCACAGCCAGTTGGCGGCCGCGCTGTCGGTGGTGATCCATCTCGCACGGGACCGGACGGGGCGGCGGCGGATCGCCGAGGTGCACGTCCTGGAGCGCGATCCGACCGGCCTTGTGGTGACGGTGCCGGCGCTGCGGTGGGGCGAGAGGGAGTTCGTCCGGGAGCGGGGTTGGGAGCGGCTCGACTCGCTTCTGGCAGGCGGCGGTTGGGGTGGTGGCGGATGAGTGCGGCGGGGGTGGCGGCGGCTGTGTGCGCAGGGAGCGCGGCTTGGTTGACGGTCGGTCGGGACCGCGGGCTGCGGCGGGCGCGGGCGGTGCTCGCGGGCGGCGGCGAGGCCGGGCCGGGGGATGCGGCGTGGCGGCGGGCGATGGCCCGCGCCACCGGTCGGGTGCGGCACGAGTGGTGGGCTCTGGCAGGCGGGGCGGTGGTCGCGCTGCTCGGGGACTCGATCGTGCCGCTGGTCCTGGGGGCGGCAGGGGTGCCGCTGATACGGCGCGTGCGGCGGGCCAGGGACGCGCGGCTCGACGGGGAGCGACGGGCCGCCGCGGTGATCGCCTTGTGCGGGGCGCTCGCGGGGGAGGTGCGGGCGGGACGGCAGCCGGGGGAGGCGTTGAGGGCTGCGGCTGGTGGCGGCCTCGGGCTTGCTGATGCCGGGGCCGGGCTCGGGGAGGCGCGGGCCGGGGTCCTTGCGGCGGCGCGGTTCGGCGGGGATGTGCCGGGGGCGCTTGAGGACGCGGCGCGGGAGCCGGGGGCGCAAGGGCTGCTGGGGCTCGCGGCGTGCTGGCGGGTGGCGGTGGATCGCGGTGCCGGGCTCGCGGCGGGGCTCGAGCGGCTGGAGGGCGCGCTGCGGGTGGAGCGGGACCAACGCGGCGATCTGCGGGCCCAGTTGGCGGGTGCGCGGTCGACGGCGGTGATGCTCGCGGGTCTGCCGGTCCTCGGGCTGCTCATGGGGAGCGCGCTCGGTGCGGCGCCGTTGCGGGTGTTGCTGCATACGGGTGCGGGGCTCGGATGTCTGGCGGTGGGCGGGGTGTTGGAGGGCGTCGGCGTGTGGTGGGCGCTGCGGATCGTGCGGGGGGTGGAGGAGCGATGAGTGTCGTTGTCCACGAGCTGGGGGTGGCCGTGTGGGGTGTGGCGGCCGTGCTGTGGCTGGTGTCCGCGGTCCTTGCGGCGCGGCGGGAGCGTGCGGTGCGGGGGCGCTCGGGGAGCGTGCTGGGGATGGTGGAGCAGCCGCCGGGTGGTGTGTCGAGGCGGTGGTTGCGGTGGCGGGGCATGGGGTCGGGGTGGCCTGCGGTGGCCGGGGCCGTGAGTGCCGGGTGGGTTCTGGTGGGCGGTGTTCCGGGGTTCCTGGTGGGGCTGGGGGCCGGGTACGGGGTGTGGCGCTGGTGGCGTGGGCGTGACGTCCGCGTCGCGGAGTTCGACACCGCGGAGGCGGCTCGGCAACTGCCTTTGGCAGCCGATCTGTTGGCGGCGTGTGTCGCTGCGGGCGCGGGTCCTGTCGTGGCCGCTCAGGCTGTCGGTGACGCGCTGAAGGGGCCGGTCGGGGAGCGGCTCGCGCAGGGGGCCGCGGAGGTGCGGCTCGGGGGTGAACCAGCCGACGCGTGGCGGAGGTTGGGTGCGATACCGGGCGCGGGGGCGCTGGCCCGCCTGCTGGAGCGGGCGGGGGAGTCGGGGGCTCCGGCGGCGGAACCGGTGGCACGTCTCGCCGCGGAGTGCCGCGCGGAACGGAGCCGTGCGGCGACGGCGGCGGCGCGCAGGGCCGGCGTGCTGATGACAGTGCCGGTGGGGCTGTGCTTCTTGCCCGCGTTCATCGCGGTGGGGGTGCTGCCTGTGGTCATCGGCCTGGCGGGTGGGTTGTTGAGCGGCATCTGAGCGGGTCGATGGCTGAGCTCGATGACTGAGCTTGATGACTGAGCCCGACGGCCGAGTGGCGCGACGGCTGAGTGGCTGGACGGTGGCTTCGTGAGGCGTGGCCGCTGTGATCTGAACGGACTGAAATTCCATGGGGGTTGAGATGTGGGGACAGCTGTGTGCGCGAGCGTTGCGGTGCAGGGCACGTGCGGTGCGGAGGGACGCGGGGATGGTCACTTCGGAGTACGCGATGGGTCTCATCGCGGCGGTGGGGTTTGCCGGACTGCTCTACAAGGTGGTGACGAGCGGGCAGGTCAGGGCGGCGCTGCAGGCGGTCGTGGAGAAGGCGCTCGATGTCCAGTTCTGAGCGGGCACGCGGCGGCCGGGGCCGCCACGGGGACCAGGGGTTCGTGACGGCTGAGGCGGCCGTGGTGCTGCCCACGCTCGTGCTGTTCACGATGGCGCTGGTCTGGGCGTTGCTGGCCGCGTCCGCGCAGATCCAGTGCGTGGACGCGGCACGGGCCGGGGCGCGTGCGATGGCCCGGCAGGACCCCGAGAGCGCGGCCGTGGCGGCGGCTCGGCAGGCGGCGCCGCGTGGCGCGTCGGTGGCCGTGCGGCGGGACGGCGACTTGGTGCGGGTGGAGGTCGCGGCGGACTCGCCGGGGCCCGGAGCACTGGGGCTGGGGCTGCGGGTGCGGTCGGAGGCGGTGGCGTTGGCGGAGGAGACGGTGGGGGTGGGCGCGTGAGGGGGCGGGGCGGATTCCGGACCGTGGGGGCCGCGTCGGACCGGGGAGCCGCCACGGTGTGGGTCGTCGTCGTGATGGCCGTGCTGTGCGTGGTCTGCGGTGCGGTCCTCGCGATGGGGCAGGTGATCGTCGCCCGCCATCGAGCGGGCGGCGCGGCCGACTTGGCGGCGCTTGCGGCCGCTGACCACTGGGCGGAGGGGCGTTCTGGGGCGTGTGCCAAGGCCGGTCGGGTGGCCGAGGCCCAGGGGACGCGACTCGTGCGGTGCGCGGTGCACGGCGAGGTCGCGGACGTCACCGCGGCGGCGGACTTCGGCCCGTTCGTGACGGAGGTGAGATCCCGGGCGGGTCCGGCGGGTCCGGCGGGTCCGGCGGGTCCGGCGGGTCCGGCGGGTCCGGCAGGTCAGGCAGGTCAGGCTGGCCCGGCGGCACCGGTAGGCCCGGCAGATCCGCCACGCGCGGGTGTCCAGGCGTCGGCAGCAGGGGCTGTGACGCACGCCGGGTGGCGGGCGGCCGTGCGGGCGGCGCGAGCCCCTGGAGGGCCGCCTGGCCCCCCTGTGGCGCCTGCTGGGCGGAAGCCTGAGGTGCGGGCCGGGCGCTCAGCTCCGGATCGGACAGGTGACGGCACCGTGCCGCCGGTCGGCAGATGCCCCTCAGGGGGCGGGTGCGTCCTTGAGCAGGGTGGACAGGAGGCGGACGGCGCCGCGTTTGTGCAGGGGGTCGTTGCCGTTGCCGCACTTCGGGGACTGGATGCAGGACGGGCAGCCGGCCTCGCACTCGCAGGAGGCGATGGCCTGGCGGGTGGCGGTGAGCCACTCGCGGGCCGTGTGGAAGGCCCGCTCGGCGAAGCCCGCGCCGCCGGGGTGGCCGTCGTACACGAAGACGGTCGGCAGGAGCGTGTCCGGATGCAGCGGCACGGAGACACCGCCGATGTCCCAGCGGTCGCAGGTCGCGAAGAGCGGCAGCATGCCGATGGAGGCGTGCTCGGCGGCGTGCAGCGCGCCGCCGAGGATCTCCGGATTGACGCGGGCGGCGTCCAGTTGGTCCTCGGTGACGGTCCACCAGACCGCGCGGGTGCGCAGGGTCCGGGGCGGCAGGTCCAGCTTCGTCTCGCCGAGGACCTCGCCGGTGATGAGCTTGCGGCGCAGGAAGGAGACGACCTGGTTGGTGACTTCGACGGAGCCGTAGCAGAGGCGGCCGGAGCCCCAGGGGATCTCGGTGTCCGTCTCCAGGATGGAGATGGCCGTGGTGTCGCGGGCGGTCGTGGAGTACGGCGGACCGGCCTCCTCGACCAGCGCGACCGAGTCCTCCAGGTCCAGCCGGCGCACGAGATAGGTACGGCCCTGGTGGAGGTGGACCGCGCCCTCGTGGACGGCGGTGTGCGCGGCGGACGCATCGACGGTGCCGAGCAGCCTGCCCGTGCCCTCCTCGACGATCTGGACGGGCTTGCCGCCCTCGCCACGGATGTCGGTCAGGTCGGCGGCCCGCTCCCTGCGGGTCCAGTGCCAGGCCTTCGTGCGGCGGCGCAGCAGCTTCGCGGCCTCCAGCTGCGGGAGCAGCTCCTCGGTGGGCGGGCCGAAGAGCGCCAGGTCGTCGTCCGTGAGCGGGAGTTCCGCGGCGGCCGCGCAGAGGTGGGGCGCGAGGACGTACGGGTTGTCGGGGTCCAGGACCGTCGACTCCACCGGCTGCTGGAACAGCGCTTCGGGGTGGTGGACGAGATACGTGTCCAGCGGGTCGTCGCGGGCGACCAGGACGGCCAGCGCGCCCTGCCCGGAGCGCCCGGCGCGGCCCGCCTGCTGCCAGAGCGAGGCACGGGTCCCCGGATAGCCGGAGATGATCACGGCGTCCAACCCGGAGACGTCGACGCCGAGTTCGAGGGCGGTGGTGGCCGCGAGGCCGAGGAGTTCGCCGGAGTGCAGGGCACGCTCCAGGGCGCGGCGCTCCTCGGGGAGATATCCGCCACGGTAGGCGGCCACGCGGCGGGCCAGGGAGCGGTCGACCTCGGCGAGGCGTTCCTGGGCGATCACCGCGATCAGCTCGGCGCCGCGCCGGGAGCGTACGAAGGCGACCGAGCGCACGCCCTGGACGGTCAGGTCGGTCAGCAGGTCCGCCGTCTCGGCGGTGGCGGTGCGGCGGACGGGAGCGCCCTTCTCGCCGTGGAGTTCGGTGAGCGGGGGTTCCCAGAGGGCGAAGACGAGTTCGCCGCGGGGCGAGGCGTCGTCGGCGACCTCCTTCACGGGAAGTCCGATGAGGCGTTCCGCGGAGACGGCCGGCTCGGCGGAGGTGGCGGAGGCGAGGAGGAAGACGGGATCGGAGCCGTAGCGGGCGCAGAGGCGGCGCAGGCGGCGCAGGACCTGGGCGACGTGGGAGCCGAAGACGCCGCGGTAGGTGTGGCACTCGTCGATGACGACATAGCGCAGGGCGCGCAGGAAGGAGGACCAGCGGGGGTGGGACGGGAGTATCCCGCGGTGCAGCATGTCGGGGTTGGTCAGGACGTAGTTGGCGTACTGACGTACCCATTCGCGTTCTTCGACGGGGGTGTCGCCGTCGTACACGGCGGGGCGGATCGCGTTGCCCAGGGGCGCCGCGAGTTCGCGCACCGCGCGGCGCTGGTCGGCGGCCAGGGCCTTCGTGGGGGCGAGGTACAGCGCGGTCGCGCCGCGGCCGTTGGGGGCCTCGGAGCCGTCCAGGAGGGCCGAGAGGACGGGGGTGAGGTAGGCCAGCGACTTTCCCGAAGCGGTTCCGGTGGCGACGATGACCGACTCGCCGTCCAGGGCGTGCTCGGCGGCGAGCGCCTGGTGGGTCCAGGGGTGCTCGATCCCGGCCGCCTGGACCGCGGATACGACCTCCGAACGGATGCGATCAGGCCAGACTGCATATCGTGCCTCGCGCGGGGGCAAGTGCTCCGTATGAGTGACGCGCGAAGCACGGCTCGGCCCCGCGGTCAGCCGGTCCAGGACCGCCCGTGGAGACGTGCGTACCGGGGCGCCCGAGGAGGGTCCGCCCGGTGGAGAAAAGTTGGCCATCGGCACCGAGTGTGTCACCGGCGGGATGGACAATGGTCCCAAGGCGTCGTGCACGCCTGCCGGTAAGTGATTGAATGCCATCGCGGCTGGCGATCCGTCCCGGGGGCTCTGCCGAGGTGTCCCAAGGGATGACCGCTCGATAGCAAGGTGCTGGAGGATCCGTGGACCTGTCCCTGTCGACCCGTACCGTCGGCGATCGTACGGTCGTCGAGGTCGGTGGAGAAATCGACGTTTATACCGCGCCCAAGTTGCGCGAACAGTTGGTCGAGTTGGTGAACGACGGCAGTTTCCACCTGGTCGTCGACATGGAGGGCGTGGACTTCCTCGACTCCACCGGACTCGGCGTGCTGGTCGGCGGCCTGAAGCGGGTGCGTGCCCATGAGGGCTCGCTGCGCCTGGTCTGCAACCAGGAGCGCATTTTGAAGATCTTCCGCATCACCGGCCTGACCAAGGTGTTCCCCATTCACACCTCGGTCGAGGAAGCGGTCGCGGCCACCGACTGAGAGCCGGATGCCCCGGGTCGCCTGCTTGTCCGGCCCGGGGGTGGCAGAACAGCAGGGGACCGGGCCCTCGGCCCGGCCCCCTGACAGCACGCGCGTATGTCCGAGGGGGATGCATGGCCACCGTTGAACTCCGCTTCAGCGCGCTGCCCGAGCACGTCAGGACCGCCCGGCTCGTGGCGGCGGCGGTCGCGCGCAGGGCCGGAGTGGACGAGGCCGTTCTCGACGAGGTCAGACTCGCGGTCGGCGAGGCCTGCACGCGCGCCGTGGGGCTGCATCAGAGCAACGGTGTCGCGACGCCGGTGCGGGTCGCCCTGATCGAGGACGAGAAGCAGTTCTCCATCGAGGTCGGCGACGACGCCCCCCACGCGACTCCCGGCGACCGGGCGTCCGGCGCGGGGCCCGGTGCGGGCGACGATCTGGACGCCGAGGGTGAGGACGAGATGGGTCTCGCCGTCATCAGCGGGCTCGTGGACGACGTGGAGGTCACCGCGGGCGAGGGCGGCGGTCTGATCCGCATGACGTGGCCGACGACCCCGGCACCGCTTCTCTGACCCGCGGAGCACCCTCTTCGCGACGCGGTTGAGGCGACCGCAGTACCGACGCGGCTGAGGCAACCGCCGTACCAAGGTCTTGCTCCCGACCCGGGAGCAGGGCCTTTTTTCTTTGTGGATCTTTTGTGGATCATTGCCCCAGTCAATTGCCTCGGGACTGCCGACCATCGTCAACGCTTTTGGGGCATTACCGCTTTCGGGGTCAGTCTGCGGTCGCGATCATTTGCTGGGAAGCAATCTCGAGCCAATTCCGTTTGCGGCGCTCTGTTTTGATCAGGTTCCGCTCCCTACAATCCGTCCACATCTTGAGCTCACCCCAGGCGTCAAGGAGGACGAATGGCGGGGCTTTTTTCCCCTCATCAGTTTGACCACCCCACAACCTTCGCAGCCGCAGTACTGACCGACGACAACCGCCTCATCGTGATGGTCATCGCGGCCGTCGCGATCGCGGCTCTCGCGGTCGCCTGGGTGCTCGTACGCCAGGTGCTCGCGGCCGACGAGGGCACCGACAGCATGAAGAAGATCGCCAAAGCGATCCAGGAGGGCGCCAATGCCTACCTCGGCAGGCAGTTGCGCACTCTCGGTGTTTTCGCCGTCGTGGTGTTCTTCCTGCTCCTGCTGCTGCCCGCAGACGACTGGAATCAGCGTGCCGGCCGATCGATCTTCTTCTTGATCGGTGCGGTGTTCTCGGCGACCACCGGCTATATCGGCATGTGGCTCGCCGTACGCAGCAATGTTCGTGTGGCGGCAGCCGCACGAGAGGCCACTCCGGCGGAAGGTGAACCCGAAAAGGATCTCACCGCCGTTTCGCACAAGGCCATGAAGATCGCTTTCCGCACGGGCGGCGTCGTCGGCATGTTCACCGTGGGTCTTGGCCTTCTGGGCGCCTCCAGTGTGGTGCTGGTCTACGCGGCCGACGCGCCGAAGGTCCTCGAGGGCTTCGGCCTCGGGGCGGCGCTGATCGCGATGTTCATGCGTGTGGGCGGTGGCATCTTCACCAAGGCCGCCGACGTCGGCGCCGACCTGGTCGGCAAGGTCGAGAAGGGCATTCCGGAGGACGACCCGAGGAATGCCGCGACCATCGCCGACAACGTGGGCGACAACGTCGGCGACTGCGCGGGCATGGCCGCCGACCTCTTCGAGTCCTACGCGGTGACCCTGGTCGCCGCGCTGATCCTCGGCAAGGTCGCGTTCGGGGACTCCGGACTCGCCTTCCCGCTGATCGTCCCGGCGATCGGCGTCGTGACGGCGATGATCGGGATCTTCGCGGTGGCCCCACGGCGCTCCGACCGGAGCGGCATGACGGCCATCAACCGCGGATTCTTCATCTCCGCGATCATCTCGCTGGTGCTCGTGGCGGTGGCGGTCTTCGTCTACCTGCCGTCGTCGTACGCAGACCTGGACGGCGTCACGGACACGGCGATCGCGGGTCACGACGGCGATCCGCGGGTTCTCGCGGTCGTCGCCGTCGCGATCGGCATCGTCATGGCCGCGCTGATCCAGCAGCTCACCGGGTACTTCACGGAGACCACCCGCCGTCCGGTGCAGGACATCGGCAAGACGTCGCTCACCGGCCCGGCCACCGTCGTCCTGGCGGGCATCTCCATCGGGCTCGAATCGGCCGTCTACACCGCGCTCCTGATCGGGCTCGGCGTGTACGGGGCGTTCCTGCTCGGCGGTACGTCGATCATGCTCGCCCTGTTCGCGGTGGCGCTCGCCGGAACCGGCCTGCTCACCACGGTCGGCGTGATCGTCGCCATGGACACCTTCGGTCCGGTCTCCGACAACGCGCAGGGCATCGCCGAGATGTCCGGTGACGTCGAGGGCGCCGGCGCGCAGGTGCTCACCGACCTGGACGCCGTCGGCAACACCACCAAGGCCATCACCAAGGGCATCGCCATCGCCACGGCCGTTCTCGCGGCCGCGGCGCTCTTCGGCTCGTATCGCGACGCCATCGCGACCGCGGCCAAGGACGTCGGCGAGAAAATGGGCGACGGCGCCCCGATGAACCTGGTCATGGACATCTCGCAGCCGAACAACCTGGTCGGCCTGATCCTGGGCGCCGCGGTCGTCTTCCTCTTCTCGGGGCTCGCGATCAACGCGGTGTCGAGGTCGGCGGGAGCGGTGGTCTACGAGGTGCGGCGGCAGTTCCGCGAGCACCCCGGGATCATGGACTACTCCGAGGAACCGGAGTACGGGCGCGTCGTCGACATCTGCACCAAGGACGCGCTGCGCGAGCTGGCCACGCCAGGTCTGCTCGCCGTGCTCACGCCGATCGCGGTCGGCTTCTCGCTCGGCGTCGGCGCACTCGGCTCGTTCCTGGCGGGCGCGATCGGCACGGGCACGCTGATGGCGGTCTTCCTCGCCAACTCCGGCGGCGCGTGGGACAACGCGAAGAAGCTCGTCGAGGACGGCCACCACGGAGGCAAGGGCAGTGAGGCCCACGCCGCGGTGGTCATCGGCGACACCGTCGGTGACCCGTTCAAGGACACCGCGGGCCCGGCGATCAACCCGCTCCTGAAGGTGATGAACCTGGTGGCGCTGCTCATCGCGCCCGCGGTCGTCCAGTTCAGCTACGGGGATGACGCGAGCGCGGGGATCCGGGCACTGATCGCGGTGCTCTCGATCCTGGTCATCATCGGCGCGGTGTACGTCTCCAAGAGGCGGGGCATCGCCGTGGGCGACCAGGAGGACGGTGGTGCGGAGCGAGTAGGCAACTCGGCTGACCCGGCCGTGGTTTCGTAACACCGGGTCAGACTCTGCCCAACACACGGGCGGGCGGCGCGTTTTGACGCGGCGTCCGCCCTTTGTGCGCCCGGTGAATCTCTCGTGAGCCTTCTCTCGCGCTCTCTGCTTGGTGCAAATGGCTTCAATAGGGGTGGTACCGGACCCCCGGCATGCGGTTGTAGCCCAGTTGGCGTGTAAGTTCCGGGGCCGAGAGCCATGGAAGGGACCAATCCGGTGAACAAGAAGCTTGCAGCCGCACTGTCCGGCGGTGCGGTACTGGTACTGGCGCTGTCGGGCTGCAGCGACGACGGCAACGAGAAGCTGGACTCCTGGGCCAAGGACGTCTGTGACTCGGTCCAGCCGCAGTCGAAGAAGATCGCCGCCGCCAACGCCGCGATCCAGAAGGAGACCTCGGACAACAGCTCGCCGGAGGACGTCCAGAAGACCGACTCCAAGGCGTTCCAGGACATGTCCGACGCCTACAAGGCGATGGGCGCCGCGGTGAAGGACGCGGGCGCCCCGCCGGTCGACGGCGGTCAGAAGAAGACCGACGACGCGGTCAAGGAACTGAACGCCATCTCCAAGTCGTACGGCGACCTGAAGAAGAAGGTCGACGGCCTGGACACCAAGAACCAGGCGGACTTCGCGGACGGCCTCAAGTCTGTCGCGGGCGAGCTGGACAAGCTGAGCAAGAGCGGCAACGAGGCGCTTGAGAAGCTTCAGGAGGGTGAGGTGGGCAAGGCGATGAGCAAGCAGGACAGCTGCAAGTCGGCTAGCGCTACGCCTTCCGCCGCCTAGGGGTTGCCCCTCCGCTTTGCCTCGCTGCCCCGGAGCCTGGGGGACTCCCCCCGGCTCCGGGGCAGCGTTGCGTTCAGCTGCGCCCGGCAGCTTCGGGGCACGGCTGGGAAAGCCAGGGTGGGGTTCGTCTTGCGGAGCGCCTGTCCACAGCGGGGGACGGCCGGTGTGGCCTTGTCGGGTCACAATGAAGGGGTGAGTATTGCTAGCGCCCCCCTGCCCTCGTCCGATCGTGCCGACGTCTGTACCCAGTTGCGGGAAGCCCTGCTGGCGGCCGACTTCACCGCTGACGGGCTGCTCGAGCTGCTCGGGGCGCCTGCCTACACGGCGCTCGCGCGCAGCGAGACCGTGCCCGCGCTGCGGGCCACCCGCGGCGAAGGGCCGCTGGAGACGCTCGTACGCCTCTTCCTGTTGCAGCGTTCCGTGCCGCACGCGCGCGTGGCGGCCGTTCTGCCGGTCGGCCCTCTGCAGGAGAGCGGTTGGCTCTCCGCGGCGGACGGCGAGGGCGCGCTGAAGGCGACCGTGGACGTGCGGCCCTACGGCGGGCCGAGCGGTGAGGACTGGTTCATCGTCTCGGACCTGGGGTGCGCGGTCGGCGGCGCCGGCGGCATCGGCAGCCATGACGAAGGGGTCGTACTCGGTGTCGGCGGGGCCTCGACGACGCTCGCCGGACTCACGGTGCGTACGCCCGTGGCCAGCGCTCTCGACCTCGGTACCGGCTCAGGGATCCAGGCGCTGCACGCCGCACAGCACGCGACCCGGGTGACCGCGACCGACCTCAACCCCCGTGCGCTGCACATCACGCGGCTCACCCTGGCGCTGTCCGGTGCTCCGGAGGCGGACCTGCGGGAGGGCTCCCTCTTCGAACCCGTGGGCGAGGAGAAGTACGACCTGATCGTGTCCAATCCGCCCTTCGTGATCTCTCCCGGGGCGCGGCTCACCTACCGCGACGGCGGGATGGGCGGGGACGATCTGTGCCGGTCGCTCGTTCAGCAGGCGGGGGAGCGGTTGAACGAAGGGGGGTATGCGCACTTCCTCGCCAACTGGCAGCACGTGGACGGCGAGGAGTGGACCGAGCGGCTCCGGTCCTGGGTGCCGCGCGGGTGCGACGCGTGGATCGTCCAGCGCGAGGTGCAGGACATCACGCAGTACGCCGAGCTGTGGCTGCGGGACGCCGGGGACCACCGGACGGATCCGGAGGAGTACGCGGCGCGGTACGACGCGTGGCTCGACGAGTTCGAGGCCCGCAAGACGCGCGCGGTCGGCTTCGGGTGGATCACACTCCGCAAGGCTGGTGCCGCGTCTGGTGCCGCCGAGCCGTCCGTGACCGTGGAGGAGTGGCCGCACCCCGTCGAGCAGCCGCTGGGCGAGACGGTGCGGGAGTTCTTCGCGCGGCAGGACTTCCTGCGGGCGCACGACGACGCCGCGCTGCTCGCGGGGCACTTCAAGCTCGCGGACGGGGTCGTGCAGGAGCAGGTCGGGCTGCCCGGCGCCGAGGACCCGGAGCACGTCGTGCTGCGCCAGCAGCGCGGGATGCGGCGGGCCACCAAGGTGGACACGGTGGGTGCGGGCTTCGCCGGTGTGTGTGACGGGACGCTGAGCGCCGGGCGGATCCTCGACGCGATCGCCCAACTGGTGGGGGAGGACCCCGTATTGCTGCGGGACCGTACGCCCTCTCAGATCCGGCTCCTCGTCGAGCAGGGCTTCCTGGAGCCGGTCGCGTCCTAGAGACGTCGTGAGGCGTACCGCCGGGCCGTTGGCGGTACGCGTACGGCGTGTCTCGTACGTTTCGCGGACATCGGTCCCCCGTTGTGGGTGGGATGGATGGGCGTCGGCGACCGCTGGACGTACATCGAGAAGGTGGACTGTGCGGACCAGTTCCGAGGCGACCGGATCCGGTCGAGTTGGACCCGGCGCCGGCCGGTGATTTCGGCCGGGCGCTCTCCGTTCACCCGGGGTTCGCGCCCCGGCTTCCCGGGCGTGCAAGTTTCCCAAGCCGGGAACTCAGTACGGGGAGGCAATGCCATGGAGAGCGGACCAGCGATCTTCGCGGGATCGGTATTCGCGCTGTTCGGAGCGGGGCTGCTGCTGTGGACCGGGGCACGCGTGGCGCACCGCTCGCCGGTCGCCCACGGTGTGAACCCTGTCGCATCCGCGACACTCGCGGCGCTCGCCGGATCGGGCGCACTGGTGCTCGGAGTGTGGTGTTTCACTCGGCTGTGACGGGAGGCGGCCGGTGGCCGCGGGGCGCGTACGGGCCGTAGGCCCGGCGCCGGAGCCGAGCCGGTGGTGAAGCCGGTGGTGAAAGGGCAGGTCGCCACTCCGGGCGGCAGGAATGGCGGTAGTCGGGTTACCGTTCGAGTGGCCGTTGCGGGCTTTTCCCGTTTGACACGGGGGCGGGATGTACCGTCACACTCCGCAGCGTCAGCGCAACGCAAGCGCACCGAGCGAGGCCACGCAGCACGGCCACGAGGCCACGCAGCACGGCCACCGAGCACCGACCGGAGAGAAGAGCGAAGTTGTCCCCGACCAGCGAGACCGCAAAGGGCGGCCGCCGACTCGTCATCGTCGAGTCGCCTGCCAAGGCGAAGACGATCAAGGGTTACCTCGGCCCCGGCTACGTAGTCGAGGCGAGCGTCGGGCACATCCGCGACCTCCCCAACGGCGCCGCGGAGGTACCCGACAAGTACACCGGCGAGGTGCGCCGTCTCGGCGTGGACGTCGAGAACGACTTCGAGCCCATCTATGTCGTCAACGCCGACAAGAAGGCGCAGGTCAAGAAGCTCAAGGACCTGTTGAAGGACTCCGACGAACTCTTCCTCGCCACCGATGAGGACCGCGAGGGCGAAGCCATCGCGTGGCACCTCCTCGAGGTCCTGAAGCCCAAGGTCCCGGTCAAGCGCATGGTGTTCCACGAGATCACCAAGGCCGCGATCCAGGAGGCCGTGGCCACCCCCCGCGACCTCAACAAGCGCATGGTCGACGCCCAGGAGACCCGCCGCATCCTCGACCGTCTCTACGGCTACGAGGTCTCGCCGGTCCTGTGGAAGAAGGTCATGCCGCGCCTGTCGGCCGGCCGCGTCCAGTCCGTGGCGACCCGCCTCGTCGTCGAGCGTGAGCGCGAGCGCATCGCCTTCCGCTCCGCCGAGTACTGGGACCTGACGGGCACCTTCGGCACCGGCCGCACCGGTGACGCCTCCGACCCCTCGCAGCTGGTCGCGCGCCTCACCACGGTCGACGGCAAGCGCATCGCGCAGGGCCGCGACTTCAGCTCGATCGGGCAGCTCAAGTCCGACACGCTGCACCTGGACGAGGCGAACGCCCGCTCGCTCGCCGCGGCCCTGGAGAACACCCGGTTCGCGGTCCGCTCCGTCGAGTCCAAGCCCTACCGCCGCTCTCCGTACGCGCCGTTCCGTACGACGACGATGCAGCAGGAGGCCAGCCGCAAGCTGGGCTTCGGCGCGAAGGCCACGATGCAGGTGGCCCAGAAGCTGTACGAGAACGGCTTCATCACCTACATGCGTACGGACTCCACGACGCTGTCCGACACGGCGATCACCGCCGCTCGCGCCCAGGTCACGCAGCTGTACGGCAGCGACTACCTGCCGGACAAGCCCCGCACGTACGCCGGGAAGGTCAAGAACGCGCAGGAGGCGCACGAGGCGATCCGTCCTTCGGGTGATCGTTTCCGCACGCCTGCCGAGACCGGCCTGACCGGCGACCAGTTCCGGCTCTACGAGCTGATCTGGAAGCGGACCGTCGCCTCCCAGATGAAGGACGCGGTCGGCAACTCCGTCACGGTCAAGATCGGCGGCACGGCCGCCGACGGCCGCGACGCCGAGTTCAACGCGTCCGGCAAGACCATCACCTTCCACGGCTTCATGAAGGCGTACGTCGAGGGCGCGGACGACCCGAACGCCGAGCTCGACGACCGCGAGCGCAGGCTCCCGCAGGTCAGCGAGGGCGACGCGCTGTCCGCCGACGAGATCTCGGTCGACGGCCACGCGACCAAGCCGCCGGCCCGCTACACCGAGGCCTCGCTGGTCAAGGAGCTCGAAGAGCGCGAGATCGGCCGCCCGTCGACGTACGCGTCGATCATCGGCACGATCCTCGACCGCGGCTACGTCTTCAAGAAGGGCACGGCCCTTGTGCCCTCCTTCTTGTCCTTCGCCGTGGTCAACCTCCTGGAGAAGCACTTCGGGCGGCTCGTCGACTACGACTTCACCGCACGCATGGAGGACGACCTCGACCGCATCGCGCGGGGCGAGGCGCAGGCCGTGCCGTGGCTGCGGCGCTTCTACTTCGGCGAGGGCGACGACGCGGGCGCCGCGTCCAGCGCGGGCAACGGCGACGGCGACCACCTCGGCGGGCTCAAGGAGCTGGTGACCGACCTGGGCGCGATCGACGCCCGGGAGATCTCCTCCTTCCCCGTCGGTGACGGCATCGTGCTGCGGGTCGGCCGCTACGGCCCGTACATCGAGCGCGGTGAGAAGGACGCGGAAGGCCATCAGCGTGCCGACGTGCCCGACGACATGCCGCCGGACGAGCTGACCGTCGAGTACGCCGAGGAGCTGCTCGCCAAGCCGAGCGGCGACTTCGCGCTCGGCACCGACCCCACATCGGGTCACGAGATCATCGCCAGGGACGGCCGTTACGGCCCGTACGTCACCGAGGTACTCCCCGAGGGCACCCCGAAGACCGGCAAGAACGCGGTCAAGCCGCGGACGGCCTCGCTCTTCAAGTCGATGTCACTCGACACGGTGACTCTGGCGGACGCCCTGAAGCTGATGTCCCTGCCGCGTGTGGTGGGCGCCGACGCCGAGGGTGTCGAGATCACCGCGCAGAACGGCCGCTACGGCCCGTATCTGAAGAAGGGCACGGACTCGCGCTCCCTGGAGGCCGAGGAGCAGCTCTTCAACATCACGCTGGACGAGGCCCTCGCGATCTACGCCCAGCCCAAGCAGCGCGGGCGGGCCGCCGCCAAGCCGCCGCTGAAGGAGCTCGGCGAGGACCCGGTCAGCGGAAAGCCGGTCGTCGTCAAGGACGGCCGCTTCGGGGCGTACGTCACGGACGGCGAGACGAACGCGACGCTGCGGGCCGCCGACAGCGTCGAGGACATCACCCCCGAGCGTGGCTACGAACTGCTCGAGGAGAAGCGGGCGAAGGGTCCGGCCAAGAAGACCGCCAAGAAGGCGGCGAAGAAGGCCCCGGCCAAGAAGACCGCCGCCAAGAAGACCGCTGCGAAGAAAACGGCCGCCAAGAAGACGACGGCCGCGAAGAAGACCACTACGAAGACTGCGGCCGCCAAGAAGACCGCGGCTTCGGCCGCGCAGGCGTCCGACTCCGAGTAGGCAGCGGCCAGCTGTACGGGTCTGTACGCGTCTGTACGCGTCGTGCTGTACGGCGCTGTGAATGTGTGAACCGAAGGGGCGCCCGTTTGTTCGGGCGCCCCTTCGGTGTGTCACACCGGCCGGATAGGCTGGACGGATGACGCGTGCCGAGCAGCCAACGGTCGGAAACCCGGCCCCCGACGACGCCCTGGTCGCAGATTCCCGAGAGCGTGCTGTCCGCGCCTTGCTGCGCGTGCCGCAGCTGAAGCGCCTCTGGAGCGCCCAGCTGGTCGGCGGTGTCGGCGATGCCCTCGCCCTCCTTGTCCTTGTGGTGCTCGCGCTGCAAGCGGCCATTGCCGAGGGGGCGTTCGGGGGCGGCTATCGAGGAGTCGCGTTCGCGGTCACGGCCGTCTTCGGGGCACGCGTTCTCGCGACGCTGCTCTTCGGGGCGGTTCTCCTGGGGCCGCTGAGTTCGATCACCTCACCGGACGGGCCGCTCGACCGGCGCTGGACGATGCTCGTGGCGGACGGCCTGCGGGCCGGACTCCTGATCGTCGCGCCGCTGTGGATCGACTGGACCCCGGACAACGCGCTGGCGATGCTGCTCGTCACCGCCTTCGTGATCGGCGTCGCCGAGCGCTTCTGGACGGTCTGCCGGGAGAGCGCGGCGCCCGCGCTGCTGCCCGCGCCGCCCCTGGAGGGCGCGACCGTGCGGCCGCTGCCGGACCACATGGACGCACTGCGGCGCCTGTCGCTGCGTACGGGATTCGTGGCGCTGCCCCTCGCGGCCGCCGCGCTCGTCTTCGTCACGCTGATCGGCAACCTCCTGGGCACCGGGCTCGACTGGTTCGAGGTGCACCAGGCGGGGCTCGGCTCGTTCGTCGCCGCGGGCCTCTTCGCCGCCTCGCTGTCGATCGTCTACTTCCTCGAACTTCCCGCCACGCAGACGCCACGCGCGCGTAGCCCGCTCGAAGGACTGCGCAGGCCGCGCACCGGCAGCGGCACCGACAAGGGCCGCACCGGCGCGATCCCGCTGCTCGTCGCCGCCTGCGCCGCGATCGCCGGGGCCGTCGCGGCCGCCGTGGCCGTCGCCGTGCTGCACGCCAAGGACCTGGACGGCGGGCCCGTCACGTACGGCCTGATCGTCCTCGCGCTCACCGGCGGCACCGTCGTCGGCATCCGCACCGCACCGTCCCTGCTGCCCACGCTTCCGCGCCGACGGCTGCTCGCGCTCGCGATCGCCCTCACCGGTGTCGCGCTGCTCGCCGCGGGCCTCGTGCCCGACGTGACGACCGTGCTGCTGCTCCTGGTGCTCACCGGCGTGGCCGCGGGCATCGCCGCGCACACCGGGCACGCGCTGCTCGACCAGGAGGTCGAGGACTACCGCAGGGCGCGCACGACGGAACACCTCCAGGCGGTCGTACGCCTCTTCGTCGCGCTCGGCGCGCTCATCGCCCCCGTGGTCGCGGCGGCCATCGGTCCGCACCGCTTCGTCAACGGCAAGTTCGTGTTCGACCACGGAGGCGCCGCCTTCACGCTGATGCTGGTGGGCGCGCTGCTCCTGCCGGTGGCCGCGCTGGTGCTCGCCAAGATCGACGACCGGCAGGGCGTGCCGCTGCGGCACGACCTGCGGGACGCGCTGCGCGGCGGCGACGACCCGGAGCAGGGGATCGCGGCCACGGGCTTCTTCATCGCCCTGGAGGGCGGCGACGGCGCGGGCAAGTCCACGCAGGCCGAGGCGCTCGCCGAGTGGATCAGGGCCAAGGGCCACGAGGTCGTCGTGACGCGCGAGCCGGGAGCCACTCCGGTCGGCAAGCGGCTGCGGTCGATCCTGCTCGACGTGTCGTCGGCAGGTCTCTCGCACCGCGCCGAGGCACTTCTGTACGCCGCCGACCGTGCCGAGCACGTGGACACGGTCGTACGTCCCGCCCTTGAGCGGGGCGCGGTCGTCATCTCCGACCGGTACATCGACTCGTCCGTGGCGTATCAGGGCGCGGGGCGCGATCTGTCCCCGACCGAGATCGCCCGCATCTCGCGCTGGGCGACGGCCGGGCTCGTGCCGAATCTGACGGTGCTGCTCGACGTTTCTCCGGAGGCGGCCAGGGAGCGGTTCACCGAGGCGCCCGACCGACTCGAGTCGGAGCCCGCCGAGTTCCACACGCGCGTGCGGTCCGGTTTCCTGACCCTCGCCGCGGCCGACCCGGGCCGGTATCTGGTGATCGACGCCGCCCAGGAGCCGGAGGCGGTCACGACCGTCGCCCGGCACCGGCTCGACCTGATGCTGCCGCTCTCCGAGGCCGAGGTGAAGGCGCAGGAGGAGGCCCGCAAGGCGGCCGAGGAAGAGGCGCGCCGCAAGGCCGAGGAAGAGGCCGCGCGCAAGGCCGAGGAGGAGCGGGTCGAGCGCGAGCGCCAGGAGCAGCTCGCCAAGCTCCGCGCCGAGGAGGAGGAGCGCAAGCGCCGCGAGCTGGAGGAGGCGCAGCGCCGCGAGGCCGAGCGCCAGGCCGAGGAGGCCAGGCAGCGCGCCGAGGAGGCGAAGCGCCGGGCCGAGGAGGAGCAGGCGCGACTGCTCGCCGAGGAGAAGGTGCGCGCCGCCGAGGAGGCGCGCCGCCGCCGGGAGGCGGAGGAAGAGGCACGGCTTCGGGCCGAGGCCGAGGAGCGTCGCATCGAGAAGCAGCGCAAGGCCGAGGAAGCCCTGCTGCGGGCCGAGGAGGCGCGGCGCTTGGCGGCGGCTTCGGCGGTGGCCGCAGCGGCTGCTTCGACGGCTGCTGCTTCGACTCCGGCTCCTTCCGCGCCCCGTTCGAAGCCGGCTCCGGCTCAGGCTCCGGCCGCGTCCCCCTCGGATGCCGTGCCGGACAACGAGACGACGGTGCCCACTCCCGTCGTGAAGCCCGGTGCGCCGGCGCCGGGCGCGGCCGACGAGACCGCGGTGCTCCCGCCGGTACGGGACACGTCCGCCTCGGAGGAGACCGAGGTGCTGCCGCAGCCGCCGGTGCCGGGGGCTGCCGACGAAACCGCGGTACTGCCTCCCGTACAGGAGGACAAGGTGCCGCCGGGGTACTTCCGCGACGAGCGTCCGGCTCCCGCGCCCGACGGCGGTGGCGGGAACGACCGGACCCGTGAGCTGCCCCAGGTCGACGAGCAGGGAGCTCCTCGGCAGCGGCCGCGCTCGGACTGGGCGGAGGAGACTCCGCTGGACGATCTGCCTTCGCTGGCCGATGAGTTGCTGGGCGAGCCGGACGACGACGAGGGCGGCCGCGGGCGCGGGCGGGGCCGGGGCCGGAACGGGCGCTGAGCCTCCCTGGACGGGCGCCCCGCAGGACATCCTGCGGGGCGTCCTGCGTTGTCAGTGGCGTGCTCCACAATGAATGCGACAGCGCGGGGTGCGACGTGCGACGGGCGACGTGCGAGGTACTGGGTACGACGCGGCGTCGCGAGCGCAGGTGCAAGAGCAAGTGCAAGTGCAAGTGCAAGAGCAGGGTGGAGGCGGTGACCGATGACCGTATGGGACGACCTGGTGGGCCAGGATCGGGTGAGTGAGCAGCTCGGTGCCGCCGCCCGGGACGCCGACACGCTGGTCACCGCCGTGGCCACGGGCGCTCCGCGGCCCGAGGCGTCGAAGATGACGCACGCCTGGCTGTTCACGGGACCGCCCGGCTCCGGGCGGTCCACCGCGGCCCGCGCCTTCGGCGCCGCGCTCCAGTGCACCAGCCCGGACCGCGCGCTCGGCGGCGCCCCCGGCTGCGGCTTCTGCGACGGGTGCCACACGAGCCTGGTCGGCACGCACGCCGACGTCGAAGTGGTGCGTACGGACCTGCTGTCCATCGGCGTCAAGGAGACCCGCGAGCTGGTCAGGCGGGCCCAGATGTCGCCCGCGGGCGGCCGCTGGCAGGTCATCGTCCTGGAGGACGCCGACCGCCTCACCGAGGGCGCGGGCAACGTCCTGCTGAAGGCCGTGGAAGAGCCCGCCCCGCGCACCGTATGGCTGCTCTGCGCGCCCTCGCTCGAGGACGTGCTGCCCACCATCCGCTCCCGCTGCCGCCATCTGACGCTGCGTACGCCTCCGGTGGACGCCGTCGCGGACGTGCTCATCCGGCGTGACGGCATCGAGCCGGACGTCGCCGCTGCCGCCGCGCGCGCCACGCAGGGGCACATCGGTCGCGCCCGCCGCCTCGCGACCGACCCGCGGGCGCGCGAGCGTCGTGCCGCCGTGCTCAAGCTGCCCCTGCGGGTGGAGGACATCGGTGGCTGCCTCAAGGCCGCGCAGGAGCTGATCGACACGGCGGGCGACGACGCGAAGCAGGTCGCCGAGGAGGTCGACGTCAAGGAGACCGACGACCTGAAGGCGGCGCTCGGCGCGGAGAAGGGCGGCCGGATGCCGCGCGGCACTGCGGGCATCATGAAGGAGCTGGAGGACCGGCAGAAGCGCCGCAAGACCCGTACGCAGCGCGACAGCCTCGACCTCGCACTCATCGAGCTGACCGGCGTCTATCGGGACGTGCTCACCCTGCAGCTCGGCTCCCGCGTGGCGCTGGCCAACACGGAGGTGCTCGACATGCTGGAGCGCCTGGCGCGCGGCACCTCGCCGGAGTCCACGCTGCGCCGCATCGAGGCGATCGGCGCCTGCCGCACGGCACTGGACCGCAATGTGGCGCCGCTGCTCGCGGTGGAGGCGATGGCGGTGGCGCTGCGGGCGGGCTAGGCGGGTCAGCCCGGGAGCGGTGATCGGCCGGGCGGCGGGCGAGCGCTGAGGGGCGGACGGGTGCCGAATGCCGGTCGAGGGGGCCCGAGGATTGACGGAGTCACCCATACGGGCACATTGCGTCACCACGCCAACGCATAGCGTTAGGCTCGCGTGATGCGCATCAGAGGACTCCGCACCCCCGCGACCGTGTTCTTGGCCGCCGGACTGCTCATCTCCGGCTGCTCGGCCGGGAGCTCGACGGCGGACGCGTCCATGGCCGCGCTGCCCCGCGCCACTCCGGAAGGGCTGTCTCCGTACTACGGACAGAAGCTGAACTGGCGCGAGTGCGGCGTCCCCGGCTTCGAGTGCTCCACGATGAAGGCGCCGCTGGACTACGCGAAGCCGGATGGCGAGGCCATCAAGCTCGCCGTCTCCCGGAAGAAGGCCACAGGGCCCGGTAAGCGCCTTGGCTCGCTCCTGGTCAACCCGGGCGGCCCCGGCGGCTCGGCGATCGGCTACCTCCAGACGTACGCGGCACTCGGTTACCCCGAAGAGGTCCGCGCCCAGTACGACATGGCCGCGGTCGACCCGCGCGGCGTGGCCCGCAGCGAGCCCGTCACCTGCCTCAACGGCAAGCAGATGGACGCGTACACGCAGACGGACATCACTCCGGACGACCAGCGCGAGACCGCCGAACTGTCGGACTCCTTCAAGAAGTTCGCGGCGGGCTGCGAGAAGCACTCCGGTGAGGTGCTTCCGCATGTCTCCACGGTCGAGGCGGCCCGCGACATGGACATCCTGCGCGCGGCGCTCGGCGACGAGAAGCTGAGCTACGTGGGCGCTTCGTACGGCACGTTCCTGGGGGCGACGTACGCCGGGCTCTACCCCGACCGCGTCGGGCGCCTCGTCCTGGACGGAGCGATGGACCCCTCGCTGCCGGCCCGCCGCATGAACCGGGACCAGACGGCGGGCTTCGAGACGGCGTTCCAGTCGTTCGCCAAGGACTGCGTGGGGCAGTCGGACTGCCCCCTCGGAACGAAGAGCGAGGAGGACGCGGGCAAACGCCTCACGTCACTCTTCGACGACCTGGACCGCACGCCGATCCCCACCGGCGACTCCGACGGCCGCAAGCTGGGCGAGGCGCTCGCCACGACGGGCGTGATCGCCGCGATGTACGACGAGGCCGCCTGGCCCCAGCTGCGCACGGCGCTGGCCGCCGCGATCAAGGAGAAGGACGGAGCGGGCCTCCTCGCCCTCTCGGACAGCTACTACGAGCGCGACGGCGACGGAACGTACGCGAACCTCATGTTCGCCAACGCCGCCGTGAACTGCCTCGACCTGCCCCCGGCCTTCGCCACGGCGGACGACGTGAAGAAGTCGCTCCCGGACTTCGAGGAGGCCTCCCCGGTCTTCGGCAAGGGCCTGGCCTGGGCCTCGCTGAACTGCGCGTACTGGCCGGTGAAGGCGACGGGGGAGCCGCACCGCATCGAGGCGAAGGGCGCGGCCCCGATCGTCGTGGTCGGCACCACCCGCGACCCGGCGACCCCCTACCGCTGGGCCGAGTCCCTGGCCGACCAGCTCTCCTCGGGCAAGCTGCTCACGTATGAGGGGGACGGGCACACGGCGTACGGGCGCGGCAGCAAGTGCGTGGACTCGGCGATCAACGAGTACTTGCTGGACGGCAAGGCCCCGGAGGACGGAAAACGCTGCTCACAGGGGTGATGCGGGCGAGGAGCCCGCGTCAGCCGGGGGTGTGCGGAGCACCCCCGGAAACTGTGTAGACTTGGCGTCGCTGCTGATCGCACCATAGGTGCGGGACGCGTGCCGCCTTAGCTCAGATGGCCAGAGCAACGCACTCGTAATGCGTAGGTCTCGGGTTCGAATCCCGAAGGCGGCTCGGATTAACCCCAGGACTCACTCGCCGTGACCTGGGGTTTTTTCATGCCGGGATGCGGCGGGGGCGGAACTCAATGTTCTTCGTGGTCGCGGTGTTCTGCGTGCCAAGGGGGAGGCTCCCGGCAGAAGAACGCCCCGCACCTGTCGGGTGCGGGGCCAGTGGTGGGCACTCAGCGGAGGGGCGGCAACGCCCTTCCTGCGTGATCGATGACGTTGCCGTTGGAGCAGTTGTTCTTGTGGTCGCCCACCCAGTCGCCGAG
The DNA here is from genome assembly GCF_040643025.1 of Streptomyces sp. NPDC047525. Lineage (NCBI taxonomy): Bacteria > Bacillati > Actinomycetota > Actinomycetes > Kitasatosporales > Streptomycetaceae > Streptomyces > Streptomyces sp. NPDC047525. The sequence goes on from NZ_JBEYTL010000012.1 coordinate 112,267, forward strand.
TACCGGCACGACGGCGACCTCTTGCAGGCACACGGCCGCTGCGGTGAAGTTCCAGTTGTTCGCGGCGTTCACGCTTTCGCCGAAGTTGCTGTCGTTGTCGGCGTGGGCGGGAGCGGCCAGGGCGATGGTGCCGAGGGCGAGTCCGGCGATAGTGACGATCTTCTTCATGGGCTGACAACGAAGATCACGTAAGAGCGTCACCGTCGCTTGCGCGTTGTCCGTAGGAGCAGACCACTCGAAGCAAGGACTGCTTGTGTGGTCGAAGCCCCAGGGCACGATTGCCGTGGCCTGGGGCTTCTGCTTTGTGTGGGTGGGGTTGGCTACTTCGGGTCGCGGTTGAAGACTGCTTTTGACCAGTAGTAGCCGAGGGCAGAGAGCGCCAGGCTCCAAGCGAGCGTGAGCCAGCCGTTGTTGCCGATCTCGGTGCCCAGGAGCAGGCCGCGCAGGGTTTCGATGGCCGGGGTGAAGGGCTGGTACTCGGCGATCGGTTGGAACCAGCCCGGCATGGCGTCGACCGGGACGAAGGCGCTGGAGAAGAGCGGCAGCAGGATCAGCGGCATCGCGTTGTTGCTGGCCGCCTCGGCGTTCGGGCTGACCAGGCCCATGCCGACCGCGATCCAGGTGAGCGCCGTGGCGAAGAGCACGAGCAGGGCGAATGCCGCCAGCCACTCCAGGACCGTGGCGTCCGTCGAGCGGAAGCCGATGGCCACGCCTACCGCGCCCACCAGGACCACGCTGGCGATCGACTGCAGGACGCTGCCGATCACATGCCCGATGATCACCGAGCCTCGGTGGATCGCCATCGTGCGGAAGCGGGCGATGATGCCCTCGGTCATGTCCGTGGAGACGGAGACCGCGGTGCCGACCGTCGTGCCGCCGATGGTCATCAGCAGGATGCCGGGGACGATGTAGGCGATGTAGTCGGAGCGGTCCGCGCCGCCGATGCCCGCGCTCATCACGTCGCCGAAGAGGTAGACGAAGAGCAGGAGCAGCATGATCGGTGTGAGCAGGATGTTCAGGGTGAGCGACGGGTAGCGCCTTGCGTGCAGGAGGTTGCGGCGCAGCATCGTGGACGAGTCGCGGACCGTGAGGGCGAGGGAGCTCATCGGACGGTCTCCTTGGTCTTGTTGGGGGTGTTGGTCGGGCCCGTCAGGGCGAAGAAGACGTCGTCCAGGTCGGGGGTGTGCACCGTTAGTTGGTCCGCCTCGATGCCTTCCGAGTCCAGCCAGTCGAGGATGCCGCGCAGTTCGCGCTGGGTGCCGTCGCTGGGGATCTGCAGGGACAGGGCCTCGTCGTCCCTGGTGACCTCGCGCAGGGCCGATGCGGCTGACTGGTACGCCGCCGGGTCGGTGAAGCGGAGCCTGATGTGTCCGCCCGGGATCAGGCGCTTCAGTTCTTCCGCTGTTCCTTCCGCTGCGATCTTGCCGTCGTTCAACACCGCGATGCGGTCGGCCAGTTCGTCTGCCTCGTCCAGGTACTGCGTGGTGAGGAAGACCGTGACGCCGTCGGAGACCAGTTCGCGGATGATGCCCCACATGTTGTGGCGGCTGCGGGGGTCCAGGCCGGTGGTCGGCTCGTCGAGGAAGATGATCCGCGGGTTGCCGACCAGTGTCATGGCGATGTCCAGGCGGCGCTTCATGCCGCCGGAGTAGGTGGATGCGGGCTTCCTCGCCGCCTCGGTGAGGTCGAAGCGCTCCAGCAACTCGGCTGCTACCCGCCGCCCTTCGCGCTTGGAGAGGTGGTGCAGGTCCGCCATGAGGAGCATGTTCTCCTCGCCGGTGATCAGTCCGTCGACCGCGGAGAACTGGCCGGTGACGCCGATCGCGGCGCGGACTCCGTCCGGGGAGGCGGCGACGTCGTGGCCCGCCACCTGGGCCTGGCCGCCGTCTGCCCTGATGAGGGTGGAGAGGATCTTCACAGCGGTGGTCTTGCCCGCGCCGTTCGGGCCGAGCAGGGCGAACACGGAGCCGGCCGGGATGCGTAGGTCGATCCCGTCGAGGACGAGCTTGTCGCCGTACGACTTGCGCAGGGCGACGGCGGAGACGGCCGCGGAGATGGCTGCGGGCGACGGGTGACCATCACCTTGACTGGACGTGGGCATGACAGATGAAGGCATGGGGTCCTCCCGGTCGAGGGTCGGAACACAGTGGCTGGGGTGTGGGTGGCGCTGGTAGGGGTGGAGCTAGTGGGGGTGGGGCTCGTGTGGTGTGGCTCGTGTGGTGCGCGGTGACTGGAGTTGAGTGGAGCGGTGGTGCTCAGGCGCGGGCTCGGCGGATGTCGATGTTGCCCCAGCGGGTCCGGGCGCGGACCTCGACGGTGTCCCCGGTCTTCTCCGGGCTCTCGGACGAGGTGAGCGTGTTGCGCACCTGCCCGCGGCCGGAGCTGACGTCGAGCCAGGCGGCCGTGCCCTCGCGGATGCCGATGTCGATGGCTCCGTAGCTCGTCTCCAACTGCACTGTCCCGCGGGCGACTTCGGCCACCCGCAGGGTGCCGTGCGCGGTGGTGGCGGAGACCGAGCCCTCGGCGCGCTCGATGCTGATGTCGCCGTTCGCGCCGCTCACCCGCAGGTCGCCGGAGGCGGTGCCGACGTTCGTGGAGCCGTGCGAGTTCTTCAGGACGGCGGTGCCGTCGACGGTGCCGACGCGCAGGCTGCCGGAGCTGGTGGTGATCTCGGCGGGGCCCTCCACGCGGTCGACGGTGATCGAGCCGTGGGATGCGGTCAGGTTCAGCGGGCCGGTCGTGTCGAGGCGGACGTCGCCGGACGAGGTCTTCACGCGGACCTCGCCGAGCCGGCCCTCGCCGAGCACCTGGGTCCACGCGCCGGTCAGTTCGACGCCCGAGTCCGTGGGCAGTTCGACGGTCACGTCGACGGTGCCGGTGGGGCCGACGAGGTAGCGCTGCTTGGGCGTCTTGATGTGCAGCCTGCCGCCCGAGTAGGTGACTTCGGTCTGCTCGGCGGCCCGCACGTCCTGGCGCTTCTTCGGGTCTCGGGGGGCCACGTCCACGACGGTGTCGGCGCGGTCGGCCGCGGCGAACTGGATGGACCCCGCGTCCACCTGGGCGTTGACCGAGATCGGCTGGGGAGTGTCGAAAGAAGGCATGGCTGTCCCGTCCTCTTGGGTCCTCTTGAGTGTTCTTGGCGTCCCCGCGGGTGTGGTGTGGTGTGAAGCGGGGCTGGGCTGGGCTGGGCTGGGCTGGGCTGGGCTGGTCTGGGCTGGGCTGGGCTGGTACGAGGGTTGGTCAGCTCGGGTCAGCTCACCCAGCCCGTGAAGCTCTGGCCGAGGGACCTGGTCTTCGCGGGGGTGCGGGGGCTGGTGGCGGCGCCGCCCGTGTCGACCGCGGCCGACACGGCACGGATCAGCCACGCGTTGACCGACAGGCCCTCGCGGCTCGCGGCCTCCTCGGCGCGGGCCTTGAGGTGGGCCGGCAGGCGGAGGTTGACGCGGGCGGTGCCGCCTTCGTCGCTGTCGGCCGGGGCCGGTCCGGGCGCAGGGGCAGCTTGCGCCTGTGCCGGTGCGTCGAGCGGTTCCGTCTGGTCCTCGTGCTGCGGCAGCACCACCACGAAGTCGGGGTCGAGGCCACGCAGTCGTACGTCGACCGAACCGGGGGCCAGCTCGCGGGTGATCTCGTCCATCGCGGCAGAGAGCACGTTGAGCATGGTCAGACGGGTCGCCGACTCCAGCGGGGCGGTCAGCCGCTCGGCCAGCTCGCGGGCGTCTTCGCCGCCGGCTTCGGCGGCCACCGCGAGTTCGCGGCGGAGGTTGTCGACATACGGCGTGAGGTCCATGACGCCATCATGGCACCACTGTGGCGCCACCCGCAAGCCTCGATGGTGTTGTGTGGGGGGTCGAGTGCGGGTGGGCCGCTCTGACCTGCGGAAATGTGGGGAGATTGGCCCGGGGTGGTGTGGCGCCTCGCGTGTTCGCGTGCTTCCTGGCGTGTGGGACGGCGCCACGTGGCACCGTGTGGCGCCATTTGGCGCCGGATGGCGTCAGCCTGCGCCATGCAGTGCCATGCAGTGCCACGTAGTGCCATGTGGTGCGGCGAGGGGTGGTCGTCTGCTCTCGGTGCCTGCCTGGCCCCGGGCATCGCCGTGGCCGAGCCCGGGGCCGTTCGTGCGCCCCCCCGGCCGCACGGACGGACGCGGGTCCGGCCACGGGGCTCAGTGTGGACCTCGGGTCGACCTGATTGGAAGATCTTTCTAGAAAGTTGTACTGCTGTTGCTCGGCGAGAGTGATCGTTCGTGGGTCTGGGCCGGTGTGCGTGCGGGCCCTTCAGCGCGCGTATGAGCCGAGGCCGACCAGGCAGTAGACGTACTCGTTGATGGTCGAGCCGTTGAGGGTGTAGCGGTACGAGAAGGCGTACTGCGTCTTGGGGTTGTCGTCGCAGCGGCTCATGTCCGACGTCATGGGGATCGTCTGGATCACCTCGTAGTGGGCGTCGGACGCCGAGCAGGCCACCTCTTCCACGTCGTCGACCTCCTGCGCGGTCGTGGAGTCCGGCAGCGTGCCGTTGAGGCAGGTGCCCGACCGGAAGGGGGTGGGGGCCTCGCTGGTGGGGGTGGCCACGGGGTCGGTTCCGGTGTCGTACGGATCGTCGGCGGGCACGTCGTCGGTGTACGGGGAGTCCGTGGACGGGGTGTCCGTGTAGGGGTCGCTCGTGTACGGGGTGCTGGTGGACGGGTCGTACGATCCCTGGCTCGTCGAGGAGCTCGGAGAGGCGCTGTCGCTGTCGTCGTCCCCCTGGTTCAGGAGCAGGATGACGACGAGTACGGCGCCGACGGCGCCTAGTGCCGCCAGGCAGCCGCGGGCGGTGGAGCCGGGCGGTGAGTTGGGTGGCGAGCCGGGTGTGGAGCCGCGTGTGGTGCCAGGGCGCGGCGTCGGAGATATGGGTTCAGACACGGGGTCAGTATGATTCAGCGGGCCGTTTGGGTGGAGTGTTTTTCTAGAAAAGCGCTCTAGAAGTGGTGTGCTCTACGCTGGTGACACCATGAGCCCCAAGCAACAGCGCGGTGAAGAGACCGCCGACCGACTCCTGGATGCCGCGCTCCAGGTCTACGCCGAGTCCGGAGAGCAGGGCGTCACCGTCGGCGCGCTCACCAAGACCAGCGGTGTCAGCCTCGGGAGTCTCTACCACCACTTCGGCAGCGTCGACGGCCTCATGAACGCTTTGCTGCTGCGCTGGCTCGGCCGGCTCCTCGCCGAGCTGTCCGCGTCCGTGGAGCGGTCCCGTACGGCGCGGACCGGTATCCGCTCCCTCGTGCGGGCCTACCTGAAGTTCATCCAGGAGAACCCGGACGCCGCGCGGCTCCTGCACTCCTCGTACGCCGACCGGCTCGGGATGGCTCAGGCCAGGCAGCTCCGTGACGCGCAGGAGGCCAGGCTGTCCCCGATGACCGCCTGGATGCAGCGGCACGTGGATTCGGGTGAGGTCGCTCCGCTGCCGATGCCCTTGATCGAGGGGCTGGTCCTGGGGCCCGTCGTCGCGACCGCGCGGCGCTGGCTCTCCGGTTTCGACGATGTCGATCTGGATCAGGCCGCCCGGGTTCTGCCGGAGCGGATTTGGCGTTCGCTCGTTCCTTGAGTGGGTGTGAGTGTGGGTGTGGGCGTGCGCGTGGGTGCGGGGGAGTGCTTGAGGCGGTCAGTGGCGTAGTGCCTTGCCGATTTCTGCCTTCGGGGTGCCGGACAGGGATCGGTTGCTGCGGGCCGTGCCGGACTTCGACTTGGCCGGGTCCACGTCGCTGATGTTGAGGACGGCCGTGTCCAAGAGGTTGCCGTCGCTGTCGCGGAAATTGACGGAGACGGTGTAGTCCGCCTTCTTGTCCGTGCTGTTGGTGGCCGTGATCTTGGCCGCCGTCCGCTTGTCCTCGGACTTGGTCGGGCCGTCGACCTTTACGTCGGCCTTCGCGTCCACGCCGTCCTTCACCTCGGCCATCTTGGAGGCGGCGGCTTCCGTGGCGGACGAGACGGCTTCGCCCGCCTTTGCTGTCGCGGAGGCGGCCCTGTCCTTGGCCTTGTCCACGTCGCTTTCGGAGCAGGCGGTGGTGCTGAGGGCCAGGAGGGCGGTGGCGGCTGCGGCTGTGACCAGGCGGGTGGCGTGGGCCCGGGAGTGGGTCCGGGCGTGGGCGCGGGTGCGGGTGCGGTTCATGCGGACCACCTTCGGGGTGGTGGGGAGTGGGCGCGAGGTGGGGGCGCCGTATGGGTGTGCGCCTGGTGCCGGGTGCGGGGGTCCGCCGGTGGAGGGTGCGGGGCCGCGCCGGTATGTCCGTCCTCGCCATCGTCCGGTGGCCGTACGGCTTCTTCGGCGAGGGAGTGCCGCGAACCGTGCTCCGGGCGGACATACCGGCACGTCCCCTCGCGAGCGCTGCCGACCGCGGGTGTGTGTGGGGCGCGATCCGACTGGGATACGTCGTTGCCCCGGGAGGTTGGTGCGAGGATGCCGCGATGAGTGATGCCTCTTACGTTCGTTACGAGTCGCCCGTGCGCCATCCGCGAGGGCACTTTCCCGGAGTCTTCGTCCTCGTCAACGGGCTTGCCAGGGAAGGCAAGCTGACGCCGGAGCAGGAGCGGTTCCGGCGGGCCAACAACGACTGGTACGACGCCGCGTATCCGATCCCGTCGAAGGTTGACCCCACCGTCTACGACCAGGACGTCACGCCCTGCGCCGTGGCCTGGTTCAAGGCCACCGCCACCCATCTCATCGAGCGCGTCCCCGGCTATCTGGAGATTCTTGACGCCCACGGGATCGAGTGCCGGGTGGTGCGGTCCTCGGATCCCGGGCGGATCGTCTATGAGGACGACTTCCAGGTCGTGGTCGTGCCTCACGAGGGGTAGGGCGGCGTCCTCGGGGGCGGGCCGAGGAGTTATGAGGATCCTGTCAGGCCGCTGTCCGGATTCCGTTTGGCCCGGCCCGCCCCGCTTATGCTCCAGACCATGTGCGCTTTTGTCCTGGTCGCGGAGGATGACGAGAAACAGGCCGAGCTGGTCCGCCGCTATCTGGAGCGCGAGGGCCACACGGTCGCCGTCGTCCACGACGGGCGCGCCGCGATCGACGAGGTGCGGCGCAGGCCGCCGGACCTGCTCGTGCTCGACGTGATGATGCCGCGGGTCGACGGGCTCGGCGTCACGCGCGTCCTGCGGGGCGGGAACGGGGGCGGGAGCGGCTCCGTCGTCGGGATTCCGATTCTGATGCTGACCGCCCGCACGACCGAGGACGATCTGCTGCTCGGGCTCGATCTCGGGGCCGACGACTATCTGACGAAGCCGTACAGCCCGCGCGAGCTGATGGCCCGCGTCCGTACGCTGCTGCGGCGCTCCCAGGGCACGCACCATCCGGTCGTCGAGGGCGCCGAAGCCGTGCCGCGTGTGCTGCGGGTCGGCGGGCTCTCCGTCGATCCCGTACGGCATGAGGTGACCGTCGACGGGCGGCTCGTCGAGTGCACGCCGGGGGAGTTCGAGCTGCTCGCCGCGCTGGCCGCTGAGCCGGAGCGGGTGTTCACACGGCCCCAGCTGCTCGATCGTATCCACGGGTCGTCCGGGTACATATCCGTGCGCACCGTCGACGTGCACATCCTGAATCTGCGCAAGAAGATCGAGGTCGATCCGCGCAGGCCCCGGCATCTCGTGACCGTCTTCGGCGTCGGGTACAAGCTGACCGGCGCGGCCGTCGGGGCGGCGCGCCATGGCGCGTGACATACCGTTCCGCAAGAGCCTGCTGCCCCGGCTGCTCGCCGTCTCCGTGCTCGTCTCCCTGGTCTCGATCGCCGCCACCGCCTGGCTTGCCGCCCAGACCACGTCCGGCGCGATCCGGCAGGAACAGGGACAGGTGCTCGCCGACGACGCCCGTGTCTACGACGAACTGCTCGGCCTCGCGGCCGGTGCGCCCGGGTGGCAGGGTGCCGAGAAGACCGTGCGGGAGCTGGCCCGGCAGACCGGGCGGCGCATCACACTGACCACGCAGGACCGTGTCGTCATCGCCGACTCGCGAGGCAAGGGCGGCAAGGTCGGCAAGGGGTCTTCCGGTGACGAGCTGCCGTCCAAGGCATCGGCCGTCGTCGATCCGCTGGCCGTCGACGGGGCGTTGACCGCCGGTGCGGGGAGCGCGGACGCGGAGGCCGGGGGCCAGGACCGCATCGATCCGCGTGCGGTCGGGCCCTTCCGGCTGCCGGGGACGGAGCGTAAAGAGCTGGGGAAGGTGGCCGGGAGCATCGTGGGCTGCATGCAGGATCTCGGGGTCTCCGCCCGGGTCGTCCAGGGACCCAGCGGGCGTCCGCGCGTCGAGGCCCCCAACGATCCGTCCCAGGTCCTCGACTCCAGCTGCCATGACTACCGGCTCGACATGCCCACCCGTACCGAGAGCAAGGCGCTCGACCGGCTCAACGAGCTCACCAACGCGTGCCTGCGCCGCGGGGACGCCCCGCCCGTCAAGGTCGGGCTCGATCTGACGTGGTGGCAGTCCCTGGGCGTGTTCGACCGTGATTCCGGGCGCTACATCCCCACGGACGCGGAGACGGCGACGGAGAGGCCTGTGGAGGCGGGCGGTGGCCAGGTCGGACCGGAGCCGAGCGTTCCGACCAAGGAGCCCGGCACGCCCACGAGCACCCCTTCGGCATCGCCGTACGTCCCTGAACCGACGGGCGGTGTCAGCCGCGTCGGCAACGAGTACGACACCAAGACCGCAGCCTGCGTGGGCAGCGCCCGGCGCGAGCAGCTCGGGCTGTACGTCTCCGAGCCCGCGCTCCTCTTCGTCACCAGCTCCGACGGTTCGCGCACCGCGGTGGCCCGTGCGGTCGAGAGCTCGCGGTTCAGCCTCTCGGGGGCCAACACCACCCGGCTCGCGGGCCTCTCGGCGGGCATCCTCGCGGTGACGGTCGCCGTGACCGCCTTCGCCGCGACCCGGCTGACCCGACCGCTGCGGGCGCTGACCGCCGCGACCCAGCGGATGAAGACGGGCGAGGCCGCCGAACCCGTCACGGCGCGCTCGGCGGGATCGGCGGGGGAGATCCGCCAGCTCGCCGACGCCTTCAACGACATGGCCGCCCACCGCAAGGCACTTGAGGACCAGCGCCAGGCCATGGTGAGCGACGTCGCGCACGAGCTGCGTACGCCGCTCTCGAACATCCGTGGCTGGCTGGAGGCGGCCGAGGACGGCGTGGTCGCCACCGATCCCGAGCTCGTCACCTCGCTCCTCGAAGAGGCCCTGCTCCTCCAGCACATCGTCAATGACCTGCAGGATCTCGCCGCCGCCGACGCGGGCACGCTCCGGCTGCACCGCGAGCCCGTGCACGCGTCCGACGTCGTGGACCAGGTCGCGGCGGCGCACCAGGCCGGGGCCGAGGCGGCGGGCGTACGGCTGAGTGCGACGACGCTCGGCGACCCCTGTTTCACGGCCGACCCGCTCCGGCTCCGCCAGGCGATCGGCAACCTGGTCTCCAACGCGGTCCGGCACACCCCGGAGGGCGGCAGCGTCACGATCAGCTGCCGGGCCACGCTCGACGCGGTGGTGGTGGAGGTCGCCGACACCGGTACCGGCATCGATCCCGATGACCTGCCGCACGTCTTCGACCGCTTCTGGCGCGCGGACAAGTCACGTACGCGGGCGACCGGCGGCAGCGGGCTCGGCCTCGCGATCGTCCGTCAGCTGGTGGAGGGGCACGACGGGACGGTGACGGTACGGAGCACGCCGGGGGAGGGGGCGGTGTTCACGGTGCGGCTGCCGTCGGGATGACGGGCGCCGCGGGGTTACCGGGGGATACCACCGCGGGGCGTCATGGCGGGCCTCATCCGCGTGAGCGAATGGTGGGAGACCGGTGAGCACCTGGTGCCGGATTCCGGAGGCCGGCGCGTGTGGCCGGGGTCCGCGGGGAGGTGCTCGCCGCGTGGGTACGGTGACGCCGGCGCGGCTGCTCCGATTCCGCGAGCACCTCAACTTCCCCACCCCGTAAGGAAGTTGAGGGTGCATCGCAGAAACTGAGCGGGCCCGACCGCAACGGTGACACTCCCCCGAGTTACGCGCTTGGCGCGAGTACCGGCGGGGCCGGGCCCGATGTGTTGATTCCATCAGGGCCCGCCAACCGATCGCTAACATGTGGCCAACGGTTGGCGGGAGATGGCGTGGACGTGCGGTGCGACGGGTTGCGGTTCGGACTCCTGGGCGCGCCCGCCGTGTACGACGCCGACGGCGAGCCGCAGCCCGTGCAGAGCGCCAAGGGCCGGGCCCTGCTGGCCGCGCTGCTGCTCGAACCGGGCCGGGTGGTCTCCGTCGACGCCCTCAAGGACGCACTGTGGGGCGGCGCGCCGCCCGCGTCCGCGCACGCCTCGCTGCAGAACCACGTGACGCGGCTGCGCCGTCTCCTCGACGATCCGGAACGGCTGCGGGCGGTGCCTCCGGGGTACCGGCTGCGGGTGGCCGACGGCGAGTTGGACGTGCGGGTCTTCGAGCAGCTGGTCGCGCAGGCCCGCGCCGCGCACGCGGAACGTGACTGGGACGGCTGCGCGGACGCCGCGTCCGGCGCGCTCTCCCTGTGGCGCGGCACTCCGCTGGGCGGGCTGCCCGCGGACGCGGCGGGCCACGCGCTCGTACCGCGCCTCGAGGAGGCGCGGCTCCTCGCCCTCGAACTGCGCTACGACGCGGAGTTGGCCACCGGGGCCGGTGGCGGAGGGTTGGTGCCGGAGCTGGCGGAACTGGTCGCCGAGTACCCCTTGCGGGAGACCTTCCACCGGCAGCTGATGCTGGTGCTGCACCGCACGGGCCGCCAGGCGGAGGCACTCGCCGTCCACCGCGAGCTGCGGCGCAGGCTGGTGGACGAACTGGGAGTGGAACCGGGCGCCTCGGTGCGGGAGGCGCACCGGGAGGTGCTGCAGGAGCCTGCGGGGGCGGCTTTGGCGGGGCTTGATGGGGCGGCTGGGGCTGGGCTTGGCGGGGCGGCTGGGGCGGGGCTCGGTGGGGCCGCCGGTGCGGGGCTTGGCGGGGCGGCTGGAGCTGGGCTTGGCGGGGCCGCTGGGGTGGGGCTTGGTGTGGGCGCTGGGGCTGGCGTGGCGTCTGGGGCTGGGCTTGGTGTGGGCTCCGGGGCAGGGCTTGGCGTGGCGTCGGGGGTGGCAGGGTCTGGCGGGGTGGCCGGGGCCGGGCTTGATGTGGGCTCCGGGGCAGGGCTTGGCGTGGCGGCCGGGGCGGCAGGGTCTGGCGTGGCCGCCGGGGCAGGGGCTGGCGTGGCGTCCGGGGTTGGGCTCGGCGTGACCGCCGGGGCGGGGCGGGCTGCTCCGGAACTCGAAGTACCCGCCGGTCCGGTGTCCGAGGTCGGGGGTCCGGCCCGCCCGCCCGTGGGTCCGGGATCCGGCGTCTCCGTCGGCTCGGGGTCCGGCGTCTCCGTCGGTCTGGGGTCCGGCGTTCCCGTCGGCTCGGGATCCGGCGTTCCCGTCGGTCTGGGGTCCGGCGTCTCCGTCGGCTCGGGGTCCGGCGTTCCCGTCGGTCCGGGATCCGGCGTTCCCGTCGGTCTGGGGTCCGGCGTTCCTGTCGGGCCGGAGCCCGAAGCGCTACCCGCGCCAGGCCCCGACGCGGCCGTCGTCCCTGCACCGGCTCCCGCACCAGCCTCAGCCCTCGCACCAGCCTCCGCCCCCGCCTCCGTCCCCCCGTCCGCATCCACCCGCCCCGCTCAACTTCCCCCGTCCCCACCCCACTTCACGGGCCGCGAAGAAGTGGTGCGCTCCCTGGCGCCGCTCCTCACGGGGCAGGGCGGCAGCAGTGACGTGCTCGGCCGGGCGCCCGGCTCCGCTCCTCCCGTCGCCGTCCTGTCCGGCATGGCGGGCGTGGGGAAGAGCGCGCTCGCCCTGCACGTGGCGCACCGCCTGCGCGAGCACTTCCCCGACGGGCAGCTCTACGTCAATCTGCGCGGGGCCACCCCGGGCATGACACCCCTCACGCCCGACCAGGCCCTCGCCGCCCTGCTCCGGGACCTCGGGGTCGAGTCGAACCACAGCCCCGAACACCCGGACGCCGCAGCCGCGTTGCTCCGCTCGCTGCTCGCGCCCACCCGCACCCTGCTGGTCCTGGACGACGCGGCGACCGCCGCGCAAGTGCGTCCGCTGCTGCCCGCGGGCTCCGGCTGTGCGGTCATCGTCACCAGCCGTTCGCCGCTCACCGCGCTCGACGGCGCGGGACGTTTCCCGCTGGATCCGCTCTCCGAGGGGGACAGCGTCGCCCTGCTGCGCGCCGTCTCCGGGCGGGCGGGGCTCGACACCGGGCACCCTCTGGTCGAACTCGCGGGCCGCCTCCCGCTGGCCCTGCGCATCATCGCGGCCCGCCTCGCCGCCCGCCGCGCGCTCACCCCGGACGCCCTCGCCGAACTCCTCACCGTCAGCGGCGGGCGGCTGCATCACCTGGAGCACGACGACTTGAGCGTGCGGCGCTCGCTCGCCGTGGCCCTGGACGCCCTGCGCATGTCGGAGCGCGAGTCCGACCGGGACGCGGCCGCCGCCCTAGCTGTGATCGGGGCGCTGGACCTACCGGCGTACGGAGTCCCGCTCGTCGCAAGGCTGTTGGGCGTGGAGGAGTGGCGCGCGGGGGCCGCGCTCGACCGGCTCGTCGACGTCGCGCTCCTCGACGAGACGGCCTACGGCCGCTATGCCCCGCACGATCTCGTACGCGACTTCGCGAGGGAGACGGCTCACCAGAACGGCACGGGGGCGGCGGACGTCGTGGAATCGGCCCTCCAGTGGTACGCGGAGTCGGCGCGGCAGACAGTGATGGCGATCATGCCGGAGGGCTTGGACCGCGACGACCGGCTGCGGGGAGTCGACGACCGGCTGCCGCCCCGGCACACCGCCGACGGCTCCCCGGTCCCCGCCGTGCCGCCGATGTCCGCCGATGACGCCTTCGCCTGGGGCGACACGGAACTCACCAACGTCATCGCCCTCGCCGACCGCCACGGCCGCGAATCCGTCCTGCTGCCCGTGCTGGTCCGCTGCTTCTTCTCGTATCTCAAGCGCCGCGGCAGGCTCGGCGAGGCGGACCTCCTGAACCGTCTCGCGGTGACCGCGGCCCGTCGCTGGAGCGACCTCGCGGGCGAGGCGCAGGCCCTCACCGACCTCGCGGGCCTCAACTACGTGTCGGGGCGCAGTGGCGCGGCGCTCGCCCTGATCGACGAGGCCCTGGTCCTGTGGCGCGAGCTCGACTGCGTGTCGTTCGTGCACCGCGCCGTCCTCAACCGCAGCCTGCTCCTCGAAGCACTCGGCCGCTACGAGGAGTCGGCCGAGGCGCTGCGGCAGAGCCTGGAGCTTGCCAAGGCCCTGGACGATCCGCTGAGCGAGGCCTTCGCCCTCAGCCACCTCGGCAACATCTACGAGCACACCGACGCGCGCACCGCGATCGACCACCACAAGCGGAGCCTGGCGATCGGCGAGGCCCTCGCGCACGCAGGCGTCCGCCAGGAGGCCCACTGCGACATCGGCCGCGCCTACCTCCTCCTCGGCCAACCGGACATGGCGCTCACGCACTTCGAGGAGAGCCTGCGCATCCACGGCGAGGCCGAGGACTGGCACAACGAGTCCAAGGTGCGCCTCGGCATGGTCCGCGCCCTGCGCGAGGTGTCCCGGACGCAGGACGCGGCGCGCGAGTGCGCCGACCTCCTGGAGCGTGCGGAGCAGCGGGCCGACGCCCACATGGCGGGTCTGGCCCGGCACCAGAGCGGACTCCTGCTGTACGCGGAGGGGCGGGCCGAAGAGGCGTACGCGCACTGGAGGGCGGCGCTCGAGGCGCTCGACGGCACGGACAGCAGCGAGGTCGTCGGCGAGCTGAAGGACTTGCTGGCGGGCGTGCGGGCGGTCTGAGTGACTTGCCAACGTGCGGAGCGGGAGCGCGGGTGGGCTGAGCCCTCTGGCCTGGACCAGGGCTACTTCGCGTCCGCGTAACACTCCACCACGGCCACGGAGAACGGGAAGCGCACCGGCGTCTCGCCGAACGCGATGCGCCCCGCCAGGTCGCCGGCCGCGCGGATCGCCGCCGTGACCGTCTCGGCCTCCTCCTGCGGGCAGTGCACGATGACCTCGTCGTGCTGGAAGAAGACCAGCTCGGCGCGGAGACCGGCCGCGGCGATGGACTGACGCAGCGCGGCCAGCATCAGCAGGGCCCAGTCGGCCGCGCTGCCCTGGACGACGAAGTTGCGGGTGAAGCGGCCGCGGGCGCGGGTGTTGGACGAGGCGTACCCAGGAGTGAACTCGCCGTCCTGGGAGGGCAGTTCGGCAGGTTCTTCCTGCGGGATGCCCGCCTCGTCGAAGTCGCCCGCGCCGGCCGCCGGCGGGCTCGTCCGCCCCAGCCAGGTCCGTACGAGTCTGCCCTCCTCGCCCGCCTTCGCCGCGTCGTCGACGTACGCGACGGCGGCGGGGAATCTGCGGCGCAGTGCCGCCAGGTTCTTCAGGCCGTCGCCCGACGTCTGGCCGTACACGGCGCCGAGGAGTGCGATCTTGGCGTGGTCGCGGTCGCCGGAGAACGCGCGGTCCGAGAGGCGTGTGTAGAGATCCTCGTGGCTCCCGGCCACCTCCATGAGGCCCCGGTCGCGGGAGATCGCGGCGAGGACGCGCGGCTCCATCTGGTCGGCGTCGGCGACGACGAGCCGCCAGCCGGGGTTGGCGACCACCGCACGCCGGATGATCTTCGGGATCTGCAGCGCGCCGCCGCCGTTCGTCGTCCAGCGTCCGCTGACGGTGCCGCCCGGCGTGTACTCGGGCCGGAAGCGGCCGTCGCGCACCCAGCCCTGGAGCCAGCTCCAGCCGTGCGCCGTCCAGATCCGGTACAGCTTCTTGTACTCGACGAGGGGGCGCACCGCCGGGTGGTCGATCTCCTCCAGCTCCCAGCGCCGGGTGGACTTGACCCTGATGCCGGCCTGCGCGAAGGCCTTGATCACGTCGTTCGGCAGGTCGGGGCGGACGCGGCGGCCGAAGGCGGCGGAGATCTCGTCGGCGAGCTCGGCGAGGCGGCGGGGCTCGGCCGCTCCCGCGTTCCTGCCGCCTCCCGCATACCGCTCGCCGAGGAGCTCGGTGAGCAGGGCGTGGTGGACGTCGGCGCGCCAGGGCAGCCCCGACACGTTCATCTCGGCGGCCACCAGCATCCCGGCCGACTCGGCCGCCGTGAGCAGCCGCATCCTGCCGGGGTGCTCGGCGGCCTCGTGTCTTCGCTGCTGCGCGGCATACACCTCCAGGAGGGCGTCGAAGGGGAGGGAGGTCACGGGGGAGGGCTCGAAGAGGGAGTCCTGGGCGCCGGGGGCCGCCGCTCTGGCGGGAGGGTCGGCCGGCACCGGGGCGTTGTGCAGCCGGGCCCAGGCGGCGGCGGCCGAGCGGGGCTCGCCGAGGCGGCCCTCGTGACCGAGGAGGAGGAGCTCGGCGTCCTCGATGTCATAGCACCGCTCCACGCGGACCCCGGCGGTGAGCAGGGCGGGATAGATCTCGGCGGTGGAGCGCCAGACCCAGCGGCTCACGTCGGGCCGGTCGCGCACGGCTCCGGCGAGGTCCGGCTCGTGCAGGGTGGGGCCTGCGGGCAGGCCGTCTTCCCCGAGGGGGGCGAGGGTGGCGCCTCCGGCCTCGGTGGCGGCGAGGGCCCACCTTGCGGTCATGCGGCCGAGTCTGTCACCAGGCACTGACAATCCTGCGGAGGGCTTTGCGGGGCCCCGGGCCCCGCGGGTGCTCTGCGGTATGCGGGGCCTCCGGGGGCTTCGCCTGCGCCGAAGGGGCTTTTCCTGGTCCGCGGTCTTCCTTGCCGGGCGAGCTCTCTCACCCACCCGCCCGTTCACCCCGCGGCCCTTCCTTGGCGAACGAGCTCTCCCGCCCGATTGCCCCGTGGGTTCATCTTCCGGGTGTCCCCGACATGCGAGGGATGTCCGGCGCTGCGAGGCTCGGGGGCATGAGAGTGGCCCTTGCGCAGACCGACTGTGTCCTCGGCGAGGTGGACGAGAACCTCGCGGAGGCCCGGGACCAGATCGGCCAGGCGGCGGCGCAGGGTGCCGACCTCGTCGTCTTCCCCGAGCTGAGCCTGCACGGGTACCACCTGGGCGGCCTGAAGCGGGACACGTCGCTCGACGCGACGGACACCCGCCTCCTGGAGCTCTCCACGTTCGGCCCCGACGTGATCGTCGGCCTGCACGAACACACGAGTCTGCGCGCGTACAACACGTCCGCGTACTACGCGAGTGGCCAACTCCTCCATGGCCACCGGAAGTTGTACCTCCCCAACTACCTGGCCTGGGAGGAGCGCAAGCACGTCAGCCCCGGCCAGCACCTGCGTGCGTACGACCTGCCGGGCGGGCACGGGCGCGCGGCGACCCTCATCTGCAATGACGCGTGGCAGCCGGTGCTGCCGTGGCTGGCGGTGCAGGACGGTGCCGAGGTCATCGTCATTCCCACGAACAGCGCGGCGAGCCTGGATCCCGAGGCGATGGACACGGGCCTGTACTGGGACACGCTGCTGTCCTACACGGCCCGCATGCTCCAGTGCTGGGTGGTCTTCGTGAACCGGGTCGGGAACGAGAACGGGGCTTCGTTCTGGGGTGGTTCACGGGTGGTGGACCCGCGGGGGACGGTGGTGGCGCAGGCGCCGAAGTGGGAGCCGGGCCTGGTGACGATCGACATCGACGTCCATGAGGCCCGCCGGCACCGGCGTGCGGTTCCTCTTGTCGCGGAGGCGCGGCTCGGGCTTGTGGACCGGGAGGTACGGCGCCTCATCGACGAGGGCGGCGACAGCTAGCCTGCGGCTCGCTGGACGGTCCTTGCCCTCACCCCCGCTGGGCGGCCCCGCAAGGACCTCCCGGTCCACCCGCCCGGCACTCCGCATCCGCCCCTTGCCGAACAGGCCTCTCCCACCCACCCGCCCGTTCACCCCGCATCCGCCCCGTGCCGAACAGGCTTTCCCGCCCACCCGCCCGTTCACCCCGCATCCGCCCCCTGCCGAACGAGCCTTTCCCGCCCGCCCGCTCGTGGCCCTGCAGTCGGGAGCGCTCGTGAGGGGACGTGGCGGTATGTCTGCCCGGAGCACGGTTCGCGGCGCTCCGGCAGCGAAGTAGCCCCGCGGCCACCGGACGATAGCGAGGACGGACATACCGGCACGGCCCCGCACCCCCCACCGGCGGACCCAGCGCTCAGCGCCTCCGCACCCCCAGCACCCCCACCCCCGCACCAACCACCGCGCAGACCCCCGCAGCCACCCCCACCACCCCCCAGGGCATCACCACCCCCGCCGGCGCCGACACCCGCGCAAGGCCCGCGCTCAGCGCGCCCAGGTTGAGCAGCGTGACCGCCAGGCCCAGTGCCGCGCCCACCGCCACCGCAAGGAGCGACTCCCCGGCGATCACCAACCGCACCTGCCCCCACGTCGCCCCGGCCATCCGCAGCGACCGCAGCTCAGGGCCCCGTACCGACGTCGCCATCAGCAGCGTTCCCGCCAGCGAGATGACCGTGTAGACCAGAGCGATACCCAGCAGCACCAGCAGCCCCAGCCGCGTCTGCGGCTTCGTCGCCGGGTGCGTGTCCGCCAGCCACTCCTCCGCCGACCGCACCCGAAGCCCGCCCTCGCCCCCACTCTCACCCCCGCCCTCGCCCCGCAGCGCCGCCGCCACCTCGTCCCGGTCCGCCCCGGCCCGCAGCCCCACGTCAATACGGTCAATCCGCGCCGCCGCCCCCGCATTGGCCGACGTGACGTACGCCCCGCCGTCCCCGGTCCCGCGCGCAAGCACCGCGACGATCCGCAGCCGCGCAGGCCTGCCGTCCCCGAGCCAGACATCGACCCGCTCACCCACCCGCCGCCGCTCCCACTCCTCGTTCACGACGATCGACCGGTCGTCGAGATCACGTACGTCCCCCGCCACCACCGGCAGCCGCGACACCGCAGCGAACGCCGCCGGATCCCTCACGGCCCGCGCCTCCGAGCGGATCAGCGCCGTGCCTTCCTCCCGTACGAACACGGCCGTGGTCGCCGACGACGCAGCCACCTTCACCCCGTCGACCTTCCCTGCTTCCGGTGGCCTCAAGTCGTCCCCCGTCACCACCAGTTCGGCCCCCGTCCGCTCCCTCGCCTCCTCCGCCCTCGCCCCTCCCGCAGTCTCCGCCGAGCCGAACAGCGAGCCCGCGAGAGCCACCGTCACCAGGACCGGCGCCGCGACGGCCGCCGTGCGCCGCACGGACGCCGCTGAGTTCTCGCGGACCAGGAGCCCGACCGCGCCGGGAAGGCGGACGGCGCGCAGGACGGGACGTACGAGAAGGGGAGTGAGCGCGGCGAGTGCGGTGATCAGGATCATCGGCTGGGTCGTATACGTCTTCCGCTTCATCAGCGCCGACGGGTCGGTCCACAGGGTCAAGACCAGCATCCCCACCCCCGCCACCAGCAGCGCGCCCCCCACGATCCGCCGACTCCACGGCATGACCCCGGTGTCGACGGACGCGTCCCGCAGCGCCTCGACAGGACCCACGCGCCCCGCCCGCCGCGAGGCGATCCACGCCCCGGAGAAGGCCACCGAAACCCCGACCCAGAAGGCGAGATGGTACGGCCAGACCGCCCCGCCGATCCCGAACCACTCCGGAGCGATCTCCGCGTCCACCAAGGCCTCGGCAAGCACCGGCGCGCCCCACGCCCCCAGCGCACAGCCCACCCCGGAGGCCACGACCCCCACCGCGAGCGCCTCGGCGAGCAGCAGCCTGCGCACCTGCCCCGGCGTCGCTCCGGCCATCCGCAGCAGCCCGAACTCCCGCCGCCGCAGCGCCACGACAAAGGCGAAGGTGGACGCCGTGACGAAAACCGAGACAAAGGCTGACACCCCGCCCGCCGTGCCCAAGAAGGAGTTCACCGCCACCAGTGCATCCGCATCCCGCCCCGGCTCCGGATCGGCGAGCCGCCGGTCACCCCCGGTCAGGACGCGAGCCCGAGTGCCGCTGGCCTCGACGGCCTCCCGCACCTCCTCGGCAGGAGCATCCACACCCACCGCATCCCATGCGGCCACCCCATCCAGCTGCACCGGTCCGAGGCGTCGAAGCTCGCGCAGAAGTTCGATATCCACAGGGTGTGGATGAGCGAGCGGCTTCGACACGAACTCGACGTCCGGCCCTCGCTTTACCGGGACAGTCAGGGTGTTCTGCCCCATAACGACCACGGGGGACCCGGCGAACCGCACGGGCTCCCGCTCAGGCGCACTGAACGTCGAGGCGAGCCCCAGTCCCATCGCGGCAGTGAGCGCCACGCCGAGCGCGACGGCGACGAAGGCGCCGAGCAGGCCGACCCAGCGCGTGCGAAGGGAAGCGAGAAGAATCATCGAGCAACAACCTCTCCGCAACCCGCCCCAAAGCCGCCCGCCTCGCGACCGCCCTCAACCCCAAAGCGCCCACCCTCCAAGCCCCCCACCTCAAGCCCCGCCATCCGCCGAGCCACCTCCCCCGCATCCGGCGCAAGCACCTCATCGGCGACCCGCCCGTCCACCAGGAACACCACCCGGTCCGCGTACGCCGCCGCCACGGGGTCATGCGTGACCATCACGGTGGTCTGCCCTTCCCCGTCGACCAACTCCCGCAACAGCACGAGCACTTCACGGCTGGTCGTCGTGTCGAGCGCACCGGTCGGCTCGTCGCCGAACAGCACGGCAGGCCGCGTGACGAGCGCACGCGCCAGCGCGACCCGCTGCTGCTGACCACCCGACAGCTCCCCGGGCCGATGCCGGGCACGGTCACCGAGACCCACCCGGGCCAGCGCGTCCGCCACCTCCGTACGCGAGGGCCTGCGCCCCGCGAGCCGCAGCGGGAGGGCGACGTTCTGGGCCGCGGTCAGCGACGGAAGGAGGTTGAAGGACTGGAAGACGAAGCCGATGCGATCCCTGCGCAGCAGCGTCAGCCGGCGCTCGCTCAGCCCGGTCAGCTCCGTGCCGCCCACCTCCACCGTCCCGGACGTCGGCCGGTCGAGCCCGGCCGCGCACTGCAGCAACGTCGACTTGCCGGAGCCGGAAGGGCCCATGATCGCGGTGAAGGTCCCTGCGCGTATCGCGAGGTCGACGCCGTCGAGGGCGGTCACATCGCGGTAGAGGCGGCGGACGGCGGTGAGCCGTACGGCAGTTGAGGTCATGCCTCAACCCAACCGCCCGCCGCCCCGCCGGGCACGACCACTGGGGGGCGTACTGGGGGTATGGCCAGCCATACCCTTGACGTATGGATGATCAGGCGACCGGGGTGACCGAGGTGATCGACAAGGCGTTCGCGGCAGCGCTGTACGCGGACGGCGTCGACGGCCTCGACACCGGCGCGTCCCTCCTGGCGGCCGCCCCCGAGGCCGACGCGGAGCTGTGGCGCAGGGGTGAGGAGCTGGTGCGCCGCGCGTGGGAGCGGGGCTGGCAGCCGGCGGACATCCTGCGCATGGTCGGCCGCGCCCAGGACGACGCCGCCCACGGCACCGACCGTGCCCACCAGGCACAGCTGGCCGCCGAGCTGATCACCACGGAGACCAGGCGGTACGGCGACACACTCCCGCCCCGCTGGCAGGCGCAGCTGACCGAGCTCGCCCCCCACGGCAGCCCCAGATCCGACCGCTTCTCCGACCGCTTCTCCCAGGCCACCACCACCCTCGCCCTCTACCGCCTCCTCCTGCGCCTCCCCGCGATCGAGCCGGTGGGCCCCGCCCCCGGCACCCCGCTCCACGCGCCCCCGCCTCCCGGCCACGAAGAGCCCCGCATCCTCACCCGCATCCGTGCCCTCCTGGCCAAGGCCGAGGCGACCGGATTCCCCGAGGAGGCGGAGGCGCTCACCGCCAAGGCGCAGGAGCTGATGGCCAGGCACACCATCGACGAGGCCCTGCTCGCGTCCCGCACCCACGCCAAGGACACTCCCGGCGCCTGCCGCATCGGCGTGGACGCCCCGTACGAGACGGCGAAGGCGATCCTCCTGGACGCGGTGGCCACCGCGAACCGCTGCCGTGCGGTGTGGAACGAGGCGTACGGATTCTCGACCGTCGTCGGCTTCGAGCCCGACCTGGAAGTGGTCGAACTCCTCCACACGTCCCTCCTCGTGCAGGGGACGGCGGCGATGACGAAGGCGGAGGCGGGGCAGCGGGCGGGCGGCCGGAAGCGTACGAAGACGTTCCGTCAGGCGTTCCTGCTGGCCTACGCGAACCGCCTGGGTGCGCGCCTCGCCGCGGCGGCGCAGGACGTCACCGTGGAGTCGCCGGACGCGGGGGAGCTGCTGCCTGTCCTGGCCGCCCGGGACGTGGCCGTCACGTCCCACACCGAGCGGATGTTCCCGGAGACCACCACCACCCGGGTGCGGGGTGCGACGGACCTCGAAGGCTGGACCCACGGAACGGCGGCGGCGGACGAGGCCCACATGGCCCCCGGCCGGCACGGTCTCCCCTAGGCGGCAGGGTGGGCGGCGCCGCCCCTTGCCCACTCGCTCACCCCGCATCCACCCCTTGCCGAACGAGCCTCTCCCACCCACCCGCCCGGCACCCCGCATCCGCCCCCTTGCCGAACGGGCCTCTCCCACCCGCCCGCCCGGCACCCCGCATCCGCCCCTAGCCGAACGAGCCTTTCCCGCCCACCCGCCCGATTGCCCCGCATCCGCTCCTGTGCGAACGACGGCTCGCAGGCGGCAGCGCTCCTGAGGGGACGTGCCGGTATGTCCGCACGGAGCACGGTTCGCCGGACTCCCTCGCCGGAGTGGCAACGCGGTCACCGGACGATAGCGAGTACGGACATACCGGCGCGGCCCCGCTCCGCAGACGGCCCCGTCCCGCTCCGCAGACGGCCCCGTCCCGCTCCGCAGACGGCCCCGCGCCGTGAACGGCACCCTCGCCACAGATAAGCCCGATATGCCCCGTATCATCACAGAGTGACCTGGCTTCGGGCGCTGAAGGAGACCACCCGCTCGGGGTTGACCGTCGAGCGGAAGCGCCTCGAACCCCTCATCGCCCTCCGCGGCGCAGCCGGCCTCGCGATCATCATCGGCGTCAGCCTCACCCTCTTCGGCCCGGCCGTAGCCGCAAGCTCCGCCTTCGGTGCCTTCCAGGCAGCCATCGCCACCTTCCAGCGCAGCTGGCGCCCCCGCCCGGAACTGGCCCTGGCCTCCGGCACGAGCCTCGCCATCTCCACCTTCCTCGGCTACCTCACCGGCTCCCACACCCTCCTCTTCCTCGCCCTCCTCTCCCTCTGGACCTTCCTCTCGGGCCTTAGCTGGGCCGCAGGCCCGACCATCGGCATCATCGCCTCCTCCAACGTCGCGATCATGCTGGTCACGGTCACCCTCCCCGGCTCCCTCGCCGCCGCGGCCGGCCACGCCGCGATGATGGTGGTGGGCGGCGCCGTCCAGGCCGCGCTCGTGGTCCTGTTCCCCGTACGCAGATGGGGCGCCCACCGAGACGCCCTCGCCGACGCCCTCGCGGCCGAGGCCGACTACGCCCGCCGCCTCCGCCACGACCCCCACGCCGACTTCGACCCCGAACCCCTGATGGCGGCCCGCGACGCGGCGACCGTCACCCCGCGCCAGGCCCGCA
The DNA here is from genome assembly GCF_040643025.1 of Streptomyces sp. NPDC047525. Taxonomy (NCBI): domain Bacteria; kingdom Bacillati; phylum Actinomycetota; class Actinomycetes; order Kitasatosporales; family Streptomycetaceae; genus Streptomyces; species Streptomyces sp. NPDC047525. Next base: position 134,764 of record NZ_JBEYTL010000012.1, read on the forward strand.
CCCGCCCCGCCGAACTCCACGGCGCCCGCGGCCTCGCGGAACGCATCCGCCCGGTACTCGCATCCCTGGCCGACCCGGCGGTCGGCGTCCCCGAAGAGGGCCCCGAACGCGACCGCGTACGCGAGATCCTGGCCGCTGCGGGCGCCATCCTGGACGCGGCGGCCAGGGCGATCCGCCAGGGCGAGCCGGTCAAGATCCCGCCCGCGGCCGTGGCCACTCTCCAGACCCCGGACACCGGAGCCATCCTCACCGGCCCGGCCCAAAGAGCGGCGAAGCGCCTGGCGGCCCTGCTCCGCGACGTGGTCGAAACAGCAGGCAGACCCCCAGACAAGGCACCCCCACCCACCCCCGCCCCCGACGGAGCCCCAACCCCAACCCCAACGCCCACCCCACCCCCAACCCCCACCCCCCTCCTACGCCCCACCTTCCCCGCTCTCCTCCCCGCGGCCCTCCGCGCCATAAGGACCGAACTCCGCCGCCGCCACGAATCCCCGATCACCCGCCACGCGATCCGCGTCACCGCGGTGGCAGCCGCCGGCTACCTCCTGGGGACCTGGCTCCCCCTCGGTCACGGCTACTGGGCCCCCATGGCCTCCGTGATGGTGATGCGCCCGGACTTCTCGCAGACGTACTCCCGCGCGGTGGCCCGCTTCGGCGGCACCCTCGTCGGCGTCGCCCTGGCCACGGGCCTGGTGCAACTGGCGGACCCCGACACCGAGCTCTCCGCGGCACTCGCCGTGCTCTGCGCCGGAATGATGTACCTGCTCATGCGCACGGGCCAGGTCGCCGCCCAGGCCTGCGTCGCCGCGTACGTCGTGTTCCTGCTCGGCATGGGCGGCGAGCAGTGGACGCAGACGGTGCCGGAACGCGTCGTCCTCACGCTCCTCGGCGGTGTCCTCGCGATGATCGCGTACGCCGTGTATCCGGCCTGGGAGACCCCGCGCCTGCGCAACCGCCTCGCCGACTGGCTGATCGCGGACGGCCGCTACGCCGCAGCCGTCGTCAGCCGTTACGCCGACCCCACGGGCAGCAACTGCCCGGACGTCCGCGGCGCGCTCCTCGCCGCCCGCGACGCCCGCATCGCCTGGCAGGAAGCGGCGGCCCGAGCCAAGAACGAACCGGTGCGCCACCGCGGCCTCTCCCGCGCCGCGGCAGCCGACGCCGAGGAGATCCTCGCCCAACTCGGCCGCGTGGCCATGCTGATGGAGGCCCACCTCCCGGACCGCGACGCGACCCCCGTCCCCGCGGCCGACCGCCTCGCCCAGGCCCTGCGCAAGTCGACCGAGGCGGGCGCGAAGGCCGTGCGTGAACGCCGCGTCCCGAAGTGGGAGGCCGTGCGCAAGGCCCTCGACGAGTGGGACGGCGAGGGAGTACCCGACCGGGTCGTACGCAGAGGAGCGAGCCTCCTCCTCGCGACCCTCGAGGAACTGTCGGACGCCCTGGACACGGCGCCGCCGCCCATGCTGGTGGACGGCACAGAGACAGCCACACAAACAGACCAGGAAGGCCAGGAAGGCCAGGAAGGCCAGAAAGACCAGAAGGGCCAGAAAGGCCAGAAAGACAGCGGGCCGCGGAACCCCGAACAAGGTCCCACGGCCCGCTAGCCGCCGATCGGATCAGAGACTCAGGACTGAGGAATCCCCGCCGTAGGCAGGCCCTCGGGCAGCTTCCCGCCCTTGGTCCTCGTGAACTGGTCCTGCCCCGCGCCCTGCCAAGAGACCGTCATCGACGTGCCGTTGACCGACTCGACCGTGCCCTCGGTCCGGTCCGAGTCGCCCTTGACGCACTTGAGCTTGATCGCGTCGCCACCGGCGGTCCCACTGCACAGGACGTTCTCCCCGAGCAGCGTGGCCTGCTTCCCGGCGATGACCAGCGCGAGCGGATTCCCGTCGGCGGTGGCGACCCAGCTGCCCTCGGAGCTGCCGTCCTTGCCGCCCTCGTCCGGCGCATCGGACCCGCCGGAGGAACCCGCCGAGCCAGAGTCCGAGCCCGAGCTCGATCCCTTGTCCTTGTCCTTGCCCGAGTCCTCACCGTCGCCGCCGTCACTGCTGCAACCGGTCAGGACAAGGGCGGCGACAAGACCCGCCGCCGCGGCACCGATACGTACGTTCCGGACGTGCATCCGCACTGAAGTCCCCCTACATGACAGTCGAACTACATGACGGTCGAATCAAGTCAGTGAATCGCGCGCCAAGCTACCAGGACGACTTGCGCACCCCGGGCAGGAATCCGGCGTGCGCTTGGTCACGCAGTTTCACCCTGGAGAGGCCGAACTTCCCCACGTATCCGCGCGGGCGGCCGTCGACGCTGTCCCGGTTGCGTACGCGCGTCGCACTCGCGTCCCGCGGCTGTCGCGCCAACTCCTCCTGGGCGGCGCGCCGTTCGGCCTCGCCCGTGCCGGGGCGGCGGACGATTTCCTTCAGCTCGGCCCGCCGCACGGCGTACCGCGCGACGATCTCGCGCCGCTTCTCGTTCTTCGCGATCTTGCTCTTCTTGGCCATCAGACCCTCACCCCACGTGCACGGATCCTGGCGACGGCGGCCTCGATGCCGATGGCGTCGACGGTCTTGATGCCCTTGGCGCTGAGCCGCAGCCGTACGTGGCGGCCCTCGCTCGGCAGCCAGTAGCGCTTGCGCTGGACGTTGATGTCGAACCGGCGTGACGTGCGCCGGTGGGAGTGGGAGATCTGGTTGCCGAAGCCCGGCGTGGCGCCGGTCAGCTGGCAGTGGGCGGACAAGGTGACGCACCTCTCGGTCATGGGGAGGAGAACCCCTGCGGAACCGTTTTGAAAACGGGATTCATTTTCATACACTAGCGCCATGGCCCGCAACGAACTCCGCCCGATCATCAAGCTCCGGTCCACCGCCGGTACCGGCTACACGTACGTGACCCGCAAGAACCGCCGTAACGACCCCGACCGCATGACGCTGCGCAAGTACGACCCGGTCGTCGGGCGGCACGTCGATTTCCGAGAGGAGCGCTGACCGCCATGCGCAAGGACATCCATCCGCCGTACGGCCCCGTCGTCTTCCGCGACAAGTCCGCCGGCTTCGCCTTCCTCACCCTTCCCCAAGCTCTCGGCTTCGCTCGAGCAGGGGAGACCCCAATCACGGCGACCAGCGAGAAGACGGTCGAATGGGAGGACGGGCGCACCTACCCCGTCATCGACGTCGAGGTCTCCTCCGCGAGCCACCCCTTCTACACAGGGACGGCCAAGGTCCTGGACACCGCGGGCCGCGTGGAGCGCTTCGAGCGCCGCTACAGCGCGCGACGAGCGCGATGAGCGCCATGAACCCCGACCCCAACCCCCGCTCCGGCCCTGACCCCCGCCCTCAACCCCGTCCCCTGCCCATGGACGTCGCCATCGTCGGCGGCCTGCACTCCGACGCCCGCAAGCAGGCCGTCGAGCGGCTCCTCGCCGCTGTTCCGGGGAGCGTGGCGCTCCACCACGACCTGGCGACGGCCGTGCACGGCACGGTCGTACGTACGGTGCGCGACGCCACCGGAGTGCTCTCCAGCGGTGAGGCGCCGCTGGTCAACGACTGCGCGTGCTGCGCCCTGCGCGAGGATCTGGTGCCCGAGCTCGAACGGCTCGCGGACTCCGGTCTCACGCGGCTCGCGGTCGTCGAGCTGTGGGACTCCGTCGAGCCCAAGGCGATGGCCGAGGTGATCACGGCGCACGCGCACGAGGGGCTGCGGCTGAGCGGCGTGATCACGGCCGTCGACCCGGCCCTGCTCCTGCCCTGCCTCGGCAACGGCGACGACCTCATGGAGGCCGGGCTAGCCGCGGCCGCCACGGATCAGCGCACGGTCGCCGACACCTGGGCCCGCCAGCTCGAGTACGCCCCCGTGCTCGCCGTCGCGGACTCCGCCGACGCCGACGACGAGGACCGCGCGCTGCTCGCCCAGCTCCACCCGACCGCCCGCCAGGTCCCGATCAGCGGTCATGGGGACCTGGCGGGTGCCGCGCTCGCCGGATTCGACGTCGAGGCGGCGGCCGCGGCCCAGCATCCGTCCTGCGCGCTGCTGCCGACCGACGCCGACGAGGCGGGGGTCGCCACCCTCGTATGGCACCGGGACAGGCCCTTCCACCCGGAGCGGCTCTACCAGGCCCTGGAGGACCTGACCTGCGCGGCGGCCCGCAGCCGCGGCAGGTTCTGGCTGGCCGACCACCCGGACACGCTGCTCGGCTGGGACGCGGCGGGCGGTGCGCTGTGCGTGGAGAGTGCGGGGCCCTGGCTGGCCTCGCTGCCGGACGCCGCGTGGGAGATGGTGCCGCCGGTGCGTCGTGCCGCGGCCGCCCTCGACTGGCATCCGGAGCACGGCGACTGCTGCCAGCACCTGGTGTTCACGTCGCCGGGCCTGGACCGCGAGGGTCTCGAAGAGGTCCTGGAGTCCTGCCTGTTGACCGACGAGGAGTACGCCGCGGGGCGCGATGCCTGGAAACACCTGCCCCCCGCCTTCGACACCCTCCTGGAGGTCTGAATGTCCCCACGCGATCCGTCCCCACGCGATCCGTCCCCGCGCAAGCCGTCCGCCCGCAAGCCGTCCGCCCGCGTCCAGAAGCCCCGCCCCAACCCCCTGGACCAGGCGAAGATCACGTACATCGACTACAAGGACACGGATCTGCTTCGCAAGTTCATCTCGGACCGGGGGAAGATCCGCTCCCGGCGGGTCACCCGGGTCTCCGCACAGCAGCAGCGGCTGCTGGCCCGCGCGATCAAGAACGCCCGCGAGATGGCGTTGCTGCCGTACGGCTCCCCGCGCTGAGCTGGGCCGACGCCGCGCGGCGGATCCTCGCCACGACCCACCCGAGCACCCCGCGTCAAGCCCGCAGGACGTGCCCCGCGATCACTTCGCGGGGCACGTCCTGTTTCTCGTCGTGCGGGCGTGGACCGGACCATTACACGGAACGTGGAACACCTGGGGCGCGGTGCGCGTCTGTTCCTAGTACACGGCGTTCGCAGGCCGTCTATTACACGGCGTTCGCATGCCGTGCGGGGTCTTGGGCAGGTGCTGACAGAGCTGTAACCAAGGGAACACCCCGCGTGCACGTGCATCTGCCCATGCATCGGCATGTGAACACAGCTATGATCCGGGACAGTTGACCACTGCATCTAGAGCCACATCAGGCACTGCACCACCGGGGAGCGACTGTGCACCACGTGTTTAACGGCATGGCTGCCACGGAGCTTCACGGGGTGGTCTGGCAGAAGAGCAGGCGCAGCAACTCGCAGGGCGCGTGCGTGGAGTTCGCGAAGCTGCCGGGCGGCGACGTCGCCGTACGCAACTCGCGGTTCCCCGACGGCCCGGCGCTCGTCTACACGCGCGCCGAGATCGAGGCGATGCTGCTCGGGATGAAGGACGGGGACTTCGACCACCTCATATAGGTGGTCGGCCCCGCTGCTGGGACGGGTGGTCGGCCCGCCACTGGGTTGCTTGAGCCCTATGCCAGCTGGAACAGCGCCCACACGACCTTGCCGCGCAGCGCGCCCGCGAGCGGGTGCCAGCCCCAGCTGTCGCTGAACGAGTCCACAAGGAACAGGCCGCGGCCCGACTCGGCCGAGAAGTCGTCGTCGGTCTCGCGCGCGACCGGGCTGTCGTCACTGGGGTCGCGCACCGCGCACACCAGGCGCGAGGTCCAGCGCATCAAGTGCAGCCGCACGGGCGGCCCGTGGTCGCGCGGGGTGTCGGACGGCAGCGCGTGTCTCAGGGCGTTGGTGACCAACTCGGACACGACCAGGGCGATGTCGTCGAAGCGCTCTTCCAGTTCCCACTGACACAGCGTCTTGCGGGTGAACTGCCGCGCGCTGCCCACCGCTTCGTAGCGGGCGGGCAGGGAACAGGACGCAGCGCTCGAGACCGCTGAGGGGTCGAGTGGGGGAAGCCCCTGCCGTAACGGCTCGAGCATGGTCGATCCATTCGTCCCCATGCGAGGCACTCCCCGGTTTCGCGGTACATAGCGATGGAGCGGTGGTGCGGTCGGTGCAACGACGCTGCGAACGCATCGGTACAGCTCGGCCCGATGCATATACAGCGGTGTCGCGCGGACCATGGTTCCGAATGCGTACAGCAGATGCAAGGGCAGATGCACGTGCACGCGCCGGACTTGCTCGTTCCCGTGCCACTTCTTGCCCATTTCTTCCTACGACTTCTTGTGGAGGACTTCCGAAGGCTTTCCGTTTCTGTAACCGAACGAGTACGGCCTGAAGCGTTTAATGGCAGACTGCTGGCTTCCAAGTGATGGGGAGGATTGAGCGAAGTGACCGCAGGGGAGTCGAGCGGCTCGGTCGTACGGCGCATGCTCCTTGGCTCGCAACTGAGGCGCCTGAGGGAATCGCGCGGCATCACCCGTGAAGCGGCCGGCTACTCGATCCGAGCCTCCGAATCGAAGATCAGCCGCATGGAGTTGGGACGGGTGAGCTTCAAGTCCAGGGACGTCGAGGACCTGTTGACGCTGTACGGCGTCACCGACGAGGTCGAGCGTGTCGCGCTGCTCTCGCTCGCCAAAGAGGCCAACCTCGCGGGCTGGTGGCACAGTTACTCGGATGTCCTGCCGGGCTGGTTCCAGACGTACGTGGGGCTCGAAGGCGCCGCTTCGCTCATCCGCGTGTACGAAGTCCAGTTCGTCAACGGCCTGTTGCAGACCGAGGCGTACGCCCACGCGGTCGTCGCGCGCGGCATGAAGGGCGCGAGCAAGGCGGACATCGAGCGCCGCGTCGCCCTCCGCCTCGAACGCCAGAAGCTGCTCGTCTCCGAGCGCGCTCCCCGCTTCCACTGCGTGCTCGACGAGGCCGCGCTCCGACGCCCGTACGGAGACCGGGAAGTGATGCGTGGTCAGATCCAGCATCTGATCGACATTTCCGAACGGCCGAATGTCACCCTTCAGGTCATGCCGTTCAGTTTCGGTGGGCACTCGGGCGAGAGCGGAGCGTTCACCATGCTGCGCTTCCCGGAGTCGGACCTCTCGGACGTCGTGTACGTGGAGCAGCTGACGGGAGCCTTGTACCTCGACAAGCCGGAGGAAGTCGGCCAGTACGAGCGGGTGGTGGGCGAGCTGCAGAGCGACAGCCCCAATCCGGCCGATAGTCGCGACCTTCTCCGTGGTCTGCTCCAACTCACGTGACCCATCAGTAGGATGACGTGAAATCAGTTGACTGCACAGTCTGCGTCTAGGGGTCTCATGTCGTCCTTCTTCACTGACCTGGCTCACCAGTACATAGACGGTGAGTGGAAGGCCGGTTCCGGCTCCTGGGACATCATCGACTTCAATCCGTACAACGGGGAGAAGCTCGCGTCGATCACCGTGGCGACGGCCGACGAGGTGGACCAGGCCTACCGGGCGGCCGAGCGTGCCCAGAAGGCGTGGGGTGCGACCAACCCCTATGCCCGGCGCGCCGTCTTCGAGCGTGCCCTGCGCATCGTCGAGGACCGTGAGGAAGAGATATCCGACGCGATCGTGGCCGAACTGGGCGGCACCCGGCTCAAGGCCGCCTTCGAGATCCACCTCACCAAGGAGTTCCTGCGCGAGGCCGTCCACGTCGCGCTGCAGCCCGAGGGCCGCATCCTGCCGTCGCCGGACGACACCAAGGAGAACCGCCTCTACCGCGTCCCGGTCGGCGTGGTCGGTGTCATCAGCCCCTTCAACTTCCCGCTCCTGCTCTCCCTCAAGACGGTCGCCCCGGCGCTCGCCCTGGGCAACGCGGTGGTGCTCAAGCCGCATCAGAACACGCCCGTGATGGGCGGCAGCTTCCTCGCGAAGCTCTTCGAGGAGGCGGGTCTTCCGGCCGGTGTCCTGAACGTGGTGATCACCGACATCGCCGAGATCGGTGACGCGTTCATCGAGCACCCGGTCCCGAGCGTCATCTCCTTCACGGGCTCGGACCGCGTGGGCCGCCACGTCGGCACGGTCTGCGCCGCGAACTTCAAGCGCTCGATCCTTGAGCTCGGCGGCAACAGCGCCCTGGTCGTCCTGGACGACGCGGACATCGACTACGCCGTGGACGCGGCGGTCTTCAGCCGCTTCGTGCACCAGGGGCAGGTCTGCATGGCCGCCAACCGCATCCTCGTGGACCGCTCCCTGGAGGCGGAGTTCACCGAGAGGTTCGTCGCCAAGGTCGCGTCCCTGAAGGTCGGCGACCCGGCGGACCCGTCGACCCACATCGGCCCGCTGATCAACTCCTCGCAGGCGGACGCGGTGACGAAGACCGTCGACCAGGCGGTGGCCGCGGGCGCCAAGGCGCTCCTGCACGGCAGCACGGACGGCAACCTGGTGGCGCCCACCGTCCTCACGGACCTGGCGGCCGACGCCCCGGTCCTGCGCCAGGAGGTCTTCGGCCCGGTGGCGCTCCTCGTGCCCTTCGACGGCGAGGAAGAGGCCGTACGGATCGCCAACGACACCCCGTACGGGCTCAGCGGCGCCGTCCACACGGCCGACGTCGAGCGCGGCGTGCGGTTCGCGCAGCGGATCAACAGCGGCATGTTCCACGTGAACGACGGCACCGTGCACGACGAGCCGATCGTGCCCTTCGGCGGCGAGAAGCACTCGGGCGTCGGGCGCCTCAACGGCGAGTCGACGGTGGACGCGTTCACGACGCAGCAGTGGATCTCGGTGCAGCACGGACGCTCCCGTTTCCCGTTCTGAGCCCTTCCTGACCTTCTGAGCCCTTCTGGGGCTCCATCCCGTACGTCAAGAACTCACGGACCCTTGCGGACAGAACCTGACCGCAAGGGTCCGTAACGTCAGTGGTGTCGGAAAGCCCGGCAGGCTCCACAGGCTCGGAGAGGCGGACCCCATGGTCACCCACGTCAACGCAGAGGCCCCCGGCGACGAGCGCGGCGCGCTGCTCGCCTTCCTCGACGCCGAACGCGGCGGCATCCGGCGGGCCCTGCTCGGCCTGACCGACGAGCAGGCGGCCACCAAGCCGAGCGCCAGCGAGCTCTCGCTCTCCGGGCTGCTCAAGCATGTCGCGGAGGTCGAGGAGGGGTGGATCTCGCGGGCGAAGGGCGTCGCCCCCGCGATCGAGCGCACCGAGGCGAACTGGGACGAGTGCTTCCGCCTGATCGAGGGCGAGACGGTCGATTCGGTGCTCGCGTACTGGGGTCAAGTCGCCCAGCGGACCGCGGAGTTCATCCGCTCCCTGCCCACGCTCGACGAGACCTTCGCGCTCCCCGACGAGCCGTGGTTCCCGAAGGAGGACGTGTCGATGCGGTGGGTGCTGCTCCGCCTGATCACCGAGATGTCCCGGCACTCGGGCCACGCCGACATCATCCGCGAGACCCTCGACGGCAAGACGGCCTTCGAGCTGGTGGCCCAGGAGCGCGGCGAGAGCTGGGGCTAGAGGCCCTCGGGGTCGGGGCCGGGTCCGGATCCGGGTCCGGGGCTGGCTCCAGAGCCGGCTGCCAGCTCCAGGAACCGTGTCTCCTGCTCCTCATCGCCGAGCTGTGCGGCCATCTCCGCCCGCAGGGTGTACAGCTCCCTGAGCTGTTCGGGGGTGGGGGTGCCGTCGGCCGCGAGGGCGCTGTCGATGATGCGGGCGGCTGCCGCGTGGTCCTCCTTGGACTCGCCGAGGAGGGTGGCCTGGTGGAGGGCGCGCGCGTACCTCTCCCTGGGTACCGGCGCGTGCTCGAAGGAATCGGCGATGGGCTGCCCGATGCGGACGCAGTTGCCCGCCGGGTCCGTCATCAGGAACTGCCGCACCCCGTAGCTCATGTCCTTCACGGCGCCGATCCGGGGCAGACCGCGGGTCGGTATCCGCCCGAGGGCCTGCTTGAGCCCGGCGCGGAAAGCGTCGTGGAGGGTGTCCACGCGGTCGGTCATGACGTAGCAGGTGCTGTGGGAGGCCTGCGGGTCGTAGCCCTTGAGCTGGAAGAACTGCAGCTCCATGTCGCCGCGCCGAACCACTGCGTACGGATTGGGCGCCTTTTGGCGGAAGGTCACCTCGAAACCGATGGCCTTGTAGAAGTCGAGGGTCTCGTCGAGCTCGTGGCAGGGGAACAAGGGGATCATTGTCTCGGCCATGCCGCTACTCTAATCAAAGTTGATTAGAAGTGAGAAGGAGGTGGCCCGATGTCGGCGATCCGACTGCTGGTCCTCGGCGCCGTCCGTCAGCACGGGCGGGCCCACGGCTATCAGGTGCGCAACGACCTGGAGTACTGGGGCGCCCATGAGTGGTCCAACGCCAAGCCCGGCTCGATCTACCACGCCCTGAAGCAGATGGCCAAGCAGGGCCTGCTGCTCGCGCACGAGATCGCCCCGTCGACGGCGGGCGGCCCGCCGCGCACGGAGTACGAGATCACGGAGGCGGGCACCGAGGAGTTCCTGAACCTGCTCCGGTCCAACCTCGTCTCGTACGACCAGCGCCCTGACATGCTCTCGGCGGCCCTCGGCTTCATCGTCGACCTGCCCCGCGGCGAGGCGGTCGAGCTGCTCAGGCAGCGGGTGCGGGGCATCGAGGACTGGCGCAGATCCGTCACGGAGTACTACACGCCCGAGGACGGCCCGGAGCAGCTCGGGCACATCGGCGAGATCATGAACCTCTGGGTCCACACGGCCGACGGCGGCGTGGAGTGGACGCGGGGCCTGATCGAGCGGATCGAGGGCGGGGCGTACACGTTCGCGGGGGAGGGTGAGCCGTTCGTGGGCATCCTCGGCGAGGGCGAGGAGAACCCGTTCGCGTCCGGGGAGACGCACGCGGAGGACGATCGCTGAGCGGTGCCGGGGGTGGCCGCTGATCAAGTTTGACTAATGACGGATTCGGGGATACCTTCCTTCGCGTTGAGTTCGTAGTCAAGTTTGACTACGGGGTGGCACGGGCTCGGAGGGAGACGGATGACGGACGCGATCGTCGTCGAGGGCGCACGGAAGCGGTACGGGGAGAAGCGGGCGCTGGACGGCCTGGACCTGGCGGTCGGGCGCGGCACGGTGCACGGCGTGCTCGGCCCGAACGGCGCGGGCAAGACCACGGCGGTGCGGGTGCTCGCCACGCTGCTGCGGGCGGACGAGGGCCGGGTGGAGGTCGCCGGGTACGACGTGCGCAGGCAGCCGGACGAGGTGCGCAGGCGCATCGGCCTGCTCGGCCAGCACGCGGCCCTGGACGAGGAGTTGAGCGGCCGGCAGAACCTGGACATGTTCGGGCGGCTCTACCACCTGGGCGCCCGGCGCGCGGGCGTGCGGGCCGACGAGCTCCTGGAGCGCTTCGGGCTCGGGGACACGGGCCGCAAGGCGGTCAAGCAGTACAGCGGCGGCATGCGGCGCCGCCTCGACCTCGCGGCCTCGCTCATCACGGAGCCCGAGGTGCTGTTCCTGGACGAGCCGACCACGGGCCTGGACCCGCAGGGCCGCACGGAGGTCTGGGGCGCGGTGCGCTCGCTGGTCGACGGCGGCACGACGGTGCTGCTCACCACGCAGTACCTCGAAGAGGCGGACCAGCTCGCCCACCGCATCTCGGTGATCGACAGGGGCCGGGTCATCGCGGACGGCACGGCGGACGAGCTGAAGACCAGGACGGGCGGCGACCGGATCGACGTGGTGGTGCGGGACGCGGCCCAACTGGAGCTCGCGGCACGGCTGCTGCCCGGCGACGCCACCCTGGACGCGGACCGGCGCCTTGCCAGCGCGCCGGTGGTGGACCGGATGGCGGCGCTCACCGGGGTCGTGCAGGCCCTGCGGGAGGCCGGTGTCGAGGCGGAGGACATCGCGGTGCGCAGGCCGACCCTGGACGAGGTGTTCCTGCGCCTGACGGGCCCCGCGGAGGACCGGACAGGCCGTGCCGATCACCAGGAACGTACGAAGGAGGCCGTGTGAGCACGACGACGATCAGCCGCACTCCGGCGGCGGGCGGCGCGCCCTTCAGGTGGGCCGCGGTCGACTCCTGGACCATGACGCGGCGCGAACTCGCGCACTGGGTGCGGCAGCCCGTGCAGGTGCTCGTCGGCCTGGCCTTCCCGGTGATGTTCCTGCTGATGTTCAACTTCCTGATCGGCGGCGGAAAGGGCATCGCGGGCGACTACGCCGAGTTCCTGGTGCCCGGCATGTTCGCGCTGACCATGACCTTCGGCCTGGACGCGACCATGGTCGCCGTCACGCAGGACCTCAACAAGGGTGTGATCGACCGCTTCCGGTCCATGCCGATGACCAACGGCGCGGTCCTGGTGGGCCGTTCGGTCGCGGACATGCTGCAGTCGCTCGTCTCGCTGATCGTCATGATCGGCGTCGGCCTCGCCATCGGCTGGCGCTGGCACGGCTCGATCGGCGAGGCGCTCGGCGCGGTCGGTCTGCTGCTCCTGCTGCGGTTCGCGATGCTGTGGATCGGCATCCACCTGGCGATGGTCGCGGGCAGGCCGGAGCTGGTCATGGCCGTGCAGATCCTGGTCTGGCCGGTCGGCTTCCTCTCCAACGCCTTCACGGTCCCGCAGAACATGCCCGGCTGGCTCGGCGCGACGGTCGAGTGGAACCCGATGTCGGCGACGGCCACCGCGGTCCGTGATCTGTTCGGCAACGACCCCGGGGTGGTGGGCACTTCGTGGGCCGCCGAGCACGCGGGGCTCATGGCCGTGGTGTGGCCCGTGGTGCTCGTGGGGGTGTTCATGCCGCTCGCCGTGCGCAGGTTCGGGGCGCTCAGCAAGTAGCAGCGTGAATCCGTGCGGGCCTGGTTGCGGGCCTAGTGGTGGAACCCGGTGGCCGCGTCCCTGTCCCGCGTGAAGGGGTGCGGCTGCTCCCGCAGTTCGGGCACCAGGCTGCTCAGATCGGCCAGGAAGAGCTCCGCGAGGTCGGCCGTGAAGCCGTTGCGGCAGACCACGCGGAGCACCGCCAGATCCTCGCGGTGGGCCGGGAAGGTGTACGCGGGGACCAGCCAGCCGCGCTCGCGAAGCCGCCGGGACACGTCGAAGACGTCGTACGCCTTCACGTCGTCCCGCGTCGTGAAGGCGAACACCGGCAGCTGGTCGCCGCGGGTGATCAGCCGGAAGTCGCCGAGCGCCTCGACGCGGTCCGCGAGGCCGCGGGCGACGTCCCTGGCGGCCTGCTGGACGGCGCGGTAGCCCTCGCGGCCCAGGCGCAGGAACGTGTAGTACTGCGCGACGACCTGCGCACCCGGCCGGGAGAAGTTCAGCGCGAAGGTCGGCATGTCTCCGCCGAGGTAGTTCACCCGGAACACCAGCTCCTCCGGCAGCGAGTCCGCGTCCCGCCACAGCGCCCAGCCGACGCCCGGATAGACCAGGCCGTACTTGTGGCCCGACGTGTTGATCGACGCCACCCTCGGGAGGCGGAAGTCCCACTCCAGGTCCTCGTCGATGAAGGGCGCCACCATCGCGCCGGACGCGCCGTCGACGTGCACGGGGATGTCGAGCCCGGTGCGCTCCTGGAGGTCGTCGAGGGCCGCGCAGAGCTCGGCCACCGGCTCGTACGACCCGTCGAAGGTGGAGCCGAGCACCGCCACGACGCCGATCGTGTTCTCGTCGCAGAGCTCGGCGGCGGCCACCGGGTCGAGGTGGTACCGGTCGCCCTCCATGGGGACCTGGCGCGCCTCGACCTCCCAGAAGTTGCAGAACTTGTCCCAGCAGACCTGGACGTTGACGCCCATGACGAGGTTGGGGCGTGCGGTGGGGGAGGGGTAGCGGTCGCTGTTCCTCTTGGCCCAGCGGCGCTTGAGCGCCATCCCGGCGAGCATGCACGCCTCGCTGGACCCGGTCGTCGAGCAGCCGACGGCGCCCGACGGATCCGGCGCCCGCCACAGGTCGGCGAGCATGGCCACGCAGCGCCGCTCCAGCTCGGCGGTGTGCGGGTACTCGTCCTTGTCGATCATGTTCTTGTCCGTGCACTCGGCCATGAGGACGCCCGCCTGCGGTTCCATCCACGTCGTGACGAAGGTCGCGAGGTTGAGGCGTGAGTTGCCGTCCAGCATCAGCTCGTCGTGCACCAGCTGGTACGCCGTCGTGGGCGGCAGCGGCCCGTCGGGGAGGCGGTGCTTGGGCGGCGCCTCGGTCATGCCGCTGACCGGGTTGGCCTCTCCGTAGAAGGGGTTCACCGAAAGGGCGCGCTTCTTGGGGTCGCCCTTCGGGTCCTCGCTGTGATGGAGCGGCATGGGCGGTCTCCTCGGGGCTGAGGTTTTCTGTCCCTGTCCGGGGCTTTCATGTCCCTGCTGGCGAGGATATGGGCGGCGGCCGGGCTCTGCACTTGCACCTCACGTGGCGTGAGGATTCAGGCTGAAACGCGTACCGAGAGAGAGGCGGGAGCCAGCCATGAGCTACTCCGTGGGACAGGTCGCCGGTTTCGCCGGAGTGACGGTGCGCACGCTGCACCACTACGACGAGATCGGCCTGCTCGTGCCCAGCGAGCGCAGCCACGCGGGCCACCGGCGCTACGGCGACGCCGACCTGGACCGGCTGCAGCAGGTCCTGTTCTACCGGGAGCTCGGCTTCCCCCTCGATCAGGTGGCGGCACTCCTGGACGACCCGGACACGGACCCGCGCGCACCTGCGCCGCCAGCACGAGCTGCTGACCGCCCGGATCACCAAGCTCCAGGAGATGGCCGCCGCCGTCGAGACCGCGATGGAGGCACGGAAGATGGGCATCAACCTCACACCCGAGGAGAAGTTCGAGGTCTTCGGGGACAAGGACCCCGAGGAGCACGCGCAGGAGGCGGAGGAGCGCTGGGGCGGCACGGACGCGTATGCCGAGTCACAGCGGCGGGCCGCCCGCTACACCAAGGATGACTGGAAACGCATGCAGGCCGAGGTCGCCGACTGGGGAGAGCGCTACGACGCCCTCATGGCGGCCGGCGAGGCGGCGACGGGCGAGCGGGCCGTGGCCATGGCCGAGGAACACCGGCAGCACATCACCAAGTGGTTCTACGAGTGCACCTTCGAGATCCACCAGGGCCTCGCCGAGATGTACGTGTCCGACGAGCGGTTCAAGGAGTTCTACGACTCCATGCGGCCGGGTCTCGCCGAGCACCTGAGGGACGCGATCCGGGCCAACGCCGCACGGCACGAGTGAGCGCGTACGCACGGCACGAGTGACCGCGTACGCGACGTACGAGTGACCGGCTGACGCGAAATGACCGCGTAAGGGGCTTCCGCCATGGCGGAAGCCCCTTACGTCAGCTCTCCTGGACGATCACCACCGCTGTCCCGTACGCGCACACCTCCGTGCCCACGTCCGCGGCCTCGGTGACGTCGAAGCGCATCATCAGGACCGCGTTGGCGCCCCGCGCGCGTGCCTGCTCGATGAGGCGCTCCATGGCCTGGTTCCGGGTCTCCACCAGCGTCTTCGTGAGGCCCTTCAGCTCGCCGCCGATCATGGACTTGAGGCCCGCGCCGATCTGGCTGCCCAGGTGCCGGGAGCGCACGGTGAGGCCGAAGACCTCACCGATAACCTGTTGTACGCGGTACCCCGGTACGTCGTTCGTCGTCACGACCAGTACGTCGGAGTGCGGGTCGGTGCCACCGCCGAAATCTTCGATACCCATGGCACACAGCTTTGTCTCAGATCACGCACAGTGCACCCTGGGAAGGGCAGTGGAACCTGGGCACGTCACCTCGCGTTGATAGCTTTGGGCGGCCGTCCCCGCCGCATCGCCCTCTCACCCTCAGGAGCACGGAACCGTGACGACGCTTGCGCTCGGACCAAGCTGGCTGGACCCGGATTACCTCCTGAACACGTTCGGGGTCTGGGGTCTGCTCGCGATCGTCTTCGCCGAGTCGGGCCTGCTCATCGGCTTCTTCCTGCCGGGTGACTCGCTGCTGTTCACGACGGGTCTGCTGATCACGACGAAGCAGCTGGACTTCCCGCTCTGGCTCTGTGTCGTCCTCATCTGCATCGCCGCGATCCTCGGTGACCAGGCGGGCTATCTCTTCGGCAAGAAGGTCGGCCCCTCGCTCTTCAACCGCCCGGACTCCAAGCTGTTCAAGCAGGAGAACGTGGTCAAGGCGCACGACTTCTTCGAGAAGTACGGCCCGAAGTCCCTCGTCCTGGCCCGCTTCGTGCCCATCGTGCGTACGTTCACGCCGATCATCGCGGGCGTCAGCGGCATGCGGTACCGCTCGTTCATCACGTTCAACATCATCGGCGGCATCCTGTGGGGCGCGGGCGTGACGCTGCTCGGCGCGTGGCTGGGCAACATCGACTTCGTGCACAAGAACATCGAGGCGATCCTCATCCTGATCGTCCTGATCTCGGTGGTGCCGATCGTCATCGAGTTCCTGCGGGCGCGCAGCAAGTCCAAGAAGACGGCCGCGGCCGAGGGCGACGCCCCCGGGGCGGCCCCGGCACCGCGCGGCCGGCACGCCAAGCGGTAGCGAGCCCGTACGGCGCCGAACGAGCCTGTACGGCGTCAGAAGCCGCGCGTCCGCTTGGCCGCGCGGCGGTTCGCCGCGGTGGTCGCGCCCGGGATCTTGAGGATCAGGCGCGAGACCTCGCTGCCCAGGTTCACGCCGATCGCGATGGCAAGGGCCGTCGCTGCCGCCTTGGTGAGCGAGTTGATGCCCGTGTTCATGTCGTTCTGCGCGAGGGCCAGCAGCCCGAAGTACGTCGCGCTGCCGGGCAGCAGCGGGCCGATGGCCGCAGTGACGTACGGCAGTGAAGAGGCGAAGCGGTAGCGCGAGAAGAGCTGCCCGAACAGGCCCACGAGCCCGGCCGCGACGGCCGTCGCGGCGACCGGCGAGAGCTCCAGCGACGTCTGGGCGAGGGCGCCGAACATGACCCAGGCGATACCGCCGTTGAGGGTCACGATCAGCACGGTGTGACGTTCCTGCTGGAGCAGTATCGCGAAGGCCAGACTCAGCGCCATCGACGCCAGGATCTGGATCACCGGGCGCGAGTCGGTCGCCACGAACGCCGTCTCGGGCTGCAGGCTCGTCGCGTCCAGCATCACGCCGAGCGACAGCACGAGCAGGACGCCGACGACGATGCCCACGACGAGATAGCAGACCTCGAGGAGGCGGGCGGCCGCGGTGATGTAGTAGCCGGTCAGGCCGTCCTGGACGCCCGCCACCAGGGCTCTTCCCGGGATCAGGGCGAAGAGGCCACCCGTGATCACCGCGGACGCGTTGACCTCCTGGGAGTGCACGAGGCTGAGCGTGACGCCCATCGCGGCGGGCGGCATCGCGGCCCCCACGAACTGGTAGAACTCCGGAAGGCCGCGGCCCGCGCAGAGCCAGGCGAGGCGGTCGCCGAGCATGGCGCCGAAGGCCGCGACCAGGAAGACCAGGGCGCCACCGCCGACGAGCACGGAGGCCGAGCCCGCGAGCAGCCCGCTGGCCGCGGTGAGCGCCCAGCCGGGGTAGGGGTGGCGGTTACGGCGGATCGCCGCCAGACGGCGGTAGGCCTCCTCCAGGGAGACGTCGATGTCCGTGTCGCTGATGTCGTCCACCAGCTGGAAGACGGCCGCGAGACGGGTGTAGTCGGTGCCCCGGCGGCGCACGGTCCTCGATGCCGTCACCGGGTCGTCCACCAGGGACGGCTGGTGCGAGATCGAGAGCAGCGTGAACGTCACGGTCGGCTCGCAGCGGTCGAGGCCGTAGCTGCGGCAGACGGCGAACATCGCCGCCTCCACGTCCTCGGCGCCCTCGCCGCCGGCCAGCAGCAGCTCGCCGATACGCAGCGTCAGGTCGAGCACGCGCGGCACGGCGGGCCCGGTCTCGTCCTCGTGCTTCTGCGAGGCCTCCGGAGTGGGCCGCTCGGCAACCGGCATGCGCAGCATCGTGCGCATCTGGTCCTGCCAGGGGGTCTCCTTGGTGAGCTTCACCAGGGGGATGCCGTGCGGGGGCGTGAAGGCGGGGGGCGCGGTGCGCGAGCTGTAGGTGTTCGGTGTGGTGAACGCCGACTTCTCGGTCTCCTGCGTCGTCGACGCCGACGCGAGGTTCGGCAGACCGGTCGGGATCGCGAACTCCGAGGTGGTCTGCGACTCGTCCTCGGGCGCCGGCGGCTGCGGCATCACACCGGTGGGCTGAGTGAACGCACTCCGAGCCTCATCCGACTGTGGCTTTCGGTCTTCGGCCTCCTGGTCAGCCACTTTTACTGCCTCGCTCCCACATACGAACCCTGCGCACCTCCAGTACGAACAGTATGCGCACAGATACGCGAACGGGCCGCGCGGTCTTCGTGAAGATCGCGCGGCCCGTCAGAGGAGGGGGAGGGGTACTCAGTGACCCTGCGCCTCCGCGCGCTTGTACGACTTCTCGATCTCGGCCTCGGCGTCCGTGCGGCCGACCCAGTCGGCGCCCTCGACGGACTTGCCGGGCTCCAGGTCCTTGTAGACCTCGAAGAAGTGCTGGATCTCCAGGCGGTCGAACTCGGAGACGTGGTGGATGTCGCGCAGGTGCTCCACGCGGGGGTCCGACGCCGGGACGCAGAGCAGCTTGTCGTCGCCGCCCGCCTCGTCGGTCATCCGGAACATGCCGATCGCGCGGCACTTGATGAGGCAGCCCGGGAAGGTCGGCTCGTCCAGGATGACGAGGGCGTCCAGCGGGTCACCGTCCTCGCCGAGGGTGTTCTCGACGAAGCCGTAGTCCGCGGGGTAGCTGGTCGACGTGAAGAGGCGACGGTCCAAGCGGATCCGGCCGGTCTCGTGGTCCACCTCGTACTTGTTCCGCGAACCCTTCGGAATCTCGATGGTGACGTCGAACTCCACGGGTGGCTCCTCCATGATCAGCACATACTTCGGGTGGTTAAGTGTCCCTCACGCAGATGTGTGATCGCGAAAGGGGCTGGTCGTCGTGCCCGAGCTCAAGCCTTGGCAGAAGACCTGGCAGCAGGTTCGGAGGCTGGCGGGGCAGCTCCCCAAGCCTCCGGCTCCCAAGATCCCTGCCGCTCTCAGAGCTCCTGCGAAGCTCAAGACCTGGCAGCTCACGGCGGGTGCCGCCACCGTAGGACTCGCTGTCGCGGCCGGTGCGGTGGCCGCGGCCGGCCCCTGGGACTCCTCCGGTCAGCGTACGGCCGAGCGGGACTGGGCGGCCTCTCAGGAGGCCGGGGGTGGCACAGATCACGGAGGTCGTACGTCCGGACGGGCGCCGGCGGCCGCCCCGAGCGCACCTTCCGTGCTCAGAGGGCTCGGCGCACCCGTGGGCTCCGCGCACGGCGGCTCCGCGCCGGCTCCGGACGGCAAGGCGCTCGCGGGCGTCCTCGACCCGCTCCTGAAGGACAAGGCGCTGGGTCCCGAGCGGTCGGCGGTCGTCATCGACGCGGGCACCGGGCGGCGGGTCTACGGCAAGGGCGGCGGGGACGCCCTGACGCCCGCGTCCACCACCAAGATCGCCACCGCGGTCGCGGCGCTGACCTCGGCGGGGGCGGACCACCGCATCACCACGAAGACGGTCATCGAGCCGGACTCCAAGGACGTCGTCCTGGTGGGAGGCGGCGACCCCACGCTCACGGCCCGCAAGGACGGCCCGTACTCGGGCAGCGCCGCGAGCCTGCGCGAACTGGCGGAGGACACCGCGCGTGCCCTGAAGGACCGCGGCACGGACAAGGTGAACCTGTCGTACGACACCTCCCTCTACACGGGGGAGCAGCAGCACCCCATCGGCCCGAACGAGAACCTCACACTGGTCAGCGCCCTGATGGCCGACGAGGGCCGCCTCGACGACTCCTCCAGCGGGCCGGCCCCGCGCTCGGGGGATCCGGCGGGCGACGCGGCGAAGAAGTTCGCGGAGCTCCTGGAGGAACAGGGCATCGAGACGGGCGCGGACGCGGGTGCCAAGGGCAAGAAGGACGGGAGAGAACCCGGCCCGTCCAAGGCGAGTGACCGGGCCGAGTCCCTGGCCAAGGTCGAGTCGGCGCCGCTTTCCGCGCTGGTCGAGCGGATGCTGACGCACAGCGACAACGACATCGCGGAGGCGCTCGCCCGCCAGACGGCGCTCGCCTCGAAGGAGCCGGTGAGCTTCGACGGCGCGGACAAAGCGATCAACGCCCAACTGAAGAAGGCCCAACTCCCCCTCAAGGGAACGAAGTTCGCGGACGGCAGCGGCCTGGACCGGGCCGACCGCAGCTCGGCCGAACTGCTCTCCGCACTCCTGGCCCGCGCCGCCGACCCGGCCCACCCCGAACTGCGCTCGGTGGTGACGGGCCTGCCGGTGGCCGGCTTCACGGGCACACTGGTCGACCG
Organism: Streptomyces sp. NPDC047525; assembly: GCF_040643025.1. Classification (NCBI taxonomy): domain Bacteria; kingdom Bacillati; phylum Actinomycetota; class Actinomycetes; order Kitasatosporales; family Streptomycetaceae; genus Streptomyces; species Streptomyces sp. NPDC047525. The sequence goes on from NZ_JBEYTL010000012.1 coordinate 154,869, forward strand.
CTACCCCAAGGACTCCCCGGGCACGGGCGTAGTACGCGCCAAGACAGGCACCCTGACGGGCGTGAACACCCTCGCGGGCACGGTCGTGGACACGGACGGCCGCCTCCTGGTCTTCGCCTTCATGACAACAGGCACGACGGACCCCAAGGCGGCACAGGGGGCACTCGACCGGATGGCTTCGGCGGTGGCGACGTGTGGGTGCCGGTGATTACGGGCGGGGCGGTGCCCTAACGGGTCCGGAGTGGGGCGGTCGCGGGGCTCGGTGCCTTCTGCGGGTGGGGTCGGCCGGGTGCTGGTGCGTTGGGGAGCATCGGTGGAGCGGAGATGGTCGACTGGCTGTGTTTTCCCGGGGGCAACCCCCGGACCCCCGGCCGGTGGGGTGGTGTCTCGTCCGTTGTCGTGTCGTGTCGTGTCATGTCGCGCCGCCGGACCGGCGGTAGCGGCGGTCGGTGGTTTTGGGGGGCGATTCCTTCCCGTTGGCCCCTAGGGGCCCGGAGTGGGGCAATCTCGGGGCTCAACCCCCTCCGTAGGCGGAGTCGACCACGTACCGTTGACGCATGACGAGCATCGGTGGTGCGGAGATGGTCGACTGGAATCTCGCGGTGGCGACCGCGACCCGGCTCGTCCGGCCGGGTCCAGAAGTGAGCCGGGACGAGGCGCGGGCCATCGTCGCCGAGCTCCGGAAGCATGCGAAGTCCTCGGAGGAACATGTCCGTTCCTTCACCCGGATGGGCACGGAGGACATCCACGACACCCCGGTGCTCGTGGTCGACCGGGCCGGGTGGATCCGGGCCAACGTCGCCGGGTTCCGGGAGATCCTCAAGCCCCTCCTGGACAAGATGCAGGACCGGCGCAGCGGCCCGGGCGGCGCCGTGCTCGGCGCGGTCGGCGGCAAGGTCACGGGCGTCGAGCTCGGGATGCTGCTCTCCTTCCTCGCCTCCCGCGTCCTCGGGCAGTACGAGACCTTCGCCCCGGCCACCCGCGACCTCCCGGCGGGCGAGCACGGCGGCGGCAGGCTCCTGCTCGTGGCGCCGAACATCGTGCACGTCGAGCGCGAACTCGACGTGGACCCCCATGACTTCAGGCTCTGGGTCTGCCTGCACGAGGAGACGCACCGCACGCAGTTCTCCGCCGTGCCCTGGCTGCGGGACCACTTGGAGGGGGAGATCCAGTCATTCCTCTCCGAGACCGAGGTCGACCCCATGACGGTCCTCGAGCGCATCAGGGAAGCCGCCCAGTCCCTCGCCGGCGGCCGCCCCGAGGGCGAGGAGGACGACGGGGGCCGCTCCATCGTGGAGCTGGTGCAGACCCCCGCCCAGCGCGAGATCCTCGGCCGGCTGACAGCTGTCATGTCGCTCCTCGAGGGCCACGCGGACTTCGTGATGGACGGAGTCGGGCCGGACGTGGTGCCTTCCGTCAACGAGATCCGGGAGAAGTTCCAGCAGCGCAGGGCGCGCGGGGCGAGCCGCCTTGACCAGGCCCTGCGCAAGCTGCTCGGCCTCGACGCGAAATTGCGCCAATACCGCGACGGCGAGCGTTTCGTGCGCGCGGTCGTCGGCGAGGTCGGTATGGACGGCTTCAACCGGGTCTGGACTTCGCCGAACACGCTGCCCACCAAGTCGGAGATCGCCAAACCGGCGGACTGGGTCGCGCGGGTGCACCGTAAGGGAGAGTGAGGGCAGTAGGGGAGCGAGTTGCGGCCGATGGCAGGCGAACGCCCCCGCAATCACCCGTCCGAGGGACCGTGAGCCATGGGTAGGCGTGCAATGCTCGGGGAACGGCTCGGCTCTGTCACCATCGACACACTCTGAGTGACTAACCTCGTGAGGTCTGACTGAGGCCCGATCTCCCGAGTGGTGGTCCTGAGTGACAGTGACAGGTCCGAGGCTCACCCCCGAACTTCATGAAGGGAACCGGACATGGGTCCCCATCCTGCGGTCGCGGCGATACGCCTGGCGGTCCGCCGCGTACTCCACGACGTACTGACCGACGTACAGCGCACCGACGCCCAGCGCGCCGACCTACGGCGCCCCGAAGCACAGCGCAGCCCCGAGCACGTCCCTCCGCGCCCCGCTCACCCCCACCCTCCACGCGAGCAGGCCACGACGCCACTCGTCCTTGTCGCGTGCTCAGGCGGCGCCGACTCCATGGCCCTCGCCTCCGCCCTCGCCTTCGAGGCCCCCAAGCTCGGCATCCGCGCCGGCGGCGTCACCGTCGACCACGGACTGCAGGACGGGTCCGATCTGCGCGCCGCCGAGGTCGTCGCGCGGCTCACCGCCCTCGGCCTCGACCCCATCGAGTCCGTCGCCGTCGACGTCGGCCGGGACGGCGGCCCCGAGGCCGCGGCCCGCGACGCGAGATACGGCGCGCTCGACGCGGTGGCCGACCGCCACGGCGCCGCCGCGATCCTGCTCGGCCACACCCGCGACGACCAGGCGGAGACGGTCCTGCTCGGACTCGCCCGCGGCTCCGGCATCCGTTCCCTGTCCGGGATGGCGGCCGTGTCCGGCGGCCCGGGGGCCGACCGCCGCTACCGCCGCCCCTTCCTGCACATCGACCGGCAGACCGCCCGCAAGGCCTGCATGGTCCAGTCGCTCCCCGTCTGGGACGACCCGCACAACACCGACCCCGCCTACACACGCTCGCGGCTGCGGCACGAAGGTCTGCCCGCCCTGGAGAAGGCGCTCGGCAAGGGCGTCGTGGAAGCACTCGCCCGTACGGCCCAGTTGTCCCGGGATGACGCCGACGCCTTGGACCACTGGGCCGCACAGGCGGAAGCTTCCGTGCGCGACGCCGCGGGACTCCTGGAGTGCGCCAAGCTCTACGCCCTGCCGCCCGCCGTACGCCGCCGCATCGTGCGCCGCGCCGCCATCGAGGCGGGCGCCCCGGCCGGTGCGCTGTTCGCCCGGCACCTCGAAGAGGTGGACCGGCTGATCACGGGATGGCGCGGCCAGGGGGCCATCAATCTCCCGGGCAAAGTCGTCGCTCAGCGCCAGGGTGGCAGACTGGTGATCCGGCAAGGCTGTTGACCGAGGGGCCCCTGGTCCCCGCGCAGCCGGTGGGACGGACGACCGAAAGTGATGCGGGTGGACGCGAAAGACATGGGCACCGACCTTCAGTCGGTGCTCATCACCAAGGAAGAGATCGACGCCAAGCTGGCTGAGCTGGCCGCGAAGATCGACGCGGAGTACGCGGGCAAGGACCTGCTGATCGTCGGAGTGCTCAAGGGCGCAGTGATGGTCATGGCGGACCTGGCGCGTGCGCTGTCCACCCCGCTCACCATGGACTGGATGGCCGTGTCGTCGTACGGCGCGGGCACCCAGTCCTCCGGTGTCGTGCGGATCCTCAAGGACCTGGACACCGACATCAAGGGCAAGCACGTCCTGATCGTCGAGGACATCATCGACTCCGGTCTGACGCTGTCCTGGCTGCTCTCCAACCTCGGCTCGCGCGAGCCCGCGTCGCTGAAGGTGTGCACGCTGCTGCGCAAGCCCGAGGCGGCCAAGGTCGCGATCGACGTGGAGTGGGTCGGCTTCGACATCCCGAACGAGTTCGTCATCGGGTACGGCCTGGACTACGCGGAGAAGTACCGCAACCTGCCGTTCGTCGGCACGCTCGCTCCGCACGTCTACGGCGGCTGAGACCCGGCCTCCCGGCCAACTCCTCGGAGACGGCCGGGAACCCTCACCCGTTTCCCCGCGTTGAAGCATGCGAAGACGGGTTTGTCAGCCGTCCCGTGCGGCTTCGGGTGACAATGCTGGGGTACCGTCCGAAGAACAGTCTTTATCAAACTCACTATGGCAGGAGGGACGGGGCGTCATCGCTCCGTATGGATGGACGTGAAGCGATACTTCCGTGGGCCAGTCATGTGGATCGTGCTGGCCGTCCTTGCCGTGGTCGTGTTGATGCAGGTCGTCGGTTCGTCCGGCGGCTACAAGACGGTGGACACCGGCCAGGTTGTGCAGGCGATCAACGACGACAAGGTCGAATCTGCCAAGCTCACCACCGGTGACGAGCGGACCATCAAGGTCGAGCTCAAGGACGGCCAGAAGGTCAAGGACAGCAGCAAGATCCAGGCGAGCTACATCGGCGACCAGGGCGTCGCCATCGCCAACACCTTGCAGGAGAAGTTCGAGGACAAGAAGATCCCGGACGGTTACACCGTCTCGGAGTCGAAGCAGAACCCGTTCGTCGGCATCCTGCTCTCCCTGCTCCCCTTCGTACTCATCGTCGTTGTCTTCCTGTTCCTGATGAATCAGATGCAGGGCGGCGGCTCCCGGGTCATGCAGTTCGGGAAGTCCAAGGCCAAGCTGATCACCAAGGACACCCCGAAGACGACGTTCTCCGATGTGGCCGGTTCGGACGAGGCCGTCGAGGAACTCCACGAGATCAAGGAGTTCCTCCAGGAGCCGGCGAAGTTCCAGGCCGTCGGGGCCAAGATCCCCAAGGGCGTGCTCCTGTACGGGCCGCCCGGTACGGGCAAGACGCTCCTCGCGCGTGCTGTCGCGGGTGAGGCCGGCGTCCCCTTCTACTCGATCTCCGGTTCCGACTTCGTCGAGATGTTCGTCGGTGTCGGTGCCTCGCGAGTGCGTGACCTCTTCGAGCAGGCCAAGGCGAACGCCCCGGCGATCGTCTTCGTCGACGAGATCGACGCCGTCGGCCGGCACCGCGGTGCCGGTATGGGCGGCGGTCACGACGAGCGCGAGCAGACGCTGAACCAGCTGCTCGTCGAGATGGACGGCTTCGACGTGAAGGGCGGCGTCATCCTGATCGCCGCCACGAACCGCCCCGACATCCTCGACCCGGCACTCCTGCGCCCCGGCCGTTTCGACCGTCAGATCGCGGTCGACCGCCCGGACATGCAGGGCCGTCTGGAGATCCTCAAGGTTCACCAGAAGGGCAAGCCGGTCGCCCCGGACGTCGACCTGGGCGCGGTCTCCCGGCGTACGCCGGGCTTCACCGGTGCCGACCTGTCGAACGTGCTGAACGAAGCGGCGCTCCTCACGGCGCGCGGCGACAAGAAGCTGATCGACAACCACGCACTGGACGAGGCGATCGACCGCGTCGTGGCGGGTCCGCAGAAGCGGACGCGGATCATGTCCGACAAGGAGAAGAAGATCACCGCGTACCACGAGGGCGGACACGCCCTGGTCGCGGCGGCGTCTCCGAACTCGGACCCGGTCCACAAGATCACGATCCTGTCGCGCGGACGGGCCCTGGGTTACACCATGGTCCTGCCCGAAGAGGACAAGTACTCGACCACGCGCAACGAAATGCTCGACCAGCTCGCGTACATGCTGGGCGGGCGCGCGGCCGAGGAGCTCGTCTTCCACGACCCGACGACGGGCGCGGCGAACGACATCGAGAAGGCCACGGCGACCGCACGTGCCATGGTCACGCAGTACGGCATGACCGAGCGGCTCGGCGCGATCAAGTTCGGTGGCGACAACACCGAGCCGTTCCTCGGCCGCGAGATGGGTCATCCGCGCGACTACTCGGAAGAGGTCGCGGCGCTGGTCGACGAAGAGGTCAAGAAGCTCATCGAGACCGCGCACAACGAGGCCTGGGAGATCCTCGTCGAGAACCGCGACGTTCTCGACAACCTGGTCCTCCAGCTCCTCGAGAAGGAGACCCTGAACAAGGAGCAGATCGCCGAGGTCTTCGCAGGCATCGTGAAGCGCCCGGCCCGCCCGGCGTGGACCGGTTCCTCGCGGCGCACGCCCTCGACCCGCCCGCCGGTGCTCTCCCCCCGGGAGCTGTCACTGACGAACGGTGCGAACGGCACGACGCCCGCGGTGACCGCCGGTCCGACGGACACGCCCGTCGAGGTGACCAAGAAGGATCGCCCCGAGAGCTGACCCGTCCCCGGCAGCCTCAACAGGCCCGGAATGGAAGCTGCGCCCCCCTGGTTCTAGCCTGGGGGGCGCAGTTTTTTCGTACGCACAGACGCACTGATGCGTGGAACGCTAGGAACGAGGCACACATGACCGACCCCGTGACGCTGGACGGCGAGGGCACGATCGGCGAGTTCGACGAGAAGCGAGCCGAGAATGCCGTGCGCGAGCTGCTGATCGCGGTCGGCGAGGACCCGGACCGCGAGGGCCTGCGGGAGACGCCTGGGCGCGTGGCGCGCGCGTACAAGGAGATATTCGGCGGACTGTGGCTGAAGGCGGAGGACGTCCTGACGACGACGTTCGATCTCGGCCACGACGAGATGGTCCTGGTGAAGGACATCGAGGTGCAGAGCTCCTGTGAGCACCATCTGGTGCCCTTCCACGGTGTCGCGCACGTCGGTTACATCCCGTCGTCCGACGGCAAGATCACCGGCCTGTCCAAGCTCGCTCGCCTCGTGGACGTCTACGCGCGCCGTCCGCAGGTCCAGGAGCGGCTGACCACGCAGGTCGCGGACTCCCTGATGGAGATCCTGGAGCCGCGCGGCGTCATCGTGGTCGTCGAGTGCGAGCACATGTGCATGACCATGCGAGGGGTGCGCAAGCCGGGCGCCAAGACGATCACGTCGGCGGTGCGCGGGCAGCTGCGGGACCCCGCGACGCGCAACGAGGCGATGAGCCTGATCATGGCGCGCTAGGCGCTGTCGGCGCTGGTGGCCGACTGCCGACTGCCGGGTGCGGCGGCAGGGCGTTACGCGGCCGGGGCCGCCGTACCGCCGTGCTGGTCGTCCTCGTCCTCCGGGAGCTTGCAGACCCGCTCCAGGAAGAAGGCGGCCGCTATCACCGCGATGCCTGCCACGAGGGAGAGACCGGCGTAGATCGCCTGGTCCCGGCGGGACGGGACGTCCAGGTACTCCAGGAGGAAGGCGCCCGTGCCGCCGTACATTCCGGCGACGAGGGCGGCGACCAGGGCGCTCGCCTGGCCGAAGACGACCGCGCGTGCGGCCATCATCGGCTCGACGCCCTTCGCCCCGGGGCGGCGCTCGCGCTGGGCGCGCAGCCGGGAGCGGAGCGAGAGCGCCGTGGCAAGCAGCACCGCGGCGATCACCGCGAGCACGATGGGCGCGGCCAGCGGGACCCGCGGCAGTGTGCCGACGGAGTCCCACAGGCGGGCGCCCGCCCAGGACAGCACCCCGGCCACCACGAAGAGGCCGGCGAGTGTCCTGATGCGCAGCTGCTTCACGGATGACCCTTCATCGCTTCATCGTCGTACGGATCCGCTTCTCGGCGTCGTGCGGGTCCGATAGACCCTAACGATTACTCGGGCAGGCGGAGTTCCAGGTCGACACGGGGCGTGACGCCCTCGCGGGTGACCTGGGAGAGCAGCTCGGCGACCGGGCCGCGTCCCGCCAGCTGCGCCTCGGGCTCCACGTCGTGCCAGGGGGCCAGGACGAAGGCACGCTCGTGCGCGCGCGGGTGGGGGAGCGTGAGGACCGGGTCGTCCGAGACGACGTCCGCGTACGCCACGATGTCGACGTCGATCGTGCGGGCGGCCCAGCGCTCGTCCCGCACGCGGTGGAAGGCTTCCTCGACCGCGTGTGCCCGCTCCAGGAGCGAGGAGGGCGGCAGGGTCGTCTTCACCACGACCACCGCGTTGAAGTACGACGGCTGGCTGTCCGGCTCGACGCCCCAGGGCTCCGTCTCGTACACCGGAGAGACGGCCTTGACGCGCAGGCCGGGGGTGTCCTCCAGGGCGTCGATGGCGCCCTGCAGCGTCTCCAGGCGGTTGCCGAGATTGCTGCCGAGGGAGATCACGGCGCGTTTGGGGTTGGAGAGGGTGGTGTCGGCGGCGTCGACCTGTGCCACCACGGCGGTGGGCACCGGCTGGACGGTCGGGTCGCTCTGCCCTTGCGTGGAAAACGCGGTCATACTCGGCTCCGGGTGATGGTGACGGTCACGTCGTCGAAGGGGACGGTGATCGGGGCGTCCGGTTTGTGGACGCACACCTCGACCTCCAGGACTCCTTCGTGCTTCAGACACGTCTGGGCGATGCGCTCGGCGAGGGTCTCGATGAGGTCCACGGGGTCGCCCTCGACGGCGGCCACCACCTCCTCGGCCACGACGCCGTAGTGCACGGTCTTCGCCAGGTCGTCGTCGGCGGCGGCCGCACGGGTGTCCAGGCCAAGGACCAGGTCCACGATGAAGGTCTGGCCCTCTTCGCGTTCCCGAGGAAAGACACCGTGGTGCCCACGGGCCTTGAGGCCGCGCAGCGCGACACGATCCACGCGAATCACTCCTGCAATCGTCGTTATCGGCAGGCCTGCACCGAGTGCGGTCGGCACACCAGCCTCGATCGAATCTACCTGCGAGCACTGACAGGTCTTGCTCGCGGGGGCTCCTGGAACCGCCCCTACCCACTCAGGAGGGTGAGTCCTCGCCCTCTTCGTCGTCGGATTCGGCGAGTACGGGTGAGGCGTGGTGCGACCAGAGCTTCCATCCGTCGTCCGTGCGCCGGAACACATTGGTGGCGACCACGAGCTGGCCGACGAGCGGGCCGAGTTCACCGCCCGCCTCGGGCGGCGGGCCGCCGCTGAGGATGTTCTCCGTGCAGGTCACCAGGGCGGTGTCACCGGCGACCCCGACGTGCACATCGGTCAGGAAGAACTGGATGTACTCGGTGTTCGCCATGATCAGCGCGTACGACCTGAGGACCTCGCCGCGGCCCGTGAGGACCGGCCAGCCGGGGTGGACGCAGGAGATCGGGGCTTCGTCGCCGTCGTCCGCGATGTCCTCGTCGTCCCGGCCGTCGGGGTCCGGATCCGCTTCCGGGGCCGCGTCCGTGCCCGTGTCCAGCCAGAGGTCGGAGAGCTCGTCGAAGTCGCCGCGCTCCAGAGCTTCGTAGAAGGCCGTGTTGGCGCGCTCGACCTGTTCCACGTCGGTCCTGGCCCCGGTCACTGTGGACCGCCCGACGCGCTGGTCACGGCGTGCGCGACACGGACGGCGTCGGCGGTGGCCCGCACCTCGTGCACGCGGACCGCCCAGGCGCCCTGGTGGGCGGCGATGGCGGAGACCGCGGCGGTGGCGGCGTCGCGCTCGCGGGCGGGCGGCGGCGCGCCCTCGGGGCCCGCGAGGACGCGGCCGAGGAAACGTTTGCGGGATGCGGCGACCAGGATCGGGTGACCGAGCTCACGGAGACGGTCGATGCGGGCCAGGAGCGCCAGGTCGTGCTCGGCGTCCTTGGAGAAGCCGAGGCCCGGGTCGACGACGATGCGCTCGGGGGCGATGCCGCCCTCGATGGCGGCCTGCACGCGCGCGTGCAGCTCGTCGACGACTTCGGAGACCACGTCCTCGTAGACGGGCTTGGCGTGCATGTCGGTGAGGAAGCCGCGCCAGTGCATCACCACGAAGGGCGCACCGGCGGCGGCGACCGCGGGGACCATGCGCTCGTCGGCGAGGCCGCCGCTGACGTCGTTCACCAGGACGGCGCCCGCGGCGAGCGCCTGCTCGGCGACGGTGGCCCGCATGGTGTCCACGGAGACCGTGACGCCCTCGGCCGCCAGGCCGCGCACGACGGGCACGACGCGCCGCAGCTCCTCGTCCTCGTCGACGCGCGGGGCGCCGGGACGGGTCGACTCACCGCCCACGTCGACCAGGTCGGCGCCCTGGGCGACCAGGTCGATGCCGTGCTTGACGGCGACCGTGGTGTCGAACCAGCGGCCCCCGTCGGAGAAGGAGTCGGGGGTCACGTTCACGACCCCCATGACCGCACAGCGGCCCCACTCCGGCAGCCCCTCGACCGATCCCCGCCCGCGCAACGTACTCATGCCTCCAGCCTAGGCCCGTACGGGCTGGCTCTATGCCGCCCGGACCTCGTGCTCCGCCGTGCGGTGCGGGCAGGGACGGCGCTGTGCGGGCCCCCGGCGCAGGAATCGGGGCAGGGCGAGGGTGACGAAGCCCTCGGCCTGCATGGCCGCGATGCCGATGCGGGGGAGGTCCTTGGAGGAGCGGTAGACCACGAAGCGGGGCTCCCAGCGGGGGCGGAACTTCGCGTTGAACTTGTACAGGGACTCGATCTGGAACCAGCGGGAGAGGAAGACGAGCAGGCCCCTCCAGGCGCGCAGGACCGGGCCCGCGCCGATCTTCTCGCCGCGTGCGAGGGCCGCGCGGAACATCGCGAAGTTGAGCGAGACACGGGCGATGCCGAGCTTCGGTGCGGCCTGCAGGGCGGCCACGATGAGCAGCTCGTTCATGCCGGGGTCGGCCGCGCGGTCGCGGCGCATGAGGTCCAGGGAGACGCCGTCCATGCCCCAGGGGACGAAGTGGAGGACCGCCTTGAGGTCTCCGTAGGGGCCCGGTTCGTCATCGGCCTTGTGGGCGGTCGCGATCAGGCAGTCGCCGTCCTCCGGGTCGCCGATGCGGCCGAGCGCCATGGAGAAGCCGCGTTCGGTGTCGGTGCCGCGCCAGTCGTCGGCGGCGCGCTGTATCCGCTCCAGCTCACGCTCCCCGAGGTCACGCACGCGCCGTACGCGCGTCTCGTAGCCACCCCGCTCGATCCGCTTGACCATCTGGCGTACGTTGCGCATCGCACGCCCGGACAGGGAGAAATCCACGACATCCACCACCGCCTCGTCGCCCAGTTCGAGGGCGTCCAGGCCGGTCTCGCGGGTCCAGACCTCGCCGCCCGTCTCGGAGCAGCCCATGACCGCGGGCGTCCAGGAGTGGGCCTTCGCCTCGTCCATGAAGCGCTCGATCGCGCCGGGCCAGGCCTCCACGTCGCCGATCGGGTCGCCGCTGGCGAGCATCACTCCGGAGACGACGCGGTAGGTGACCGCCGCCTTGCCGCTGGGGGAGAAGACGGCGCCCTTGTCGCGGCGGAGCGCGAAGTGGCCGAGCGAGTCGCGGGCGCCGTGCTTGTCGAGCAGGGCGCGCAGCTTCGTCTCGTCGTCCTCGGTGAGGCGCGCGGCCGGGTGTTCGGGGCGGAAGGCCAGGTAGATGGTGGTGATCGCGGTGAGCAGTCCGAGTGCCCCGAGGGAGTAGGCGACCGTCCAGGACGTGCGTCCGTAGTAGTCGACCGGGCCCTCGAAGCCGAACAGGCCGTACAGGACGTGGGCGAGGCGGTCCGTGATGCTGGGGTCCCCGATGACCTTGCCGGGGTGGACGCTGACGATCACCAGGCCGAGCACGATGGAACCGGCCCCGAGGAGCACGAAGTTGGCGAGCGCCCGCCAGCGGCTGCGCGGGTCGGGCAGCGCGGCGAACTCACCCCGGTGGCGCAGCAGCAGCGCCAGGAGCGCGAGCGAGATCAGTACGCCGATGACCGAGTGCCGGTAGGCGAACTGCGCCACGGCACCGGCCGGGAGCAGCACCACGGCGGCCCGCCAGGCCCGCCGCTTGTGGCGGCGCAGGCCGTGCGCGAGCAGCAGCAACAGGACGCCCGAGCTGAGCGCGAGCGCGGCGGCGAAGGGGCCGAGAGCGCCGGGCAGGACCTCGGCGATCGCGTGCATGCGGCTGTGCCGGAAACGGGGGAAGACGCCTGCGGCTACATTCAGCAGGCCGACGAGGGTGCAGGCGCGGGCGACGAGTGTGGGTACGGCCTCCGGGCGGGGGCCGCGGAACATCCGGCCGATTCTGCTGTCACGGAGTCTGCCGCCACGGAACCCGCCGGTACGGCGCCGACCCTCGGGGCGACTGCCCTCACTGTCCGGAACCCCACCCGACATTTCCGCATCTATCCTGACAGACATCGCATCCCGTGGTTCTTTGCGAGAGAGCTCGATTCCGGCACCAAAACGGCATCCGGCGACATTGCGCCCTCTAGGACGGTCCTTCTGGGACTCGGGTTCACTCCCCGACCGGAAAACCGCTGGAAAAGAACGACGGAACAGCCAGAAAGCGCAGGCAGAACACCCCATGGGTCTGACGAGCAACAAGGTCATCGCGTTGGCGGTGCTCCTCGCCGTCGTGCTGTTCATCGGCACGGTCTGGTTCTGGCCGCGCCTGGCCCGCCAGTCCTGGCGGACCATCATCGGCCGTGTCGGGCTGCTCATCGCCACCCAGCTGGCGGTCTTCGCCTCGGTCGGCCTCGCCGCCAACCAGGCGTTCGGCTTCTACGCCACGTGGGCAGATCTCTTCGGCCAGGAGACGAGCCCCGGTGTCGTCGTCGACCACGACCCCGCCAAGGGCGAGACCCCCGTCGACGTGCGCAGCACCCGGCCGGTGAACGTGCCCGGCGGCGGCAGGCCCTCGACCGGCGGCCAGATCCAGAAGGTCGTCGTCAGCGGGAAGGAGGCGGACATAGCGAGCCCCGCGTACGTCTACCTGCCGCCCGAGTACTTCCAGCCGCGGTACAAGAACCGCACGTTCCCCGTGTCCGTGGTCCTCACCGGCTACCCCGGCACCGCCCAGGCGCTGATCAAGGGCCTGCACTATCCGCAGACCGCCCATGAGCAGGCCAGGAAGGGCAAGATGCAGCCGATGATCCTGGTCATGATGCGGCCCACGGTGGCGCCGCCGCGGGACACCGAGTGCGTGGACGTCCCCGGCGGCCCGCAGACCGAGACGTTCTTCGCCAAGGACCTGCCCGGGGCCATCTCCGAGCACTACAGGACGGGCAAGGCCGCGGGCAGCTGGGGCGTCATCGGCGACTCCACGGGCGGCTACTGCGCCCTGAAGCTCGCCATGCACCACCCCGATGTGTACGCCGCTGGGGCGGGCCTCTCCGCTTACTACAAGGCGCCGATCGACGTCACGACGGGCGATCTCTTCCACGGCGACAAGGAGTTGGAGCAGCGCGCCGACCTCATGTGGTACCTCGACCACATGCCGGCGCCCAAGACGTCCCTCCTTGTCACCACCAGCAAACAAGGAGAGGACAACTACGGGGACACCGAGAAGTTCATCGGCAAGGTGAAGGCGCCCACCAGGGTCTCGTCGATCACGCTCGACAGCGGCGGCCACAACTTCAACACGTGGCGCAGGGAGATCCCCGCCACGCTGGAGTGGATCAGCGGCCGCTTGAACGGCAAGTAGGGCCTCAGTCCCCGGCGATGGCCGTGATGGTCTCCAGCTCGACCTCTTCGCGCGCGATGGCGCGCGCGTCCGCGGCCGTCGACCTGCGCAGCGCCTCGTGCAGCCGGGCCGGGGTGAGGACGCCCAGGAAGCGGCCCTCGCTGTCCTTGTCGATGACCGCGATCCAGCCCGCGTCGTGCTGGAGCATCGTCGAGAACGCCTGCTTCAGGGTCGCGCCCACCGGGAGCCATGCCTCCATGCGGCGCGCGTGGTCCCGGACCGTCCCCGGGCCGCCGTGCGCGTGCTCGGCGGAGATCCAGCCGTGCAGGTTGTTCTCGCCGTCCAGGACGACGGCCCAGCGGGCTTCGAGCTTCGCGGGCAGCGGGTCGTCCAGGTGCAGGACGGGCGGCTGCTCCAGGTCGCCCTCCTCGATGGGCGTCACGGAGAGGCGCTTGAGGCCGCGGTCCGCGCCGACGAAGTCCGCCACGTAGCCGTTGGCCGGTGCGCCCAGGATCGTCGACGGGGTGTCGAACTGCTCGATGCGGCCCTCTCCGTAGACAGCCATGCGGTCGCCCAGGCGGACCGCCTCCTCGATGTCGTGCGTGACGAAGAGGACGGTCTTGCGGACGGCCTGCTGGAGGCGGAGGAACTCGTTCTGCAGGTGCTCGCGCACCACCGGGTCGACGGCGCCGAACGGCTCGTCCATCAGGAGCACGGGCGGATCGGCCGCGAGCGCGCGGGCCACGCCCACCCGCTGGCGCTGGCCCCCGGAGAGCTGCTCGGGGTAGCGGTCGCCGAAGACCGAGGGGTCGAGGCCGACCAGGTCGAGGAGTTCGGCGGCGCGCTCGCGGGCCTTGCCGCGCTTCACGCCGAGCAGGTGCGGGACGGTCGCCGTGTTCTCCAGGACCGTTTTGTGCGGGAACAGGCCGACCTGCTGGATGACATAGCCGATCCGGCGCCGGAGTTGGACCGGGTCGATGGTGGATATGTCGTCACCTTCGACGTATATCCGGCCCTCGGTCGGCTCGATGAGACGGTTCACCATCTTCATCGTCGTCGTCTTGCCGCAGCCCGACGGGCCGACGAGCGTGACCAGTTCGCCCTCGGCGACCTCGAAGGACAGGTCGTCGACGGCCGTGGTGCCGCCCTCGTACCGCTTGGTGACGTGCTCGAACCGGATCATGATTCCCCATTGTTGCGGGCGTTGTGTAAAGCCCATGTTGCGCCAGTACGACGAGTCTCGGCGATTGTCGGTGCTCCGCGTTAGGGTCTCGCCAGACGGCCTCAGGAAACGGACTCGGGGGGAGTGGGGCGGGATGAGCGAACAGAACTGTCTGGTGACGAACGACTGGATCTGCGGGGAGTACGTCCGCTCCCGCAGCCAGGAGTTGATCGACGCCACCGTGCAGCACATGGGCATCACCGCCGCCTCGGTGGCCATCGGTGTCGCCGTCTCGCTGCCGCTCGCGCTGCTCGCCCGGCGCTGGCGCTTCCTCGCGGGCCCGATCCTCGGCCTGACGACCGTGCTGTACACGGTGCCCTCGCTCGCGATGTTCTCGCTCCTGCTGCCTTTCTTCGGGCTCTCGGCCTCGCTGGTCGTCACGGGCCTCGTGCTGTACTCCCTGACGATCCTGGTGCGGAACATCCTGGCGGGCCTTCAGGCCGTGCCGGACGAGGCGCGCGACGCGGCCAAGGGGATGGGGTACGGCCCGCTGCGGCTGCTGTGGGAGGTCGAACTGCCGCTCGCGCTTCCCGCGTTGCTCGCCGGCGTCCGCATCACCACGGTGTCGACGGTGGCGCTGACGACCGTAGGAGCGATCGTCGACTACGGAGGCCTCGGGTCACTGATCCTCGACGGCCTCGACACGACCTTCAAGGCGCAGGTGCTCACCGCGTCCGCGCTCTGCGTGCTCCTCGCGATCGTCGCCGACCTGCTCCTGCTCGCCCTCCAGCGGTGGCTCACGCCGTGGACGCGCGTCCACCGCATACGCACGAACCGTCCCGCCCGCGCGGAACGCACGGCCAAGGTGGCTGAACCTGCATGAACGCGATAACCGGCGCGTACGACTGGCTGACCACGGGTGCCAACTGGCAGGGCGAGAAGGGGGTGTGGCACCGGCTCGCCGAGCACCTCTACTTCAGCGGTGTGTGCCTCGCCGTCGCGTGCCTGATCGCGCTGCCGATCGCCCTGTACCTCGGCCACATCGGCAAGGGCGGCGCCCTCGCCGTGAACATCTCGAACGTCGGCCGTGCCGTGCCGACCCTCGCGGTGCTCGTGCTGCTCACGCTCACCCCGCTCGGCGAGCACGGGGACGTGCCGACGCTGATCGCGCTCGTGCTGTTCGCGGTGCCGCCGCTGCTGACCAACGCGTACATCGGGATGCGGGAGGTCGACCGGGCGGTGGTGGAGGCCGCGCGGGGGATGGGAATGAGCGGCCGCCAGCTGTTCGCGCGGGTCGAGCTGCCCCTCGCGTACCCGCTGATCATGACCGGCGTGCGGTCCGCGGGCGTCCAGGTCGTCGCCACGGCGACGCTGGCCGCGATGGCGGGCGAAGGAGGCCTCGGCCGGATCATCACGGCCGGGTTCAACCTGCAGAACACGCCCCAGGTGGTGGCGGGGGCGCTCCTCGTGGCGCTGCTCGCGCTCTTCGTGGAGGTGGTGCTCGTCGTGGTGGGGAAGGTCTTCAATCCCATGCGAGGGCGTTCGGGGGTCGCGCGGTGAGGTTAGGGCGGCGGTTTCCCGGAGCGGCAGTTTCCAGTGTTTCCAAGGGCTTTCGAAATGGTGGTTCACCGATGAACAGCACAACGCGTCGCGCGCGACGGATGGCAGGGGCGGCCGTGGCCGTCGTGGCGCTGACCGCGGGGCTCACCGCGTGCGGCGGGGACAGCCTGGAGAAGGACGGCAAGGGCGAAGGGGACAAGGCGGGCGGCAAGGGCAAGATCGTCGTCGGCTCGGCCCGTTTCACCGAGCAGAAGGTGCTCGCCGAGCTCTACGTGGGAGTCCTCGAGGACGCCGGGTACGACGCCGAGGTCAAGACCGTCCAGAACCGCGAGGTCTACGAACCCGAGCTGAAGAAGGGCGCGATCGATGTCGCTCCCGAATACGCGGCCACGCTCGCGGAGTTCCTCAACCTCGGCAAGAACGGCCCGAAGGCGAAGCCGGTCGCGTCGAATGATGTCGACGCCACGGTCACCGCGCTGAAGAAGCTCGCCGAACCGCGGGGCCTGAAGGTGCTTCCGGTCGGCGATGCGGTCGACCAGAACGCGTTCGCGGTGAGCAAGGAATACGCGAAGGAGCACAAGCTCAAGACGCTTTCGGATCTCGGTAAGTCCGGCGAGAAGGTCAAGATCGCCGCGAGTGACGAATGCGAGTCGCGGCCGTTCTGCGCTCCGGGCCTGAAGAAGACGTACGGCATCGATGTCGCGGGAATCGATCCCAAGGGTGTCGGCACCACGCAGTCCAAGCAGGCCGTCAAGAACGGCACGGACCAGGTGGTGCTGACCACGACCACCGACGCGACGCTCGACAGCTTCGGTCTTGTCGCCCTTGAGGACGACAAGAAGCTGCAGAATGCGGACAACATCCTTCCGGTTGTGAACGCGAAGGATGCGGGCGACAAGGAGATAGCCGACGCGCTGGGGAAGCTGACCAAGGCGCTGACGACGGAAGATCTCGCGGAACTCGACCGGAAGGTCGATGTGGAGCGGCAGAAGGAAGCCGATGTCGCCAGGGAGTATCTGGAGTCGAAGGGATTGATCAAGAAGTAGCGCGGTAGAAGGAGGGCATCCTCGAAGTCGCTCGGCCGAAACTGGAGTTGAGCGACCGAAGAAGAGCGGGAAGGGTGGGGAGTCGGCACTATGGCGATGTCATTTTGGCGGGCGGGGCACCAGAGTTCGCCTACGCGCGGTAAGTTTCTGGCCATGCCACGTGGACGTCACCGCCATTCCCCACCCCTTCACAGGCTGCTTCCTCCCTCGACGGTCGCAGGCCTCTCTCTTGTCTGCGCCGGCGGCGCCTGGCTGTTCGCGGAACCCGTCGTGCTCCGCGGCCTCGCCGCCGCCGCTGCCGCGGCGGCCGTCGTGGGCTCGGTCGTCATGCGCCGCTGGGACCTCGCGGCGGGCAAACAGGTCGCCGAGCTGGGACGCGCCCGCAAGAGCGACGAGTGGCGCTACGAGGAACGCATAGCCGAGTGCGAGTCCGACCTCGACGAGTCCCGTGAGATCCGGGGCCGCCTGGAGACCAAGCTCCGCTCCAAGCGGGCCGAGCTTGCCGCCCTGCGGAACGAACACGCGGCGCTGCTGCGGCGGTACGCGACGGCGGAGACCGAGCGGGCGAGCGCGCTTGAGGGGCGGCGGCTCCTTGCCATCGAGGCGTCCGCTCCGGCGCGGGCACTGCCGCCTGCCCCGGTCCGTCCGGAGCCCGCGGCCCGCGCCGAGGCACCGGCTCCCGTCGTGCGCCCGGGGTCGATCGCGCCTCCGTCGATGTACGAACGGGCGAACGCGGCGCTCGACCGGCTGACACCGAAGCCTTCCCCCGAGGGCGCGGCTTCCCGGCAGCCCGCGGACGGGGACGAAGCGCGGGGGAAGCCCGGGGCGGCCGAGGGGTACGGCGGGCATGAGCGCGCGGTCGCCGTCGCGCCGCCCGCGCTGAGGCGCCGCAAGGCCGTCCAGGGAGGCTTCGACTTCTTCGGCACGAAGAGCGAGGCGACCGCCGGGGCGCTGGAGTCCGTACAGAACGTGGACCTCGCGGACGTGGTGGGCGAGGAGGCACTCGCCGTGCACAAGGCCGAGGCCGAGGCGGAGTTCAAGGCCCCCGCGGAGGGCTCGGACCGTGCCGTGGGCCAGGTCATCGACCTGACGGCGCATGACGAGACCGAGCAGATCGATGTGGCTGAGCTGCGGACGGCGCTGCGGGCGTAAGCGGTACCTACGGGGCTATGTCCAGCCCGTCCGGCGTTCGAGGACGAACTCGGCGGAGCCGGTGATGACGGCACGCAAGGCTCCCGAGCAGCGGTCCCTCACGCCATCCACCGGTCAGGCCGCGCCGTCCTGCGCCCCGTACGCGACCTCTCGGCCTGCGCGGACAGCAGCGCGGCCGCCTCGTCGGCGGGGCGCAGCCGCGCCGTCACCGTCTTGTTCGCCCCCGTGTCCACCTGTACGTCCGCCACGCCCTTGAACCGCTCCCAGGGCCCCTGCGTGAGCCGTACGCTCTGCACCTTCGCGTGCGGCACCAGGGACAGGCGGCGGCGCAGCAGACCGTGCCGCGCGGCGAACACCGTGTCCGTCACCGTCAGGCCGTACCCCTTCCACCACACCGGAAGGCACCACGCCGCCCGCGCGGGAGGGCGGATCAGCTCGGCCGCGGCCGGTACCCGCACGCCCGGCAGGATCCGCGCGATCACGGACTCCGCGACCTCCCGCGGCGCGACCGGGACCAGGACGCCGTTGGACGAGCCCGCCACGTCCAGCTCCACCCGCACCCAGCCGCGCCGCCGCCACAGCCACGGCTCCACGACGCGCACCGTCTGCACCCGCCCCGGAGGCACCGTCTCGTGCGCCTTGTCGAGCAGCCCGTGGTCGATGCGCAGGCCGTCCGGGGACTCGCCCACCTTCCAGTCGTACTCCCCGATGAAGCGCCCCACACTGCTGGCGAACGCGCCGCCCAGCATGGGAAGTCCGGTCGCGAGAACCGTCCACAGGTTGTGCGTGGCGAACCACAGGAAGGGCGGCACGATGAGCGTGGCGACGAGCATGCCCCACGTCGTGCCGGTCAGGACCAGGGAGATCGCGAGCATGCGCGGCTGTACGTGCACCAGGTTGTTGACCGGCGCCTCACCGACCTCGCGGGCCGTCTCAGGCGCGAAACCGGCCGCCCGCGCGAGGAGTTCGGCCCGCAGGACGGAGGCGTCCTCCTGGCCCAGATAGGCCAGTTCGTCCTTCTTCTCCGCCCCGACGACATCCAGCTTGAGCTTGGCGACGCCCACGATGCGGGCCGCGAGCGGCTGCGTCACGTCCACGGCCTGGAGCCGGTCGAGCCGGATGTGGGCGGTGCGCCGGAAGACCAGGCCGGTGCGGATGCGCAGTTCGGTGTCGGTGACGGCGAAGTGCGTGAACCACCAGCTCATGAAGCCGTAGAGGGCGCCGCCCAGGAGGACGACGGCGATCCCGGCGAGGAGTTGGGTCACGGGGAGCTCGGAGGCCCGCCGCTGCGTGCCGCTCGGGTCGTGCACCGCGAAGCCCACCAGGACCGCGACCGGGGCCCAGGCGCGGCGCAGGGGCGTGACGGGGTGCAGGCGCCGCTCTCGTACGTCATCGGCGCCCGGGGTGCGTTCTTCCCCCGTCACCTCGCGTACGCCGCTCACAGCCCCGCCGAGCGGGCCTCGCCCAGCTCGGTGAGCCGGTCGCGCAGGCGCTCGGCCTCCTCGGGGATGAGGCCGGGGATGCGGGCGTCCGTGGCCGCCGCCGCCGTGTGCAGCTGCACGCTGGCCAGGCCGAAGTGCCGCTCCACGGGCCCCGATGTCACCTCGACGAGCTGCATCCGGCCGTACGGGACGATCGTCTCCTCGCGCCAGAGCACGCCCCGGCTGATCAGGAGGTCGTCGGCCCGCTCCGCGTACCGCCAGGAGCGCCAGTTGCGCCCCAGCATCGGCCAGCCCCACGCCACGAGGGCGAGGAGCAGCGCCGCGAAGGACGCCCATGCGGGGCCCGCGAACATCCCCAGGAGCACGCCGAGCGCCACCGCGATCGGCACCAGCCACACCACCAGGAGCAGCCGCCGCATTCTCAGCAGGTCCCGTGGCAGCCCGGTCCACTCCGGCTCCGCCGCTGACTTTCCCGGCTCCGCCGGCCGTGCCGGCTGTGCCGTCCCCGTTTCCATGCCTCAAGCGTACGTAGCCGACGTGACAGTCGCGTAGGAGCGCGCGTACGAGAGAATGCGCGCATGAGCCCCACGACGGAGACCACGCTCGGCATCGGCGGCGCCGCGGAGAGCACCGACATGGTGCTCAACATCGGCCCCCAGCACCCGTCCACGCACGGCGTGCTGCGGCTGCGCCTCGTCCTCGACGGCGAGCGGATCCAGCAGGCGGAACCGGTCATCGGCTATATGCACCGCGGCGCGGAGAAGCTCTTCGAGGCGCGTGACTACCGGCAGATCGTGGTGCTCGCCAACCGGCACGACTGGCTGTCCGCGTTCTCGAACGAACTCGGCGTCGTCCATGCCGTGGAGCGGATGCTCGGCATGGAGGTGCCCGAGCGCGCCGTCTGGATGCGCACGCTCCTCGCCGAGCTGAACCGCGTCCTCAACCACCTGATGTTCCTCGGCTCGTATCCGCTCGAACTGGGCGGAATCACCCCGGTGTTCCACGCGTTCCGGGAGCGCGAGGAGCTCCAGAACGTGATGGAGGAGATCTCCGGCGGCCGCATGCACTACATGTTCAACCGCGTCGGCGGCCTCAAGGAGGACCTGCCCGCGGGATGGGCCGCACGCGCGCGTGCGGCTGTCGCGTCGGTCCGCTCCCGCATGGACGTGTACGACAAGCTGGTCCTCGGCAACGAGATCTTCCGGGGGCGTACGCGCGGCGTCGGAGTGCTGTCCCCGGAGGCGGTGCACGCCTACGGAGTGAGCGGTCCCATCGCCCGTGCCTCCGGAGTCGACTTCGACCTGCGCCGTGACGAGCCGTACCTCGCGTACGGGGAGCTCCAGGACACCCTGAAGGTCGTCACGCGTCAGGAGGGCGACTGCCTGGCCCGCTTCGAGGTGCTCCTGGAGCAGACCCACAACGCCCTCGACCTCGCCGACGCCTGCCTGGAGCGGCTCGCCGAGCTGCCGCAGGGGCCGGTCAACCAGCGCCTCCCGAAGGTGCTCAAGGCTCCCGAGGGCCACACGTACGCGTGGACCGAGAACCCCCTGGGCATCAACGGCTACTACCTGGTCTCCAAGGGCGAGAAGACGCCGTACCGCCTGAAGCTCCGCTCGGCGTCGTACAACAACATCCAGGCCCTCGCCGAACTGCTGCCCGGCCAGCTCGTCGCCGACATGGTGGCGATCCTGGGGTCACTGTTCTTCGTCGTCGGCGACATCGACAAGTAGCGGGTCCGTGATGCCGACCGGCTGGGCGAGCCACCCGAAGTCGCCGAGCCCGCCGGCCGCGGTGAGCTCCGCCGCCTCTCCCGCCTGCGCGAGGGCCCGTACGTACGCGGCCGGGTCGGTGGAGGCCAGGGACAGCGGCGGGCGGCCACCGCTCACCCCCAGGGCGTGCAGGGCCGCCCGCTGGGTGAGCAGGGAGGCTCCCGGCAGCGCGCACGCGTCGAGTGCCACATGGGCCGTGATGTCGCAGGTGCCGTCCGGCACGGGCGCCGTCTCGCGGCCCGCGCGAAAGCCGGTCAGCGTGCCGAAGGGCGGCCTTCCCGCGCGGTCGTGCGCGTAGTCGACCGCGACCGCGAGGCCGCGGGTCAGCGTCGCCGCGGCCGCCGCCCATGCCTCGTCCCTGGGGAGGCCGATCTCCGCGCGCAGGCCCGGCTCCGGGGCGAGCGGCCACCAGCGCGCGAGCCAGGAGGCGTCCGCGCCCTCGACCGTCCCGCCGAGCGATTCGGTGCCGTCGTCGCGTACGAGAACGCGGCGCACCGAGCCGTCGGGGGCCACCTCGGCGATCTCCAGGGGGACGTTGTCCAGCCATTCGTTGGCGAAGAGCAGGCCGGTGACGCCGGCGGGCGGACGGGCGCACCACTCGATGCGCGGGTCGAGCCCGGCGGGCCGGTCGGCCCGCTCGACCGCACAGGCACGCGCGCGTGCCGCCACGTCAGGGGGCAGCGCGGCCAGGACGCCCGCGGTCAACTCGCCCCGGCCCGCGCCGAGGTCGACGAATGCCAACTCGTCCGGGTGGTCGAGCGCCTCGTCCACGCGGCACAGGAGCCGGGCCACCGCGCCCGCGAAGAGCGGCGAGGCGTGCACCGACGTCCGGAAGTGCCCCGCGGGCCCTTCGGGGCGCAGATAGAAGCCCTCAGGCCCGTACAGCGCGGTCTCCATGGCCTTCCGCCAGCCACGCCGCACGTCCTGCCGCTCGTCCCGGACCTCGTTCGTCACGCGAGAAGGCTAAGCGGGCCTCCACCTTGGGGAGTACATGCGAGGGGTACGGATCGGACCTCCGGTTGACCCCGGAGGGCCGTCGCGCTGCCTACGCTGGGTTACGTGCAGCGCGTCTATGACTTCCTCCGCAGACACCCGACCGGGGTCGATGGCTTCTGGGCCCTCGTCCTGCTCGGGGTCTCCGGGATTGGCCTCGTCACCATGGCCGACGCGGAAGGCCATGACCCGGCGGTCCCGGCCGCCGTCGTCGTCGTCGGCATGTCCGTCGTGGTGGCGCTGCGCCGCAAGTACACCGAGAAGATGCTGGTCCTCGCCGCGGTCCTCGGCGTCGCCCAGCTGATCTTCGACGTCAAGACGATGCCGGCCGACTTCGCCATGCTGGTGATCATCTACACCGCGTCGGCCGACGGCACCAAGTGGGCCTCGCGGTTCGCCCTGACAGGCGGCCTGTGCGCGGCACCGCTGTCGTCGCTGCGCTGGCCGGAGGAGAGCATAAGCACCTTCGGCAGCATCTTCTTCGCGATCTTCCAGATGGTGCCCTTCGCCCTCGCCTGGGTGCTCGGCGACTCCATCCGCACCCGCCGCGCCTACTTCGCGCAGCTGGAGGAGCGCGCCGACCGCCTGGAGAAGGAGCGGGCGGCGCAGTCCAAGGTCGCGGTGGCGGCCGAGCGGGCCCGCATCGCACGCGAGCTGCACGACGTCGTCGCGCACAACGTCTCGGTGATGGTCGTCCAGGCGGACGGCGCCGCGTACGTCCTCGACCAGGCCCCCGAGCAGGCCAAGCAGGCCCTGGAGACCATCTCGGGCACCGGGCGCCAGGCGCTCGCCGAGATGCGCAGGCTGCTCGGCGTGCTGCGCACGGGCGAGCACCAGGAGAGCGGCGAGTACGTCCCGCAGCCCGATGTCGAGCAGCTCGACGAGCTCATCGAGCAGGTGCGCACGGCCGGTCTCCCGGTCGACTTCAAGGTCGAGGGCACCCCGCGCCCGCTGCCGAGCGGCGTGGAGCTCACGGCGTACCGCATCGTGCAGGAGGCGCTCACCAACACCCGCAAGCACGGCGGTGAGAACACCGGCGCGAGCGTGCGCCTCGTCTACTTCGACGACGGCCTGGGTCTCCTTGTCGAGGACGACGGCAAGGGCGCGCCGCACGAGCTGTACGAGGACGGCGGCGCCGACGGCAGCGGGCACGGCCTGATCGGCATGCGCGAGCGCGTCGGCATGGTCGGCGGCACGCTCGACGCGGGGCCGCGGCCGGGCGGAGGCTTCCGCATCAGTGCGCTTCTCCCGCTCAAGCCCGCAAGCTGACACCTGTCACCGAAACGTCCGCGCCATACGCTCACGACCGCATCCGTACGCTCATGAACACATCCGATGCTCATGAACACATCCGTCGCTCAAGAACACCTCCACGAAAGGGCCTTTGATGTCGATCCGCGTCATGCTCGTCGACGACCAGGCGCTGCTGCGCACGGGGTTCCGGATGGTGCTCGCCGCACAGCCGGACATGGACGTAGTCGCCGAGGCGGGCGACGGGGTCGAGGCGCTTCAGGCGCTGCGGACGACCGAGGTCGACGTGGTGCTGATGGACGTACGCATGCCGAAACTGGACGGCGTGGAGACGACCCGGCGCATCTGCCAGGACGAGAACCCGCCGAAGGTGCTGATCCTGACGACCTTCGATCTCGACGAGTACGCCTTCTCGGGGCTGAAGGCGGGCGCGTCCGGCTTCATGCTGAAGGACGTGCCCCCGGGGGAGCTGCTCGCCGCGATCCGCTCGGTGCACAGCGGTGACGCGGTGGTCGCGCCGTCCACGACGCGGCGCCTTCTCGACCGCTTCGCGCCGATGCTGCCGAACGCGGGCGGGCAGCCGCAGCACAAGGAGCTCGAGCGGCTCACGGACCGCGAGCGCGAGGTCATGATCCTGGTCGCCCAGGGGCTCTCGAACGGGGAGATCGCGGCGCGGCTCGTCCTGTCGGAGGCCACGGTGAAGACCCACGTGGGCCGCATCCTGACCAAGCTCGGCCTGCGGGACCGGGTGCAGGTGGTGGTCCTGGCGTACGAGACGGGTCTGGTGCGGGCGGGCGGCGGGGGCGCCTGACGGCCGCGCTGCCGCACGGGGGGCACGGCCGCGCTGCCTCTCGGTGACCGGCCGCGCTGTCTCTCGGGGTCAGCGCAGGATGCCCTCCAGGAAGTCGCTGCCCAGGCGGGCGACCACGGTGACGTCCAGCTGGTGCATCACGTACCGGCCGCGGCGCACCGTGGTGACCAGGCCCGCCTTCTTGAGGAGCGTGAGGTGCCGGGAGACCTCCGGAGCCGTGAGCCCGGTCGCGTGGGCCAGCTCGCCGGTGCTGAAGGGCGCGCGGGCCATGTCGCGGCACAGCCGCAGGCGCACCGGGTGCGCGAGGGCCGTGAGCCGCCGCTCCAGGGTCTCCACGGAGGTGGGCTTGGCCAGGTCCGGGGCGGACACGGGGTAGTGGATCACCGGGCGCCAGCCCGGGGCGTGCAGGACCATCAGGTGCGGCCAGGCGAAGTGCGAGGGCACGAACGTGAGTCCCGCGCCCAGGGTGTGGTCCATGGCCGTCGTGGTGCCGGGCACCAGCTTGTCCGCGGTGATGCGGCGGCTGTCCGCGTCCACGGAGAGCGCCGCCGACACCGAGGTGAGGACCTCGGCCAGGCCCTTGCGGCGCAGTATCTCCGTCTTGTGCCGGGCGTCGGCGGCCAGTTGGACGCGCACCCGCCGCCAGGTGTCGGCGAAGAACGCCTCGTCGCAGTCTTCAAGGAGGCGGCGCAGCCAGGCCCGGACGGTGTGCGGGTCGGTCAGGAGGCGCTCGGCGAAGTCCAGTTGCCGGGTGCCGCGCGTGGCGGCGAGCTCCAGGGCGCGGGCGCCGCGGACGGGGTCGGTGAGCGGCGAGGGACCGCCTTCGTTGTACGTCGTGCCGCAGGTGAACTCCAGGGCGGCCATGACGAATCGCTCGTCGTCCAGGCGGTCGAGGAGGTCGAGCTCATCGGCGAGCGTCGCCCCCGGCCTGCCGTCGCCGTCGACGAGCCCCGCGAACGGCATGAACACGTCCGAGAACGTGTTCCGCCACAGGAAGTCCGCCTCGCACAGCCGGTCGGCGAGGTCCGGCTTGAGGCAGGCGGTGGTCGCGGTGGCCCAGCCGTGCAGCCCCGGATGGTGTCCGGGCTCGGCCAGCGCGTGCAGCGCGACGCCCAGCTCCGCCAGGGGCGAAGGGTCGAAGAAGATCCGCTCCTGCGGCAGGCCTGCGATCTCGATGTGCACGCTCATGGACCCATCGTGCACCGCGCCACCGACATCCCGGCCGCCGATTGACGACCGGCGTCAATCGGCGCGACGGCAGCGTGACGGCGGGCGCAGTCTGTGGTGACCGGGCCGCACACGGCTCGTGAAGACCGGGCCGCACGGCAGCGTCGCCGCCGGACCGGAACCACGACGACCAACCCCTGCGCCGACTCTGGTTCCCGTCGACCCAGGGGTGCCCGATAAGTACTATTTGTCTTGAGAGGCGACCCATCATGAGCATCACCCAGCAGTACCTGCTCGACAGCTACCGCGCCGCCCAGCACGACGAGCGGACCCCGCCGGCCCCCGGTCAGCAGGACTGGCAGGTCATCCGCGAGGTGCGCGACTACGGACGCTTCCGTGCCGTCGTCGAGGAACGCCCCGCCCACGGACGGATCCGCGCCGCCCTGGCCAGGATCGCCCGCGCGGGCTCCGCCGGCCGGGGCTCCGTCAGCCGGGGATCCGTCGCACGAACTCCGCGACCGCATCATTGACGTCGCCGGGCGTCCACTCCAGGCCCGCCTCGGTCACGGTGACCTCCGTGACCGAGAGGCCGGGCGGCCCGTCGGCGAACCAGCGGCCGAACAGCTGGGTCTTGGTCTCCTCCGCCTGCCCGAGCGCCGCCTCGGTCAGGACCTCGGAGTCGTACGGCAGCCAGACCTGGAACTGATGGGTGTGCGGCTGCTCGGGGTGCACGCGCGACCAGGGCACCCCGGCGGCCGCGAACCCTTCGCGCAGCGCGTCGGCGACCACGCGCGCGTGCGCCACGTGGTCCGGCAGCCGCGGGAGCGTGTTCTTCAGGCCGAGCAGGGCGGACACGGCGGCCGGGAACTGCTGGAAGATCTGGCCGCCGTAGCGGTGCCGCCAGGTCCTCGCCTCGTCGACCAGGGTGCGCGGGCCCGCGAGGACCGCGCCGCTCAGGCCGTCGAGGGACTTGTAGAACGACACGTACACGGTGTCCGCGAGCCCGGCGATCTCCGCGAGGGAGCGGCCGAAGTGCGGTGTGCACTCCCACAGGCGCGCACCGTCGAAGTGCACGACGGCGTCGCGTTCGCGGGCCGCCTCCACGACCTCTTCGAGCTCCTCCCAGGACGGCAGGACGAAACCGGCGTCCCGGAGCGGCAGTTCGAGCATCAGCGTCCCGAAGGGCTCCTCGAAGTCCCGCACTTCCTCGGCCGTGGGCAGCCGCGGCTCCCGCGTCGGATGCACGGTGCGCAAGCCGCTCACCGCAAAGAGCGCGCCCCCTTCGTGGACCTCGGGGTGGGCCTTCGGGTGCAGGGCCACGGTCGCGTTGCCCGTGCGGCCCGCCCAGCAGCGCAGGGCGACCTGCTGGGCCATCGTGCCGCTGGGGAAGAAGGCGGCCGCCTCCTTGCCGAGCAGCCGCGCGACCTCGTCCTCCAGGCGGGCGACGACCGCGTTGCCGTAGATGTCGACCGGCTCGTCCGGGCCCACGACCTCGGCGGCCGCGTCAGCGAGTGCCGAGAGCCGTGCGGTGAGCGGCAGGTGCGCGGACCAGCGGTGCAGGGACCGGGTGGCGCCGAGGGCGGCGGCCCGGCGGCGGGCGGCGAGCAGGTCCTGATCGCTCACCTCGGTCTCCTCGTCGTGTGAAGTCATTCCCCGAGCATGGCGTGCGACCGGCCGCCGGTCATACCAATAGCCACAGCCTGTGGACAGCCGAGGACGCGGCGCGGACCAATCGCGTTAGCATGACGAGAAATCGTCCGGTACCCGGAGCGGACTGGAACGGGAAGAAGGCGTCATCGCGTGAACGCACCTCATCAGCCAGACCCGCGGGACCGTCCCGCGAGGCTCACGGTGGGTGTCGTGGGAGCGGGCCGAGTCGGCCCCGCGCTCGCCGCGGCACTCCAGCTCGCCGGGCACCGCCCCGTCGCCGCGTCGGGAGTCTCCGACGCCTCCGTACGACGCGCGGCGGTCCTCCTGCCCGACGTCCCCCTCGTCCCGCCCGCCCAGGTCCTCGAGCGCGCCGACCTCGTCCTCCTGACCGTGCCGGACGACGCCCTGCCCGGCCTGGTCGAAGGCCTCGCGGAGACCGGTGCCGTGCGCCCCGGCCAGCTGATCGTGCACACCTCCGGGCGGTACGGCACCAAGGTGCTCGAACCCGCCCTGCGCGCCGGTGCCCTGCCGCTCGCGCTGCACCCCGCCATGACGTTCACCGGCACCCCCGTCGACGTTCAGCGCCTCGCGGGCTGCTCCTTCGGCGTGACCGCTCCCGAGGAGCTGCGTCTCGCAGCGGAGGCGCTGGTCATCGAGATGGGCGGCGAGCCCGAATGGATCGCCGAGGAGTCGCGCCCGCTCTACCACGCGGCGCTCGCGCTCGGCGCGAACCACCTGGTCACGCTGGTCGCCGAGTCCATGGAGCTGCTCCGTGACGCGGGCGTGGAGGCTCCCGACCGGATGCTCGGCCCGCTGCTCGGCGCCGCCCTGGACAACGCGCTGCGGTCCGGCGACGCCGCCCTCACCGGACCCGTCGCACGGGGGGACGCGGGCACCGTCGCCGCGCACGTCGCCGAGTTGCGCAAGCACGCCCCGCAGACCGTCGCCGGGTATCTGGCGATGGCCCGCGCGACCGCCGACCGCGCGCTCGCCCACGGACTGCTCAAGCCCGAGCTCGCCGAGGACCTCCTGGGAGTCCTGGCCAACGGCGGGAGCGTGACCGGCGACGGCGAGGGAGGCACCCGATGACCAGCCTCGTGCACACCGCCGAACCACTGCGCACGCGCACGCGTGCCGGTCGCCGCGTCGTCGTCATGACCATGGGCGCCCTGCACGAGGGCCACGCCACGCTGATCCGCACCGCACGCCGCATCGCGGGCGACGAGGGCGAAGTCGTGGTCACGGTCTTCGTGAACCCCCTCCAGTTCGGCGCGGGCGAGGACCTCGACCGCTACCCCCGGACACTGGACGCCGACGTCAAGATCGCCGAACAGGAAGGCGCGGACTTCGTGTTCGCCCCGTCCGTCGACGAGGTCTATCCGGGCGGCGCACCGCAGGTCCGGATCAGCGCGGGCCCCATGGGCGCACTCCTCGAAGGGGCCACGCGCCCCGGCCACTTCGACGGCATGCTGACGGTCGTCGCCAAGCTGCTGCACCTCACCCGGCCCGACGTCGCGCTGTACGGCCAGAAGGACGCCCAGCAGCTCGCCCTCATCCGCCGCATGGTGCGGGACCTGAACTTCGGCATCGAGATCGTCGGCGTGCCCACCGTCCGTGAGGACGACGGCCTGGCCCTCTCCAGCCGCAACCGCTATCTCTCGCCGGCCGAGCGGCGCACCGCGCTCGCGCTCTCCCAGGCCCTCTTCGCGGGCCGCGACCGGCACGCCGCGCAGGAGGCCCTCCACGCGCGTGCGGCGCAGGCCCCCGTCACGCACGCGCGCGCCGACGCCCTGAACGCCCTGGGGGAGTCCCGCGCCGCGGCCGACACCCACGCCCTCGCGCAGTCCGTCACGCCGTCCGTGCCCGGCGGCCCCGCGGCCGTCCGCGCAGCCGCCCGGCACGTCCTGGACGAGGCAGGTCGCCGCAAGCCGCCGCTGGAGCTGGACTATCTGGCGCTCGTCGACCCGGCCGACTTCACGGACGTACAGCCGGGCCACACCGGTGAGGCGGTCCTCGCCGTGGCGGCCAAGGTCGGCGCGACCCGGCTGATCGACAACATCCCGCTCACGTTCGGAGCCACCACATGAGTGCCACCGGAATACGGCTGCATGCCCCCGCCCCCGGCTGGTCCCTGGAGGCCGACGTCGTCGTCGTCGGCTCCGGAGTGGCCGGACTGACCACGGCCCTGCGCTGCTCGGCCGCGGGCCTGAAGACCGTCGTGGTCACCAAGGCCAGCCTTGACGACGGCTCCACGCGCTGGGCGCAGGGCGGCGTCGCCGCGGCGCTCGGCGAGGGCGACACCCCCGAGCAGCACCTGGAAGACACCCTCGTGGCGGGCGTGGGCCTGTGCGACGAGGAGGCCGTGCGCACCCTGGTCACCGAGGGCCCCGGCGCCGTCCGGCGCCTCATCGAGACCGGCGCCCACTTCGACACGAGCCCCGAAGGCGCCATCGAGCTGACCCGCGAGGGCGGCCACCACCGCCGCCGCATCGCGCACGCGGGCGGCGACGCGACCGGTCTTGAGATCTCCCGCGCCCTGGTCGAAGCGGTCCGCGCGCAGTCCATACCGACCGTGGAGAACGCCCTCGTCCTTGACCTGCTCACCGACGCCGACGGCCGCACCGCCGGTGTCTCCCTGCACGTCATGGGAGAGGGCCAGCACGACGGCGTGGGCGCGGTCCACGCCCCCGCGGTCGTCCTCGCCACCGGCGGCATGGGCCAGGTCTTCTCGGCGACCACGAACCCGTCCGTGTCGACGGGCGACGGCGTCGCGCTCGCCCTGCGCGCGGGCGCCGAGGTGAGCGACCTGGAGTTCGTGCAGTTCCACCCCACCGTGCTCTTCCTGGGAGCCGACGCGGAGGGCCAGCAGCCGCTGGTCTCCGAGGCGGTGCGCGGCGAGGGCGCCCACCTGGTGGACGCGGACGGCGTGCGCTTCATGGTCGGCCAGCACGAGCTCGCCGAGCTCGCACCCCGCGACATCGTCGCCAAGGGCATCACGCGCCGCATGCAGGAACAGGGCGCCGAGCACATGTACTTGGACGCCAGGCACTTCGGCGCCGACATGTGGGAGAACCGCTTCCCGACCATCCTCGCCGCCTGCCGCGCCCACGGCATCGACCCGCTGACCGAGCCCATCCCCGTCGCCCCGGCCGCGCACTACGCCTCCGGCGGCGTCCGCACCGACCCGCGGGGCCGCACCACGGTCCCGGGCCTGTACGCCTGCGGCGAGGTCGCCTGCACCGGCGTCCACGGCGCCAACCGCCTCGCCTCCAACTCCCTTCTGGAGGGCCTGGTCTACGCCGAGCGCATCGCCGCGGACATCGCGCAACGGCACGCGGAGCTGGCCCTGCCCGCCCTCTACGCCGCGGTGCCCGTCCCCGTGCCCGCCCCCGCGCCGGTGCCCCACCCCGACACCCCCGCGCACCCCCTGCTGCCCCCCGAGGCCCGCTTCGCCATCCAGCGCGTGATGACCGACGGCGCCGGAGTGCTCAGGTCCGCCGACTCCCTCTCCGAGGCCGCGGCCCGCCTGGCCCGCATCCACGCGGAGGCGGCGGGCGCGCTCGCCGAGGACGGCAAGACCGCCGAGCCCGGCGTCGACACCTGGGAGACCACCAACCTCCTGTGCGTCGCCCGCGTCCTGGTCGCCGCCGCGCAGCGCCGCGAGGAGACCCGCGGCTGCCACTGGCGCGAGGACCGCCCCGACCGCGACGACGAGGCCTGGCGGCGCCACATCGTCGTACGCCTGAACGCGGACCGGACCCTGGCGGCGCACACGACCGAGACCGCAGACTTCCCCCCGACGACCAGCCTTCAGGAGAAGTGACCGTGAGCACCCCCGACGACCTCCCTCTCGCCCCCACCGGCGGTGGCTGCGGCGACGCCTGCGGCTGCGGCGGAGACGACGCGTACGACCCCCTGGAGTGCGGCCTCGACCCCGCTCTCGCGCAGCTCCTGACCGACGCGGGGCTCGACCCCGTGCAGGTCGAGGACATCGCGCACATGGCGATCGAGGAGGACCTGGACGGCGGCGTGGACGTCACCTCGGTCGCCACGATCCCCGAAGAGGCCGTGGCCACCGGCGACTTCACCGCGCGTGAGGCCGGCATTGTCGCGGGCCTGCGCGTCGCCGAAGCCGTCATCTCCCTCGTCTGCACGGACACCTTCGAGGTCGAGCGGCACGTCGAGGACGGCGACCGGGTGGAGGCGGGCCAGAAGCTGCTCAGCGTCACCACCCGCACCCGCGACCTGCTCACCGCCGAGCGCAGCGCGCTCAACCTCCTGTGCCGCCTGTCCGGCGTGGCGACGGCCACGCGCGCGTGGGCCGACGCACTGGAGGGCACGAGCGCCAAGGTCCGCGACACCCGCAAGACGACGGCGGGCCTGCGTGCCCTGGAGAAGTACGCGGTGCGGATGGGCGGCGGCGTGAACCACCGCATGTCGCTCTCCGACGCGGCGCTGGTGAAGGACAACCACGTCGTGGCCGCGGGAGGCGTGGAGCAGGCCTTCAAGGCCGTCCGCGCGGCCTTCCCCGACCTGGCCGTGGAGGTCGAGGTCGACACCCTCCACCAGCTGCGCGAGGTCGTGGACGCGGGCGCCGACCTGATCCTCCTGGACAACTTCACGCCGGGCGAGACCGAGGAGGCCGTGGCCATCGTGGCGGGCCGCGCGATCCTGGAGTCCTCCGGCCGCCTCACCCTGGAGAACGCACCCGCGTACGCGCGGACGGGCGTGGACTTCCTCGCGGTGGGCGCCCTGACCCACTCCTCGCCGATCCTGGACATCGGCCTCGACCTGCGCGCGGCGGAGTGACGACGACATGCTGCTGACCATCGACGTCGGAAACACCCACACCGTCCTCGGTCTCTTCGACGGCGAAGAGATCGTCGAGCACTGGCGCATCTCCACCGAGGCCCGCCGCACCGCCGACGAACTGGCCGTGCTCCTCAACGGGTTGATGGGCATGCACCCGCTCCTCGGCGAGGAGCTCGGCGACGGGATCGACGGCATCGCCATCTGCTCGACGGTCCCCTCCGTCCTGCACGAACTGCGCGAGGTCACACGGCGGTACTACGGAGACGTGCCCGCCGTCCTCGTGGAGCCCGGCATCAAGACCGGCGTGCCGATCCTCATGGACAACCCCAAGGAGGTCGGCGCCGACCGCATCATCAACGCGGTCGCGGCGGTCGAGCTCTACGGAGGCCCCGCCGTCGTCGTCGACTTCGGCACGGCGACCACGTTCGACGCGGTCTCCGCGCGCGGGGAGTACACCGGAGGCGTCATCGCCCCCGGCATCGAGATCTCCGTCGAGGCGCTCGGCGTGCGGGGCGCCCAGCTCCGCAAGATCGAGCTTGCCCGGCCGCGCAGCGTCATCGGCAAGAACACCGTGGAGGCCATGCAGTCGGGCATTCTGTACGGCTTCGCGGGCCAGGTCGACGGCGTCGTGCAGCGCATGGCCCGCGAACTGGCGGGCCCGGACGGCGATCCCGACGACGTGACGGTCATCGCGACCGGCGGCCTGGCGCCCATGGTGCTCGGCGAGGCCTCGGTCATCGACGAGCACGAGCCGTGGCTGACCCTCATCGGCCTGCGCCTGGTCTACGAGCGCAACGTCTCCCGGAGTTGAGCACTCCGGGAGACGTTCCGCAGCTGTCGCCGCAGCTGTCGACCGCACCCGTCGGCTCATAACTGGCGGCTCATAAGCGGGGCTTGCGCACACAACCCTGCGCCCCATAGAAGAGTCTGCGCAGGGACGGGACGTGACCGGGTTCGAGCGGGCGTGGAGCAAATGGGGCGTAGGGGAAGTCTGGTCGCGACAGTGGCCGCCGGGGTGCTTGCCGGTCTGGCCGGACCGGCCACGGCG
Source organism: Streptomyces sp. NPDC047525 (assembly GCF_040643025.1). Taxonomy (NCBI): domain Bacteria; kingdom Bacillati; phylum Actinomycetota; class Actinomycetes; order Kitasatosporales; family Streptomycetaceae; genus Streptomyces; species Streptomyces sp. NPDC047525. Next base: position 187,631 of record NZ_JBEYTL010000012.1, read on the forward strand.
GCGAGCGCGGCCACCGGGTTCGAGGACGGCCGTGCGGCGCACACGGTGACGTACGCGGTGGACTTCGGCGCGGAAGGCACCGCCGAGGGCCCCGGGGCCTTGGTCGGCGGCCTGTCCACGACGGCCTCACCGTCCGCCACCTCCAGCACGTCCAGCACCTCCAGCACGCCCGGTACCGATGAAGAAGGCCCCGGCACCATCGCGGACACCGGCGCGGGCGTGCTCCCCTGGATCACGGCCGTCGCGGCCGGCGCCCTCGGTGTCGGCGCGGTCGTCTTCGCGATGATCCGCCGCCGCTCGGAGTGAGCGCGGGCGCCGCCACGTCCCGCGGAAGCCACGCCACAGATTGGCGTTAAGCGGATTTTGTCCGTTTGGCACGTATTGTCGGTCCATGCCCACGCCATACGGATCTCGCGGCGGGATGGCCTTCGGTGCGGAGGAGCTGCGTGTGCTCCGCCGCGCTCTGGCCCTCGCCCTGCATCCAAGCCCCGTCTCCGACGAAGACGTCCAGGACTGTCTCCGTCTCGCCGACGCCGTCGACGAGGCGGTCAGCGAGGGCGCCAGGCTCCGCGCCTTCCTGCTGGCCGACCTCGCCCGCTACCGGGCGGCCCTGCCCGGCACCGCGACCGGCTACCTCGCGCTCCTCGAGGACGTCCTCTGCTCCGGCTACCAGCCGGGCGCCGACGACCTCGCCGCGCTGCGCGCCCTGCGCGGCAACCCGGTCGCGGCCGCCCTCCTCGACCGCTGCCGGACCCTCGCCGAACAGGCCGTACGCGCCCGCCTCTCGGGCCGGTCCCATACGTCCACCCCGGCGCCCCGCCGTCTCGTCCCCGCCTCGCGCACGCGCCTGCTCGCCCTCCCCGGCGGCAGGAGCGAGGCCGACGACAGGGCGGAGCCCAAGCCCAAGACGCCGAGCGCCCCGCCCGGCAAGCCGGCCACTCCCGAGCAGCCCCGACCCGTGCCGACCCCGGCCGAGGTCTTCCCTCCCAAGCGCCGCCCGGCGGACCCCCCGCACCAGCTCGCCGCGGGCTAGCTACTCTGGGGGCATGGAATACGTCTCCGCGCTCCTGCCCCCCGTAGTGATGGCCGTGTTCTTCGGCGGTCTCATCGTGACGATCGTGAAGACCCAGGGCGGCGCCAACAAGGCCAAGGAAGACGCGGCCGTCGACGCCGTGATCGCCCGAGCCGAAGGCGCCCGGCAGGCCCCCAAGGCCTGACCAGGCCCGACTCCCGGTGACCCGAGGTCACCACCCGCACACTCCTGGCGTACGACTCGCTCCCATTCCGAGTCGTACGCCCTTTTTGTTGCGGAAATGGCGCCTCGCCCACGTCCGTCACGTCATTAGTGACATCTCCCACTATTGTTCTGGTGTGCCTCGCCCCTTGGGAGAACTCGAAGACTCAGTCATGACACGGGTGTGGAAGTGGAACCGCCCCGTGACCGTTCGAGAAGTCCTGGAAGACCTTCAGCAGGAACGGTCCATCGCGTACACCACCGTCATGACCGTTTTGGACAATCTTCATCAGAAGGGCTGGGTGCGCCGTGAAGCGGAAGGCCGCGCCTATCGATATGAGGCGGTCTCCACTCGGGCCGCCTACGCCGCCGCACTGATGAACGAAGCATGGTCGCAGAGCGACAACCCCGCCGCCGCTCTCGTCGCGTTCTTCGGGATGATGTCGGCGGAACAGCGCGAAGCACTCAGCGGCGCGATGCGCATCGTGGGCCCGGTCTCTCAAGCGATCCCTGAAGCGATCCCTGAAGCGATCCCTCAAGCGGATCCTCAAGAGACACCTCAAGAGACACCTCAAGCGGTCCCGGAGAACCCCGGCGCGGCGGAGCCAGAAGTAGAGCGATAGCGTCCGGTCATGCCAGCAGAACCCCCTGAACTCAGCGCTAAAGCAGTCTCCGTACGCCGGGCGCGCACCGCCGATGTGCCGGTCGTACGCAACCTCCTCGACTCCTACGCCCGTCAGGGGATCCTGCTCGACAAAGCGACGGTCGCCCTTTACGAGTCCATCCAGGAGTTCTGGGTGGCGGAACGCGACGACAACGCCGAGGTCGTCGGCTGCGGCGCCCTCCACGTGATGTGGGAAGACCTCGCGGAAGTGCGCACTCTCGCGGTGAACCCCGATGTCAAGGGCGCCGGAGTGGGTCATCAGGTGTTGGGGAAGTTGCTGCAGACCGCTCGCTGGCTCGGTGTCCGGCGGGTTTTCTGTCTCACCTTCGAAGTCGACTTCTTCGCGAAGCACGGCTTCGTGGAGATCGGTGAGACGCCTGTCGACGGAGATGTCTACAGCGAGCTCCTGCGTTCCAAAGACGAGGGCGTCGCCGAGTTCCTCGGCCTCGAACGAGTGAAACCGAACACCTTGGGCAACAGCCGGATGCTTCTGCATCTGTGATCGTCGCCGGTATTCCGGGCTGCCTGCTGCCCCGGTTCCCTATGTCCGAAACGCGCACGTTTCCAGGGTTCTCGGGGTCCTCAGTCTCTCCCGGGGGTTTGTGTTTTCCCAGCAAAAGCGGTTTGCTTTCCGACGTACTGCAGTACTGCATATAACAGGGGGCGGCGATTCTGCGGCTCGCGCCGTGCGATCCGGCCCTAAGTTATCGATGAAAGGAAATCCGGTGGCACAGAAGGTTCAGGTCCTTCTTGTCGATGACCTCGACGGTGGCGAGGCAGACGAGACCGTGACGTTTGCGCTGGACGGCAAGTCGTACGAGATCGACCTCACCACGTCGAACGCGGACAAGCTCCGCGGTCTTCTTGAGCCGTACCTCAAGGGCGGTCGTCGCACCGGTGGCCGTGGATCGGCCGGGCGCGGCAAAGCCCGTGCCGCTGCCACGAGCGGCGGTCAGGACACCGCGGCGATCCGTGCCTGGGCGAAGGACAACGGTTTCGAGGTCAACGACCGCGGCCGCGTCCCCGCGTCCATTCGCGAGGCCTACGAGAAGGCCAACGGCTGACGACGGGTCCGTCGCAACCGGACCCGGTGGCACTGCGTTGCCGCCGTGTCCACAAGTCGTACGAGACCGGAGCCCACGGCGGGGTCGCTGTGGGGCACGGTGCCACCCCCCACGCACGACAGGGAAGGCAGTGCCGGCAGCGTCGGCTCCACCTCGCACCCGGGCTCTGGGGGTCGCAGCCATACGGCGGCCCCCTGCGAGCCGGACCACCCCGGAGGCGTGGGCGCGTCGATCCGTCCGCCCGCACCGATGGCCGTGAGGTCGAGGCGGATGCCGCCCCACTCCAGCCACTCCAGGAGCCCCGGAAGCTCGTCGGCGCTCCCCGCGGCCACGAAGAGCCGCATCGTTTCCCCCCGCAGAGCCACCGGAGCCTTCGGCCCGAGATGCCGCAGGGCGGCGAAGCCTGCTTCAGCGGGCAACTGCAGTACGTCGAAGCGGAGCCCCGTCAGGAGCTGCACCGGCAGTCCGGGACGGTCCTCGGCGGTCGCCCAGCCGAGTTCGTTCTCGTACCACTGCCGCACCGGGTCGCTCTGTTCGACCGGTACACGGGGCTGGGGAACGGTGATGGCCATGCCAGGAGCAACCGGCCGGAAGGCTCCTGGGTTACGCAGCGTGTCTCCGCGAATGCGCACAGTGCCCGGAAAGAGGGCGTAAGGGCGTGTTCGGCGGCGCAAGGGTGTTCGCCCGTAGCGGAGGGAACCGGCGCGCGCCGCATGGAGTGTCAGTCGTTGCGGGTAAGACATCCCTAGTGGGGAGGGGCGACACACGCGCCAGGCCGTCTCACGTTCGCCATCGGCGTAGCTGAGGTGAGGGTAAGTGCTTGGCCTGCGGGAACATCGTCTCGCACCATCGGGTTGGAGCAGTTGTCGGCGTTCGGGGTCAGGAGGCACCTCTTGTTCTCGGCCGGGTGTCGGCAGTTGGAATGAGCGGTCCCCGCTTGCGGGACTAAGCTGCGGAAGGACAGGGAGGGGACAGCCCCCTTACTGCCTGACCGCTCTGAGGAGCGATTAACGATGTTCGAGAGGTTCACCGACCGCGCGCGGCGGGTTGTCGTCCTGGCTCAGGAAGAAGCCCGGATGCTCAACCACAACTACATCGGCACCGAGCACATCCTCCTGGGCTTGATCCACGAGGGCGAGGGTGTCGCCGCTAAGGCCCTGGAGAGCCTCGGGATTTCGCTCGAGGCGGTCCGCCAGCAGGTGGAGGAGATCATCGGTCAGGGCCAGCAGGCCCCGTCCGGCCACATCCCCTTCACCCCCCGTGCCAAGAAGGTCCTGGAGCTTTCGCTCCGCGAGGCCCTTCAGCTGGGCCACAACTACATCGGCACGGAGCACATCCTGCTCGGCCTGATCCGCGAGGGCGAGGGCGTCGCCGCCCAGGTCCTCGTGAAGCTGGGCGCCGATCTCAACCGGGTGCGGCAGCAGGTCATCCAGCTGCTCTCCGGATACCAGGGCAAGGAGACCGCCACCGCAGGCGGTCCTGCGGAGGGCACGCCTTCCACGTCCCTGGTGCTCGACCAGTTCGGCCGGAACCTCACCCAGGCCGCTCGTGAGTCCAAGCTCGACCCGGTCATCGGGCGCGAGAAGGAGATCGAGCGGGTCATGCAGGTGCTGTCCCGCCGTACGAAGAACAACCCCGTGCTCATCGGCGAGCCCGGCGTCGGCAAGACCGCCGTCGTCGAGGGCCTCGCGCAGGCCATCGTCAAGGGCGAGGTGCCCGAGACGCTGAAGGACAAGCACCTCTACACGCTTGACCTCGGCGCACTGGTCGCCGGCTCCCGCTACCGCGGTGACTTCGAGGAGCGCCTGAAGAAGGTCCTCAAGGAGATCCGCACCCGCGGCGACATCATCCTGTTCATCGACGAGCTCCACACCCTGGTGGGTGCGGGCGCCGCCGAGGGCGCGATCGACGCCGCGAGCATCCTCAAGCCCATGCTGGCGCGAGGCGAGCTGCAGACCATCGGTGCCACGACGCTGGACGAGTACCGCAAGCACCTGGAGAAGGATGCGGCCCTCGAGCGCCGCTTCCAGCCCATCCAGGTCGCGGAGCCGTCGCTGCCGCACACCATCGAGATCCTCAAGGGTCTGCGCGACCGTTACGAGGCTCACCACCGGGTCTCCATCACGGACGAGGCGCTGGTGCAGGCCGCCACCCTGGCCGACCGGTACATCTCGGACCGCTTCCTGCCGGACAAGGCGATCGACCTGATCGACGAGGCCGGTTCCCGGATGCGCATCCGCCGGATGACCGCGCCGCCGGACCTCCGCGAGTTCGACGAGAAGATCGCGGGTGTCCGCCGCGACAAGGAGTCCGCGATCGACTCGCAGGACTTCGAGAAGGCCGCCTCTCTCCGCGACAAGGAGAAGCAGCTGCTCGCGGCGAAGGCCAAGCGCGAGAAGGAGTGGAAGGCCGGCGACATGGACGTCGTCGCCGAGGTCGACGGCGAGCTCATCGCCGAGGTCCTCGCCACGGCCACGGGCATTCCGGTCTTCAAGCTGACCGAGGAGGAGTCCTCGCGGCTGCTGCGCATGGAGGACGAGCTCCACAAGCGGGTCATCGGCCAGAAGGACGCCATCAAGGCGCTTTCGCAGGCGATTCGCCGTACGCGTGCCGGTCTCAAGGACCCGAAGCGTCCCGGTGGCTCGTTCATCTTCGCCGGCCCGTCCGGTGTCGGTAAGACGGAGCTTTCCAAGACGCTCGCCGAATTCCTCTTCGGTGACGAGGACGCCCTGATCTCCCTCGACATGTCGGAGTTCAGCGAGAAGCACACGGTCTCGCGCCTCTTCGGTTCGCCGCCCGGATATGTCGGTTACGAAGAGGGCGGGCAGCTGACGGAGAAGGTCCGCCGCAAGCCGTTCTCGGTCGTCCTCTTCGACGAGGTCGAGAAGGCCCACCCGGATATCTTCAACTCGCTCCTCCAGATCCTGGAAGACGGTCGCCTGACCGACTCCCAGGGCCGGGTCGTGGACTTCAAGAACACGGTCATCATCATGACGACCAACCTCGGCACGCGTGACATCTCCAAGGGCTTCAACCTTGGATTCGCCGCCGCGGGTGACGTCAAGACGAACTACGAGCGCATGAAGACCAAGGTCAACGACGAGCTGAAGCAGCACTTCCGCCCGGAGTTCCTGAACCGTGTCGACGACACGGTGGTCTTCCACCAGCTCACCGAGGAAGACATCATCCAGATCGTCGACCTCATGATCGCCAAGGTGGACGAGCGTCTCAAGGACCGCGACATGGGTATCGAGCTCAGCGGTGACGCGAAGAAGCTCCTGGCCAAGAAGGGTTACGACCCGGTGATGGGCGCCCGGCCGCTGCGCCGGACGATCCAGCGCGAGGTCGAGGACATCCTGTCGGAGAAGATCCTCTTCGGCGAGCTCCGCCCCGGCCACATCGTGGTCGTCGGCACGGAGGGTGAGGGCGACGAAGCCAAGTTCACCTTCCGCGGCGAGGAGAAGGCTGCGCTTCCGGACGTCCCGCCGATCGAGCAGGCGGCTGGTGGCGCCGGGCCCAACCTGAGCAAGGAGGCGTAGCCCGCCGGGCTCGCACAGGCTCACAGGGGCTGCCCCGGACCGTTTCTCGGTCCGGGGCAGCCCCTTTTGGCGTGCGGCTGCGGGTGCGTTGTGGTTGCTCGCGCAGTTCCCCGCGCCCCTTTGGGGCGCTCCCCGCGGCTATGACGTGATCGTGATTCCCTCCGGTACGTTCCGCACGCGCGGCAGGCGGGGGTTCACTCGGAGCACGCTCAGGTTCGGGAAGCCGGAGAGCCAGGACATGTCCGTGTCGGCCAGCTCGGCGGTGACCCACAGGTGGGTGAGCTGCTCGTGCTCCAGGCCGTCGAGGAGCTCCTCGGTGCGCATGACGCCGACGACCTGGATCCAGGGCCGCCCGCCGAGGTGTCGAAGGGCCGCGAGCTCGGCGGTGTCGGAGACCGGGAAGTACAGGCCGACCGGGTCGAGGTGGGCGATGATCTCGCGTGCGTACCGCTCCGTGTCGAAGTGCCGCCAGGGGCGGGCGAGTTCGAGCCGGATGGACAGCGCCGAGCGGTGGCGCAGGCGGGCGAGGTAGTCGATGGCGGCGTCGTCCTGGACGCGGGTCGCCGTGATCGCCAGGAGGAGCGCCTGCTGGTCGCTCGGCACCTGCTCGGGGTCCGGCAGCTGCTCCAGGACGATGGGGCCGACCCAGCCGAGGCTGCGGGCGGCCAGTTCGGTCGTGGGGCGCACGAGGTTCTTCGTGCGGTCGTGGACGAGCTGCTGCACCGCCGGGTCGAGCTCGGTGACGTGCTCCAGGCAGGCCGCGGCCATCAGGCGCCGGTGGTTCACGTGCGGGCGGCGCAGGTTCGGGGCGGCGGCGAGCAGCCGCTCCAGGAAGTCGGCGCACTCCTCGGGCCGTGCGTGGGCGGCGGCCATCCGGATGACCTCCTCCCACTCGGCCTGGTGCGCGTGCTCGACGAGGGTGGGCAACTGACCGCGGGCCACTATTTCCTTGGCGGCCAGGTAGTCCTGGAAGGTGCGGTGGATGAAGTCCACCGAGAGGCCCGCCTGTTCGCGGAGCAGACCCGTGCGGTGCAGCAGATGGCGGAAGATCTTCTCGCCGTCGCCCTCGGCACGCGCGGAGGGGATGGCGGGCAGGGCGCCGTCCAGAAGGGCGACGACGCGCTCGCGCGGCAGCTCCGACACGCCCTCCTCCACCATCGCGTGGGCCAGCTTGCGCAGGAGCAGCTCCCGGGGGCCCTGCATGAGCCGCACATCATCGGCGTACAGGACGTCGCGTTCGGGGTCGCGGCGCTGGAGGAGCATCTCCAGGGCGGCGTCGTACAGCTCCTTGCGGCCTTTGGGCAGGGAGCCGGAGCGGTCGCGGTTGAGGGCGCATATCAGGCCGCACATCAGGGGGTTGGTGGCGAGCTGGCGCAGCTCGCGGTAGATGCGCACGGAGTGCAGGAGACGCTGTTCGTACTCCTTCAGCTTGTCGCGCTCCGACTGCTCCTTGCACTGGTCGTCGCTCATCGCGGCCGCGTGCCAGTCGTGGATGAAGCGGGTGACCTGGTCGCGTGACATCGGCGCGAGGGACAGCTCCTTGAAGCCCTCCTCGGCGAGGCGCTCCTGGGCGAGCCAGCCGTCCTCGACGGCGGAGGGGCGGGACGTCACCAGGCAGCCGTTGCCGGAGAAGATGCGAAGGAGGCGGCGCAGCTGGTTGCGCAGCTCGCCGCGGGTGGCCTCCGGGGCCTCGTCGATGCCGTCGACCAGGAGCATGGCGCGGCCCGCGAGGAGCGTGCGCACGACCCAGCCCTCCGGGGCCTGGTCGGCGAGGGGGTGGCGGATGGCGTGCAGGAACTCGTCCGGGGCGGGGAAGCCCTCGCGGGCGAAGCGGCGTACGGGAAGGACGAAGGGCACGCGGGCGCCCTCGCGCGCCGCGGCCACGGCGAGCCACTGCACGAGGGTCGTCTTGCCCGAGCCCGCGACGCCGCGGAGCAGCACCCGCTCGTGGCCCTCCAGGGCCCGGTCGGCGAGCAGCACGGTCCGCGGCTCGCCCGGTACGCCGCTGCCGCTGCTCTCCTCGGCCTCCAGGCTGAGGTAGGTGTCCTCCAGGGGCCAGCGGTCCGGCGCGTTGGCCAGGTCCACGCCGACGATGGTGAGCCAGCCGTGCTGTCGTACGACCTCTTCGGCGTAGGCGGCCTCGAAGTCCCGGTCCTCCTGGGACTGTTCGGGCTGGCGGGCCGCGGCCTCCGCGTCGTTCAGGTCGATGAGCTGGCGGATGCGGCTCGCGCGCTCGGCCATGTGCCGCTGGATGTGCGGGGAGCGCCGGACGAAGTGGTACAGGACGTGCAGGCACACGGCCACGAGCAGCTCGTCGTGGAACCACGCGGCGCTGGGGGTCAGGGAGCGGTCGGCGCCCTGCACGGCGCCCCTGAGGCGCCGCGCGTAGTCCTGCGGCCCCAGGCGCACGGCGTCCACGTCCGTGAGGTCCAGCTCCCCGATGGCGAGCAGAGTGCGCGTCAACACATCGACCACGGCGCCCAGTTCGGTCGTCGGCGCGGTGTGCGCCTCGGCGGCGAGGTGGACGAAGTCGGCGGCCGTGCGGTGCACGTCGTCCGGTGTCGCGGGGGCGTCCGCGCCGCGCCAGGTGGTGAAGGCGGCGATCAGCTCGGGTGTGGTGGGCGTCTGCGGGGGAGGCGTGCCGATGAGCCGTTGTACGAGGGGTGTGGCGAGGGGCGAGGGGATACGGACAACGGGCTCCATGGACATAGGGGGTCCCTGCGGGTGGGATTTCGTGTGTCGTGGAGAGTCAAGGGTAGGTCAACTCCGCCACGGCGGTGGGGTGATGAGTTCGATCTGGTCCGGCGCCTGCTGCGCGACGGCCTCGCTCACCTCCGAGGTCACATGGACCCTCTTGAGGTTCGGGAAGGCCGAGAGCCAGGCCAGGCCTTCGACGGGATGGGACGCCTCCAGACCGAGCCGGATGAGCCGCTCGCGGACGATGAGTTCGGTCAGGTCCTCGACGCGGTAGGCGCCGACGACCTGGATGTCCGCCCAGCCGCCGATGGAGCGCAGGGCGCGGAGGTCGTCGGTGTCGCGCACGGTGACCCGCGCCTGGCGGGGCAGGTGCGCGAGTATCTCCACGGCGTAGAGCTCGCGCTCGAAGTGCGGCCAGCACGCGGCGAGGGTCCGCTGGACGTCCATGCTCGGATGTTCGCGGAACTGGGTGAGGAAGTGCAGCGCGGACTCACTTCCCAACTCGCTTGCCGTACGCACCACATGACGTGCCGCGAAGTCGTCGAGCCCCTCCGCGGCCGGAAGCAGCGAGAGCACGAGCTCGCCCCCGGCCCGCGCCAGCTCCTCGGCCTCGGCGCTGGATCCGGGCGGTACGAGCAGCTGCACCCCGACCTCCACGAACGAACGGATCGCGGGCGCCACCTCCGCCGCGTACGGAAGCCCCGCGGCGGCGAGGAGCTTGCCGCGCGGGGTGCCCTGTTCGACGAGGCGCCGCAGCATCTGCCCGGCTTCCTTCGGCCGCGCGTGGGCGATGGCGAGGAGGACGACGTCCTCCCACTCGTCCTTGTCCGCGTTGTTCAGGAGCAGATCGAAGTCCAGTTCCTGCACCGCGAGCCGGGAGCCGAGATAGTCCTGGAACGTGCGGTGAAGGAAGTCGACGCGCCCGTCGGCGGGTTCGCGCAGCAGCCCGGAGCGCAGCAGGAGCGAGGTGTAGATCTCCTCCGCTTCGCTGCTCAGGTTCAGGGAGGGCAGTGCCTGCGTGATGATGTGCAGCGCGTCCGAACGGTCCATCTCCGAGCGGCTGTTGCGGATCAGCCACCACGCGAGGCGTTGCAGGAGCTGGATCTGGGTGGCATAGGGGATGCGCACTCCACCCGGGTCGTCCAACCCCCGTTCCCTGTCCCGCCGTTCGAGGAGCATGGAGAGGGCGGCCTCGTAGAGAGACTTCCTGTCCTGGGGCAGGAAGCCGTTCCGGTCCCGGTGCAGGGCGCAGAGCATGCCGCACATCAGGGGGTTGGTGGCCAGGCGGTTCAGCTCGGCGGTGGTCCGTACGGCCTGCAGCAGGGACGCGCCGGTGGGCTCGTCGGCCCCGGCGGCGTGGTGCCAGCGGCGTACGAACGTGGCGACGTCGTGCCGGGCCATCGGGGAGAGCGTGAGTTCGTTGAAGCCGGCGGCGGTCAGCCACCGCTCGGGGACGGCGGAGGGGCGCGAGGTGACGAGCCACAGGTTCCCGGGGAAGGTCCGCGCCAGCTCGCGCAGCCACCGGCGGGCGGATTCCCGCCGCTCACCGGCGATCTCGTCTATCCCGTCGACGAGGAGCACGCCGCGCCGGGCGCGCAGGACGCGGTCGACCCAGCCGGCGGGCTGATCGCCCGCGACCGGGCAGGCGACGGCCTTGAGGAAGTCCCCCGGGATGGGCAGCTCGGCCCCCGGCCGCAGGATCCGCCGCATCGGCAGGACGAAGGGCACGCGCCCGATGAGGTGCGTGAGTCCGTGCTCGTACGTCCGGCTCGCCGCTGTCACGGCGAGCCACTGGACGAGGGTGGTCTTGCCGGATCCGGCGACGCCGCGCAGCAGGACCTGGTCGTGCTGGGCGAGGACCTGCTCGGCGGGGACGTGCAGCCCGCTGCCGCCGGGTCCTGTGCGCTCGCGGGTCGCCTCCAGGCTGAGGTAGGCGGTGTCGAGGGGCCACTCGCTGGTGCCGGCGTCGAGGCCGTAGATGGTGAGGGTGCCGTGGCGCTGGGCGATGTGGGTGGCGTAGCGGTCCTCGAAGGCGGCGTCCTCGGCGGTCTGGGAGGGAAGCCGGTCGAGAAGAATGTCGATGGCTTGGACGAGTCGGGCCAACTGCTGTGTGTTGACGGTGAGTTGGCGGGCGATGTAGGTGGAGCGCCGGGTGAAGAAGTTCAGGATGTGGAGGCAGGCGGTGTGGAGGAGGCGCTCGTAGAAGAGTTCGCCGCTCGCGCTGAGGCCGAAGGAGATGATGACGGTGCCCGCGTTGGACCGAAGCAGGTTCGCGAAGCCTTCCGGCCCCATGGATACGGCTTCGACGTCCTCGATGGTGATGGTGCCGAGGGCGGCGAGGGAGTGGGCGAGGGCGTTGCGTACAGCGAGGGCTTCCGCCGGGTCGACGGGCTGCTCGTGGGGCCCGGCGGCCTTCAGCGCCCTGCGCACGAGCTCGTCGGCGACCTTCTCGACGTCCTTGGGCGTGACGCTGCGTTTCTCGCCGCTGAACGAGATGAGGGCGGAGATGCGGACGGGCTTGTCCACCAGGGCCGCGCCCGGCTGGTCTGCCACGAAGAGCTTCTTGATGAGCGGCACGACGACGCCGGACGCGATGCGGGCGCCTAGCGTGGTGGCTTCGACCATGTGTCGAGGGTAGGTGAAGGGGGGTGGGGGCGGCGGGGGTTGGGGCTTAACTGGTACGGGGGCGCTGCGGGGCACTGCGTGCGGCGGCTCGGGATCTCTGGTCGTCCAGCGCCGTCGATGAGTAGTGTCCCAGGGTGATGAACACCGCGCCGCGTGGCGATCTGCGACCGCCGAGTCTCAACGCCGATGAGAAGACGACGCTGTTGTCCTTCCTCAACTATCTGAGGGAAGCGGTCGCGGCCAAGGCGTCGGGTGCATCCGACAAGGCAATCAGGACTGCTGGGGTGCCATCAGGGACCAGCATCCTCGGCCTCATCAAGCATCTGACCGCAGTTGAGCTCAATTGGTTTGCCTGGGCCTACGCCGGCGCTGACGTCGAGCCATGGGACGACGAGTCCCAACCTGCCGACGACGAGACTGCTGAGGGCCTGCTCGCGGCTTACGATCAGGCGATCGGGCGGTGCAATGACATCATCCACGCCTGCGATGACTTGGATCGGCCCGGCGCCCGTTCGCTCCGCGAGACGCCTCCGCCGACGATGCGCTGGGTCTTGGTGCACATGATCGAGGAGACTGCTCGGCACGCCGGCCATGCTGACATCCTCCGCGAGCAGATGGACGGTTCGGCCGGCCGGTGAGCCGGCACGGTTTGAGCTCCGCCATTGCTGCGGGCGGGTCCCGGTGCGGTGGCCGGTCAGGTCGAGCGTCGCAGGAACCCGTCGACGAGTCGGTCGATGAACTCGGGCTCGATGGGCTCGCCCGTGACCAGGATGCGGTAGTAGAGCGGACCCACGAGCTGGTCGGTCTCGGCGGTCACGTCGACACTGCTGGGCAGCCTTCCGCGCTGGATGGCGCGCTCCAGCGGTAGACGGTCGCGCACGCGCTGCTCGTTGAGGAACCTGTCCCGGAAGTCCTCGGCGAAGACGGGGTCATGCTGTGCCTGTGCGATCAGGGCCCGGAAGACGGCTCCCGAGTCGGACTGGCCCAGGAATTCCGCCAGTTGGCGCAGATAGGTGCGCAAGTCCTCGCACAGGTCACCCAGATCGGCCGGTGTCAGGTCCTCGGTCACGTCCTGCAGGAAGGCGTCCATGAGGACTGCGGTCTTCGTTTTCCACCAGCGGTACACGGTCTGCTTGGCCACGCCGGCGCGCGCCGCGATGCCCTCGATCGTGACGCCGGCATAGCCCTTCTCGGCCAGCAGGTCGTCGGCCGCCTCGAGCACCGCCTGCCTGGCCGCGGCACTTCGTCCGTGCCGGTTGCCGTGATGCCGCCCTGCGGACAAGCCAGCGATGGGCTCGTCGCCTTGTACTGCGCGTCCCATGAGCGCCTCCCTGGGGTACAGGATAGAAGCTCTAGATTAAACGCAACGTTGCGTCTACTCTAGAAGTCATGACCTACACACACACCCTCGCCGACCCCCGGGTCGAGGCCGCACTCAGCCAGATGTTCGCGCGCGCAGCACACGACGAGGACACCGCGGCCCTCGCCAGGGAGAAGCTGCCCGAAGGGCTCGCCCCGACGACGCCACAGGAACAGGCCGACGCCGCGGCGGAGATCTATATGCCGATCTCCGCCGCGGGCGGGCAACTGCTCTACAACCTGGTCCGAGCCGTCCGCCCCAGCACCGTCGTGGAGTTCGGCACGTCCTTCGGGATCTCCACGCTGTACCTGGCCGCCGGCGTACGCGACAACGGCGCGGGGCGCGTCATCACCACGGAACTGAGCAAGACCAAAATCGCAGCGGCTCGCCGCACCTTCGCCGAGACCGGCCTGGACGACGTGATCACCGTCCTCGAGGGAGACGCTCGGCACACCCTCAGGGATCTCGACACTCCTGCCGATCTCGTCCTGCTCGACGGCTGGAAGGACCTCTGCCTGCCGGTCCTGCAACTGCTGGAGCCTCGCCTCGCACCAGGCACCCTCGTCATCGCCGACGACGTCGATCTCGACAGTCTGCGCCCCTACCTGAGCTATGTCCGCGACCAGGCCAACGGCTACCAGAGCGTGACCTTCCCCGTCGAGGACGGCATGGAGATCAGCTGCCGCCTATGACCGGTCCATCGGGCGCGGTCTGCGGCTGTTGTCAGTTGAGCTTGGTGCCGTAGATGTTGTCGACCGTCATCGTGATCAGCACCCGGCGGTCGGACACCATGACCTCGCGGTACTCGTCCCAGTCCGGGTGCTCGCCGGCAGCCGCGCGGTAGTAGTCCACCAGGGCCTGGACCTCGGGGCCCTGCGGGTCCGTTCCCGGGCCGACGAGGGTGGCGGTGCCCTCGGCGGTGGCCCAGGCGCGGCCGTCGGGGCTGGTCACCTCCAGCGTGGCGCGGGGGTCGCGGCGGAGGTTCGCGATCTTTGCCGTCCTCGCGGTCGTCGATACGCGGATCACGTTGTCGGAGCGGTCGTACGACGGCATGACGGGCGAGAGCTGGGGGCGGCCGTCGGACTTGATCGTCGCCAGTACGCCGAGGTTGCTCTGCGCGAGCAGGGCGTGCGGGTCGAAGCGTGTGTCTGTCGTCATGCTGGGCCCAACCCGCTGTCGGGTGCGGGGTATTCCGGCTCGCGTTGGGCCATGCGACGAGATCCGATCAGGAAGCCGACCGTCGCGTCGTCGCGCTCTGGGTCGAGTACCGGCTGGTCGACAACGCTGACGTAGCAGCCCAGCTCGGGGCGGGTTCTGAGCTTGTCCAGGAGGAGGGCGACGTGGCTCCAGGGCGATTGTGCAACCGGCTGTTGCACCATTGGCTCCGCCCAGGTGGGGACCAGCTTGTGCACGTACTTCAGGTTGCGGCGGGAGAAGCCGCGCCGGCTCGGGAAGGCCGTCTTGAGGCCTGTGGCCGGCCGGGCCACGACCTTGGTTCCCCGGCCCTCCTGCTCCTGGCGGCCGAACCCTGCTGCGGTGCAGCTCAAGGCCTTGTTCAGGGCCTTGTGATGACGGAGAACTCGTTGCCGTCGGGGTCGGTGACGGTGGCGATCCGGCCGTACGGGATGTCCTCCGGGGTGGTGGACGTGCCGCCGGATGCGGTGGCTTGCTGGGCCACCGCGTCTGTGTCGGCCACCTCGAAGGTGGTGGCCCAGGCCGATGCGGGGGTGGACGTGGAGGGCTTCGGGATGCCGAAGATTCCGCCGATCTCGTGGCCGTCGGGGCGGCGCAGGAAGGTGAAGTCCGCTTCCGGCATGACGTCGTTGAGGTCCAGGGTGTAGCCGAAGACCGCCGAGTAGAACGCTCGGGCCGGGCCGGGGGCCGGGGTGAGCAGGTCGTTGCGGACGAGCGAGCCCGGCTCGTTCACGATTTCGCAGCCGATGCGCGTGCGGGCCTGCCAGAGGCCGAAGCGGGCGCCCACGGAATCCTCCGCGACGGCCACGCGGGCGCCGTCCGCCATGACGTCCACCGGCTCCTCCAGCAGAGTGCCGCCCGCCTCGGTGATGCGTTTCGCGGTTCCGTCGCAGTCGGCGGTGGCGATGTACATGGTCCAGCCGAAGCCTGTGGGGGGCGGGGCCTGAGTGATGGCCGCGACCGGCTTTCCGTGCAGCAGGCACGTGGCGCTGCGCTCGCTGTGGGCGGGTTCCTCGGCGTACTCCCAGCCGAAGAGCCCGCCGTAGAACTCCAGGGTGCGGTCGTACTCGGTGACGCGGAGGTCGATCCAAGTGGGGGTGCCGTCGGGCTGGGCGCTGGTGAGGTGGCTCATCGTTCGCTCCTTGCGGCCTTCGTCGAACAGCTGAACAACGGGGAGCGTCCGACGCTAGGCGTCCAATAGGTCGGCTGCTGGCCTATTTGGGGAAGGAGGGGTGGCTTCAGCTCAATCGATGAGGGGGCGGATGTCGCGTACTTCGATGTGCGAGGGGAGAGCGTCGAGGTCTGACACCTGAGGGGTGGAGATCGCCAGGTGCCTCAGGGCGGTGAGGCCCGCCAAGGGGGCGACCGTAAATCTCTCCTGGCCGGTGTGCCCGTACACGGACATGTGCGTGAGACTCGGCAGGATGTCGCTGACGCGGGACGCCGCCGCCGGCCAGTCGCCGCCTCTGTGCAACAGGGACAGCTCGGTCACGCCGGGCAGGGCAAGTCCGTCCGGCACGGCGGCGAGGTTGCCGGATGTCAGGTCCAGCCGGGTGAGGCGTGGGAGCCGGGTGAGGCCCTCCCAGACAGCGGGCACGCGCGGACCGTCCTTGTCGCCGAAGATGACCCACTCCAGCTCCGGCCATCTGTCCATGCGGTGCAGATCGCGCGCCACGCGAGCGGATCCGGAGAGGGCCAGGGTGCGCAGCGGGGCCTTGGCGGGGAACAGGTCCAGGCTCCAGGGCTCGATGATCTCCATGAGGCGCAGCTGATCCAGTTCGCCCAGCGCCCGGAGTGCCTCGGCAGTGAGCTGCGCAGGCGGCACTCTGAGCGAGAGGAACGTGGGGGCGCAGGACGTGAGCAGGCGGGAAGCGGCTGCGGGGGAGACGGTGCCCCGGATGTCCAGGAGCCTGGGGCGGATCCCCAGTCGTTCGAGCTCCATGACCTGGTCGTCGCTGCGGATCGTGAAGTAGGTCTCCCCGTTGTCGAGTTGAGAGATCACCTGTTCCGCGTATCTGCGGCAGTCGTAGCGACTCCATCCCCACATGAGCTGGCTGTGCACGGCGAGCGCAGGGTGGCTTGCGAAGCGTGCGAGGAAGGGGATCGCGGCGTCGGACGGGACGCTCGTCGCGGTGATCGCGACGTGACCGGCCGCCTCGTCGTCAAGGCCGTTCGGGCCCGGCAGCAGGTCAAGGACCATGGGGCCGACCGCCGCGAGCTGGCGGGCGGCCTCCGGGCTTCGGGGCGGAATCACCTCGGCCAGACGTCGCTCCACCTGCTCCCGCACCGCGGGATCCAGCTCGGCCGCGTGCTCCAGGCAGGTCGCCGCGAGCAGGTGGACTCGAACCCGCGCCCGTTCCTCAGAGCGTGTGTCCCCGAATGCCAGCAACTCGCGGAAGAATGCGGTGCGTTCGCGAGGGCGTGCGTGCGCCACCGCCATGCGGATGACGTCCTCCCACTGGTCGTCCGCCGCGTGGCGCGCCAGCACACCGAAGTCGCCCTCGTCGACTGCCGCCCGTGCGCCCAGGAAGTCCTGGAACGTGCGGTGGATGAAGTCGACCGTGCCCGGGGCCGGTTCGCGGAGCAGACCGCTGCGGTGGAGGAAGTGCGCGAAGACCTCCTTCGCGTCGCCGAGCGTGGCCACCTCCGGGACCGAGGGGAGCGCGTCCGCGATGATGGTCTCTGCTCGCGAACGGTCCATCGTCTGGCGGCCGTTGCGGATGAGCCAGTAGGCGAGGCGCTGGAGCAGCTGCAGCTGCGGCTCCTCCCGCAGGTCGGGTACGTCCATGTGGCGCTCGCGGTCGCGGCGGACGAGGAGCATGGACAGGGCCGCCGTGTAGAGATCCTTGCGGCCGAGGGGGAGGAAGCCTCTGCGGTCGCGGTGCAGCGCGCAGATCAGGCCGCACATCAGGGGGTTGGTCGCCAGGAGGCCGAGGTCGGGTTTCGCGTGTACCGCGTCGAGGAGCTGACTCTCGTACGAGACGAGCGCGGCGTCCTCGTCCGCAGCACCCGTGCGGGCGGCCACGTGCCAGCGGCTGATGAAGGCCGCCGCGTCCGTGGGGCTCATCGGGGAGAGCGTGAGCTCGGTGAAGTCCTCCTCGGTGAGCCAGTCCTCGCGTACGGCCGAGGGGCGGGACGTGACCAGCCAGCGGTTGCCGGGGTAGGCGTCGATCAGGTCGCTGAGCCAGGTGCGGGTGCGGGAGCGCTCGGCGTCGGGGATCTCGTCGATGCCGTCCACCAGGACCAGGGCGCGCCCCGCCGTGAGGACACGGGACTCCCATCCGCCGGGCTGCGTGCCGGCCAGTGGGGAGTCGACCGCGGAGAGGAAGTCCTTGGGGGCGGGGAGACGCTCGCCGTGGCGGGTGAGGGTGCGCAGGGGGAGTACGAAGGGGATGCGGTCGTGGAGGTACGTCATGCGGTCGTCGTCCGGTGCGGAGCGCGCGGCGCTGACCGCCAGCCACTGGATGAGCGTGGTCTTGCCGGAGCCGGCCTCGCCCCGCAGGAGGACGCGGTCGTGGGTGGCCAGGGCTTGATCGGCGGGGCGAGGGGCGGCGGCGATGTGCTTCACCTCGTTCACCCACCGCTCGCGCTCGTCCCCCTCCGGCGAAAGGCCGTGGGCCGCCTCCCAGGCGGGCATGTGGACCAGCCAGGAGCTCCCCGTGGCCTCCAGCGACATGTACGCCGCATCCAGCGGCCACCGCCCCGGCGAGTTCGCCAGATCGATTCCGAAGATCGTCAGCTTCCCGTGCTTCTTCGCCACGGATGCGAGGTAGCGACGCTCGAAGGCCACGTCCTGCGCCCCGGGGATCGGGTTGCGGGCGAGCAACTCGTCGACCTTCACGATGAGTTCGTCCTGGGTCCGGCTCTGTGCCACGAGTGTCGCGGCCACGAAGGTCGAGCGCTGCGTGAAGAACTGCAGGATGTGGAGGCAGGCCCACTCGGTGATCGAGTCGAGGAAGAAGGCGGCGTCCGTGGAAAGGCCGGAGGCCGACGCACTGTAGATGAGCGAGCGGGCCAGCTTCTGGTGGCCGAGGCGGACCGCTTGGACATCGTCCATGTCGAGGTCGCCCAGCGTCAGGAGCGCGCGGGCCAAGGCGTCCGTGACCGCGTCCGCCTCGTCCGGCGGGAAGGGGCGCTCGCCGGGCGAGGCAAGGGATTCCGTCACCAGGCTGCCCGCGAGGCGGCGCACGTCCCGCTCCGTCAGTGCCCGCTTCTCGCCCTTGAAGGACACCAGCCCCGACAGCCGCACAGGCCTGTCCACCAGGCCCGCGCCCGGTCCCTCCCGTACGAACAGTTTCTTGATCAGAGGGGCTACGACGCCCGAGGCGAGCCGGGCGCCTATGACCGCGGGATCCATGCGCCGCAGCGTAGTGCCGGTCACATTCCGGAGGTTGTGGATCTCGGGGGCCGGTGACATGACGCACAGGCGTTATGTCCGGTACTAGGCGGAATAGTGGCGGCGTTCGGGAGGGAGGAGGGGACCTTCGGTCCGCAACCTCCGGGACCTTCGGCTTGTCGGGGGGCCGGGGGTACGGCCGGGGCCAGTGCTGGCCCGAGGGGTCCTCCTGGAGTGGGGTTAAACCCGACCTCGGCGTCTAAATCCGGCAAGTGACTGAAGGGGGAATTGTCGGAATTTGGGGGTGTCAAGGAGGAGAAAGTCGGTCGGGGAGCTACGGCTTTCGGTAGTAGATGGGGGGTTTGGGCGAGGGGCGGGGTGCGGGTTACCAAGGGATGGCCAACCCGGCGGGACGCAGTGCTGCGTGTGCCGGGTCCCTTTGTGCCCGTCGTGCACCGCACACCACGCGGAGCCACGACACACGAAGCCCCGGCGTGCACCGCACGCCAGCCGAAATCCGGCGTGCACCACACGTCACATGAAGCCCGGCGTGCACCGCACGTCACACGAAGCCCGGCATGCGCCGCATGCCGCACGCTCCCCATCCCGGAGGTCATCCGCCATGTCGAAGCGCGCCACGTCCCACCATTCCGGCCTGTCCCTGCTCCGTACGCTCCGTACGCGGACGGCCGTCGTCACCGTCGCGGGCCTCGGGCTCGGAGCATCGGCAGTTCTCGGTTCCGGTGTCGCGGCCGCTGCGGACGCCAAGAGCGGCGCGCTGCCCGGCGTCTCCGCCAACTCCGTGTCGGCGCAGGCGAACGCGCAGGCCAAGGCCGCGACCAAGGCTCAGCAGGCCGCCGCCAAGAAGGCCGTCTCCTGGCAGGACCCGGTCGACAAGTACACGCTCTCCGCGTCCTTCGGGCTCGGCGGCAACATGTGGTCCAGCAAGCACTCCGGCCAGGACTTCGCGGTGTCCATCGGCACCTCCGTCGAGGCCGTGCACAACGGCACCGTCGTCAAGGCCGGCGGCAACGGCGCCGGTGACGGTCCCGCGTACGGCAACGCCATCGTGATCAAGCACGACAACGGCACGTACTCGCAGTACGCCCACCTGTCGAAGATCGACGTGCGCGTCGGCCAGAGCGTCGCCACCGGCCAGCACATCGCCGCTTCCGGCAACACCGGCAACTCCAGCGGCCCGCACCTGCACTTCGAGATCCGTACGACCCCGAACTACGGCTCGGCGGTCGACCCGGTCGCGTTCCTGCGCTCCAACGGCGTCACCGTCTGACCCGTACCACCATGACTGTCTGACCCGGCAGCAGCTCAGGCGCCTTCGTGCGCCTGTGTCACCAGATCGATGGCGACCTCGAGGATGGCCTTGCGCTTCTCCTCGGGGTCGCCTTCGGCGTCCTTGAGCACGAACATCCCGCCGTGCATCGTGAACAGCGCCGAGAAGCAGCGCACCTGAGCCGTCATGGGGGCGCCCGGCTCCCTGAGGATGTCGAGCAGGCTGAACATGCGGTCCTTGAAGGTCTCGCCCGTCTTCAGGTCCCGCATCGTCGCCTGGTTCTCCTGCATGAAGCGGAAGAGAGGGGACGCCTTCGTGAGGATCTCGCTGTAG
Source organism: Streptomyces sp. NPDC047525 (assembly GCF_040643025.1). Lineage (NCBI taxonomy): Bacteria > Bacillati > Actinomycetota > Actinomycetes > Kitasatosporales > Streptomycetaceae > Streptomyces > Streptomyces sp. NPDC047525. Next base: position 207,968 of record NZ_JBEYTL010000012.1, read on the forward strand.
CGGGTCAGGATCGTCCGCTTGATCTCCAGCGTGTGCGGCTGGTCCTTGCCCCACTCCACCAGTTCGTCGATGGGCCTGGTCAGGTCCTCGAAGATGCTGGTGAGGATGTCCTCCTTGGTCTTGAAGTGGTAGTAGAGCGCCGCCTTCGTGACATCCAGACGCTCCGCGATCTCGCGCAGCGACGTCTTCTCGTAGCCCTGCTCGGCGAAGAGTTCGAGGGCCACGTCCTGGATGCGCTGGCGGGTGTCCCCGCGGCGGTGCTGCTTGCCCGCGCCCGCGCTCGTACCTGCGCCCGCGCCCGTACCTGCGCCTGCGCCGGCGTCTGTGTCCGTGACCATGTCGGTGCTCCTCGACTCCCTCGACTCGAATCCTTGGACCCGATTTTACTTACTTGACGCCCGGCTAGTTAGGGGTCTAGTTTCCCTCAGTGTAGTCAGCTTGCCGGTCGGCAAGTAAGTGCCAGAAGGCAGTCGGGGTAACCGGGGAGTGGGGAACATGGCGGAGATCAAGAAAAAGCCGGGGGAACAGGCGAAGCAGGGCGGGCAGTCGGCGGATCCTCCGGCGGATCGGACGAAGGAAGCGCCACAGCCGCGCAGCGTGCGCGTCGTGATGTTGGCGCTGATGGTCACGATTCTGCTGGCCATGCTCGACAACATGATCGTGAGCCCCGCGATGCCGACGATCGTCGGTGACCTCGGCGGCATGGAGCACCTGTCGTGGGTCGTCACCGCGTACATGCTGGCGACCGCGGCCTCGACCCCCATCTGGGGCAAGCTCGGTGACATGTACGGCCGCAAGGGCGTCTTCCTCACCTCCATAGTGATCTTCCTGCTCGGTTCCGTGCTCAGCGGAATGGCGCAGGACATGGGCCAGCTGATCGGCTTCCGCGCGGTCCAGGGGCTCGGCGCGGGCGGTCTGATGGTCGGCGTCATGGCGATCATCGGTGAGCTCGTCACCCCGCGGGAACGCGGCAAGTACATGGGCATGATGACCGGCGTCATGGCGGTCGCCATGATCGGCGGTCCGCTCGTCGGCGGCACCATCACCGACCACCTCGGCTGGCGCTGGGCCTTCTACATCAACCTGCCGCTCGGTGCCGTCGCGCTCGCCATGGTGACCGCCGTGCTGCACCTGCCGAAGAAGAAGGCAGAGGGACGGATCGACTACCTCGGTGCGGCGCTCCTGACCGTGGGCATCAGCTCGCTGGTCCTCGTCACCACCTGGGGCGGTACGGAGTACGCCTGGACCTCGACCGTGATCATGGAGCTCATCGCGATCGGTGTCGTCGCGCTCATCAGCTTCGTCGTCGTGCAGAAGAAGGCCGCCGAGCCGATCCTGCCGCTGCACATCTTCCGCAGCCTCAACTTCACCCTGATGTCGGTGATCGGCTTCCTCACCGGATTCGTGATGTTCGGCGCGATGCTGTTCCTGCCGCTCTACCAGCAGGCGGTGCAGGGCGCTTCGGCCACCAACTCCGGTCTGCTGCTGCTTCCGATGCTGCTCTCGATGATGGTCGTCTCGTTCTTCTCGGGCCGGTTCACCACCTCCACCGGCAAGTACAAGATCTTCCCGATCGTCGGCACCGTGCTGATGGTCCTCGGCCTGTTCCTGCTGTCGCAGATGGACACCGACACCTCGCGGTTCACGTCGGGTCTCTACATGGCGGTGCTCGGTGCGGGCATGGGCTGCCTGATGCAGATCACCATGCTGGTCGCGCAGAACAGCGTCGAGATGAAGGACATGGGCGTCGCGTCGTCCTCGGCCACGCTCTTCCGTACGCTCGGTTCGTCGTTCGGCGTCGCGATCATGGGCGCGCTCTTCAACCACCGGGTCGAGGACACGATGTCCGAGCGGGCCGGGGAGCTCGGCGGCAAGGTCACCGAGCAGTCCGCGCAGCTGGACGCGGACAGTCTGCGGCAGTTGGCTGCGCCGGTGCGGGACGCGTATCAGCATGCTGTGTCCGCCGGTACGCACTCGGCGTTCCTGCTGGGATCGGTCATCGGGGTCGCCGCGCTGATCGCCGCGTTCTTCGTCAAGGAGGTTCCCCTGCGGGGGGCCGGGCCCAAGGACTCCGGGCCCGAGGGCTCCGACTCCGGCTCCAGCTCAGGGGCCGAGAAGCCGGCCGACAAGCCGGCCGAGGGTGCGGCTGGGGACGCCGCACCTGGTCCGCGGGACGCGGTTGCAGAGGCCGTCTGACCTGCGGTCCTGATTCCCTCGGCTGAAACGGGCCCCGGCACCTTCTGGTGCCGGGGCCCGTTGCCGTTGCCGCTACTTGTACTTGTCCGGCAGCTGCAGCATCGGGAAGCTGCCCGTGTTCGTCGGGGCGTGTTCCGGGAGCCAGAGGACTGCCACCGCGCCCTCCGCCGGGTCGTCCGGGCCCGCGCCCGCCGGCGTCACGTTGCGGAACGTGAGCCTCGCGCCGAGCACCCTCGCCTGGCCCGCGGCGATCGTCAGGCCCAGGCCGTGCCCGACGCCCGCGCGGTCCGTGCTGCCGGTGCGGAAGCGGCTCGGGCCCTCCTCCAGGAGACCCGCGGGGAAACCGGGGCCGTGGTCGCGGACCCGCACCACGCGGCCCTCGACGCTCACCTCGACCGGCGGCTTTCCGTGCTTGGCGGCGTTGGCGAGGAGGTTGCCCAGGATGCGCTCCAGGCGGCGCGGGTCGGTGGTGACCTCCGACTCGTGCACCACCGTCACGCTCACGTCCGAGTTGAGCACCGCGATCCGCCGCGTCACGAACTCGCCGAGCATCAGGTCCTGCAGCTCGGCCCGCTCGGCCGCGCTGTCCAGGCGGGCCACTTCGAGTACGTCCTCCACGAGCGTGCGCATCGCCTGCGCGCGGTCCCTGACCAGCTCGGTCGGACGGCCGGGCGGCAGCAGTTCGGCCGCCGTGAGCAGTCCCGTCACCGGCGTACGCAGCTCGTGCGCGATGTCCGCCGTCACCCGCCGCTCGGCTTCGAGCCGCTGCTTGAGCGCGTCCGCCATCGCGTCCACCGACCGCGCGAGGTCATCGGTCTCATCGCGTACGACGCCGCCGATGGCATCGCGTACGTTGACGTCCGTCTGCCCCTGCGCGACCTCCTGCGCCGCGGTCGCCGCCTTGCGCAGACGCCGCGAGAGCTGGCCGCCGATGAGCACCCCGAGCGCGCAGCCGCCGAAGACGACCGAGATGGAGCCGATGACCAGGGCCTGGTCGAGGTCCTTCATGACGGTGGCGCTGCGGTCGGTGAAGCGGGTGTGCAGCGACAGGATGTGGCCGTCGCTCAGCGGCACCGCGGCCCAGATGTCCGGCACACCGCTGGAGTGGTCCTCCACGTACGTCGCGCGGCGCCCGGCGAGCACCTTCTCCAGGAGCTCCTTGGGCATCTCCGGGTCGTCGACCTTCATGCCGAACTGCCCCGTGCGCCCGGACGTCTCGTAGATCCGCTGGGCGTACTGGATCCGCTCGTCCTGCACGTCGCGCGCGTTGTCGAGCATCGAGACGCGCGCCGCGTTGTGCACGACCAGGCTCAGCGCCACCGCGACCAGCGCGCCGACCAGCGCGATCGCCGCGCTGATCTTCCAGCGCACGCCGGTGCGCAGGCGCGCGCCGAACGCCGTGCGGAGGCGGGCGCGCAGCGCGGCCACCGTCCCCCTGCTCATATAGGTCCCCCGAGATGCGCCACGTTCAGTTCAGGCGCCACGTTCAGTTCAGCGGCCATGCGGTCAGCCGTGCCATCAGCCATGACGTCGCGGCTCACGCCTTGAGCTTGTAGCCGAAGCCGCGGACCGTCTCGATCCGGTCCTGGCCCACCTTCGTGCGCAGCCGCTGCACATGGACGTCGACGACGCGGGTGTCACCGCCCCAGCCGTAGTCCCACACGCGCTCGAGGAGCTTGTCGCGGGAGAGGACCGTGCCGGGCGCGGACGAGAATTCGAGCAGCAGGCGCATCTCGGTCGGCGTCAGCGCCACCGGAGCGCCGTCCTTGCGGACCTCCATGCCCTCCGTGTCGATCTCCAGATCGCCGAAGTGCAGCACGCCGCCGTCCGGCGAACCGCCTTCGTTCGCGGAGGGCGCCGCCGAGTCGGGGCCGCTCGCGTGGCCGAAGCGGCGCAGCACGGCGCGGATCCTGGCCACGAGGACGGCGCCGTCGAAGGGCTTCGTCACGTAGTCGTCGGCCCCGGCCTCCAGGCCGAGCACGACGTCGATGGAGTCGGCGCGCGCCGACAGCATGATCACCGGGACGGTGGACTCGTCGCGGATCCGGCGGCACAGCGAGACGCCGTCGAGGCCCGGCACCATCACGTCGAGGAGCGCGATGTCGGGCCGGTCGGCACGGAACGCCTCGAGGCCCTGGAGGCCGTCGGGCATCGCGGTGACGACGAAGCCGTCCCGTTCGAGCGCGAGCTGCGTCGCCTCGCGGATGACGTCGTCGTCCTCGACGAACAGGACATGGGTGTGCTCTGCCATCGGGTGCTCTCAGTTCTCCGTCGGAGCGGGAGCATCGCCGCCCGCCGCGCTGCTGTAGTGATTGCGGATGCGGTCCGTCTCCCTGAAGTGGTTCGCCGCCCACTCGTACGTGATGACGTCCTCGCCGGACGGATACGACACCGGATCACCCTTCTCGTACAGCTGCTTGGTGACCACCAGGTCGCCCCGGTCGATCTCCGCGTAGACGGGTGGCTCCTCGTCCTGGAAGACATTCTCGTACTTCTTGCCCTCGGTGCGATACACGTAAGTGCTGGTACCGACCGCATCGCCGCAGGTCATGATGTTGACGACGACGTCGGAGGCGGATCCTCCGGTCAGGTTGCCGTAACTGACGTCCACCGGGTACTCGTCGGCGACGCAGGGCTTCAGGGCGCGCTTGACCGTCTGGCTGACCTTCGGGTCGTCCTTCACGAGTTTCACCGCCTCGGTGGTGGAGGGCGGCGCGGCCGCGGACGTCGCGGTGGGTGTCGGGGACGGCGTCGGTGACATCACCGTCTCGCCGCGGTTGCCGGGGCCCTCGTCGCGGGCGCCGGAGCCGCCGGTCGAGCAGGCGGTGGCGGTGAGCAAAAGGCCGATGGCGGCGAGCGCGGCCACGGCCGTGCTCCCCGCCTTCATCGTCCTGCCAGTCCTGCCAGCCCGGGTGCTTAGGCCGCGCAACGCTCCCGCTCCTCACGTTCGAGCGCGCCGGTGGCGGGCTCCTCGTGGTCCCGGCTCTCCAGCTCCTGGCGGAGTCGCGCGAGCGCCCGGTGCAGTGTGCTCTTGACCGTTCCCGCCGACATGCCGAGTGCCGCGGCCGTCTCCTCTGTGGACATCTGCTCCCAGTGTCGCAGCACGACGACGCTGCGCTGCTTGGGTGCGAGCACCTTCATGATGTCCATCAGGAGGGCGCGGTCCGCATGCTGTTCGGTGGAGTCTTCCACGCTCGCGTCGGGCAGCTGCTCGGTGGGGACCTCTTCGAGCTTGCGGGCCCGCCACCACTCCGTACGCGTGTTGATCATGACGCGGCGCAGGTAGGCGTCCGCGAGCCGCTTGTCGGCTATGCCGTCCCAGCGGCCGTACGTCCGCACGAGCGCGGTCTGCAGCAGGTCCTGGGCGTCGACGGGGTCGGGGACCAGGCGCCGGGCACTGCGCAGCAGGGCGTCCTGCCGAGTGCGGACGTACTCTTCGAACTCGAGCACCTCACCGTGCGCCATACCTGACCGCCTCCGTTCACCGACCACCGCTGCTTGTGCGGTACGGCTATGAAGCTACGGAGGCGTTGTCACGAGGCTGTGCGGAGCAGCCAGCGGGGGGCGCACGGCCTTCCGTCGGTTGTGTAACAGAAGTAGGCGGGGCGTAAAGCGGGGGCGATTCGTTGTGGTTCGGCCGTCGCTCGTCAGGTGAGGGGCAGGCGGTAGAGCCCCTCGGGGAGCGGCTCGACGAGTCCGTCGGAGACGAGCCCGTCCAGTGCGCGGGCCCGCTGCACGGGCTCGTCCCACACCCGGTCGAGGGCGGCCTGCGGCACGGGGGCCACGGCCTCGCGCAGGACCGCGAGCAGCTTGCCGCGGACCTGACGGTCCGTTCCCGCGTACGTCTGGCCGCGCCGCGCCGGTCCCTGGTGCGGAGGCTTGCCCGCCGTCTGCCACGCGCACTGCTCCGCGATGGGGCAGACGGCGCAGTTCTCGTTCTTGGCGGTGCAGACGAGGGCGCCGAGCTCCATGGACGCGGCGGCCCAGCGGGACGCCGTGCGCTCGTCCTCGGGCAGGAGGGCGCGGGCGAGCTTGCGCTCGGCGGCGGTGGTGGCGTTCGGCGGGTACTGGACGCCGGTGACGGCGCGCGCGAAGACGCGGCGCACGTTCGTGTCGAGGACGGCGTGGCGCTGGCCGTACGCGAAGGAGGCGACGGCCGCGGCCGTGTACTCACCGATGCCGGGCAGCGCGAGCAGCTGCGCGTGCTTGGTGGGTACGTCGCCGCCGTGCCGTTCCGTTATGGCGACGGCCGCGCCGTGCAGCCTCAGGGCGCGGCGGGGGTAGCCGAGGCGTCCCCAGGCGCGGACGGCTTCGCCCGGGGCTTCTTTGGCGAGGTCGGCGGGGCGGGGCCAGCGGGCGATCCACTGCTCGTACACCGGCAGGACGCGGCTGACCGGCGTCTGCTGCAGCATGAACTCGCTGACCATCACGCCCCAGGGTCCGGCGTCGGGCCGCCGCCACGGCAGGTCGCGCGCGTTCGCGTCGAACCAGGCGATGACGGGGCTGTGCAGGGCCTCGCCGGCGGGCTCGGGGCTGTCTGACATTGGCATGGGCTTCGTGGGCGCAGTCATGGCAGGACGATCCTGCCATGGGGGCGCCGGAGGGCGGGCCAGGCGGGGCTTCTTGGGGGGTGCGGGTTTTGGCCGGGTGGCGCTCACGGTACGTCCCCCACCCACCCTTGGCACCGCGGGGCAATCGGGCGGGTCGGCGGGAAAGGCTTGTTCGGGCAGGGGCGGATGCGGGGTAACGGCCGTTCGCTGCTCAAGGGCGAGGACCTGACGATCGGCAGGGGCGGGCCCGGGCCACCGGGAAGTAGCGTCGCGGGAGTGAAGAGCAGACGTGGGCAGGACGCCCTCCTCTGGGCAGTACTCGCCCTGCCCGCGCTGATGGCGGACCGACTGGGGCTGAACGAGCCCCGCCCGGCCTGGCAGCAGGCCGCAGGAATCGCCGTGCTCGGCCTCGCCGTAGCCGTCTGGCGCCGCAGGCCACTGGTCGCCTTCGCCGCAGCGGCAGGGCTGGAGCTCGCGGCGGCACCGTCCCTGTTCACCCTCTCGTACGGCCCCGCCCTCGCCGTCTTCGCCCTGCTCATGGGCCGCAGGGCCGACCGCCTCAGGCCCGCCCTGCTCCTCTTCGGGGCCGTCGCCCTGGTCGGGACAGCCAAGATCGTCGTACGCGGAGTCGACCCGGTCGTGGAGTGGCTCGTGCTCATGGGGACGCTCCTCTTCGGGGCCGTCTTCCCGTGGCTCGCGGGCCGCTACCTCCGCCAGGGCCGCGAACTCGCCGCCGCCGGCTGGTCCCGCGCCGCCCAGCTGGAGCGCGAGCAGCGCATCGTCGCCGACCGGGCCCGGCTGCGGGAACGGGCCCGCATCGCCCAGGACATGCACGACTCCCTCGGGCACGAACTGAGCCTCATCGCGGTGCGGGCCGGCGCGCTCCAGGTGGCCGCCGATCTGCCGGAACGGCACCGAGGCGCCGTCGCCGACCTGCGCGTGGCCGCGTCGGACGCCACGGACCGGCTGCACGAGATCATCGGGCTTCTGCGGGAAGAGGGCGACGAGGTCGCGCCGCTCGCCCCGGCGGGCGAGAGCGTGCGGGCCCTGGTGGAGCGCGCCGCCGATTCGGGGCTGGCGGTCCAGTTCGTCGTGGGGGGTGAGGAGGACCCTGCTGAATTGACCGGGACGTTGACCGGGGCGTCGACCGGGACGTCGACCGGGACGGAGTCCGAGCGGACCGTCTACCGGGTCGTCCAGGAAGCCCTGACCAACGCCGCCAGACACGCTCCCGGCGCCCCCGTGACGGTCGAGACGGCGAAGACCGCCGTCGTCGTCACCAACGGACCCGCCAAGGAGCCGGGCTCGGGGCCAGGCGCCGGCTCGGGCCTCCTGGGCCTGCGGGCCAGGGTCGAGGACCTCGGCGGCACGTTCGACGCCGGACCGCACGGCGACGGCTTCCGGGTCGTGGCGCGGCTCCCCGCGGAGGACGGGCCCCCGGAGCCGCACCCGGCCCCGCCCGCCCCCGCCCTCGCGCACGCACGGCGGCTGACCGTGCTGGCCTTCGGGGCCGCCCTGGCCACCGGGGTTCTCCTCATCGGTGGCGCCTTCGCCTGGTACGCGTACTCCAGGTCGCACGCCGTCCTCGAACCGGCCGACTTCGCCCGGCTCACGGTCGGCAGGCCGCAGGCCGAAGCCGAACGGCTGCTGCCCGACAGAGCCGCGTCCGATCCACCCGAGGAGCGCGCCCCGACCCCTCCCCCCGAAGGCGCGGACTGCCGCTACTACCGGGCCAGCGGCGAACTCTTCGTCACCGTCGAACACTTCAGGGTCTGTTTCAAGGGCGGCGTCGTCGTGGAGAAGAGCGTGATCCCCAAGGCAGGGGCCGGTGGCGAGGTGCGGGAGCACGAGAAGGAGTGGGTGCGGTGATCCGCGTACTGCTGGCCGACGACGAGGCCATGATCCGCGCGGGCGTCCGCGCGATCCTCGGCGCGGGCGAGGACATCGAGGTCGTCGCGGAGGCGGGCGACGGGCGGGAGGCCGTCGCCCTCGCCCAGGCCCACCGGCCGGACGTCGCGCTGCTCGACATCCGCATGCCGGGGCTCGACGGTCTCGCCGCGGGCGAGGAGATCGTACGGACGGTGCCCGGGACCGCGGTCGCGATGCTGACGACCTTCTCCGAGGACGCGTACGTCGCACGGGCGCTGAGCGGCGGAGCCACCGGCTTCCTGCTGAAGTCCGGCGACCCGCACGAACTCATCGCGGGCGTACGCGCGGTGGCCGGCGGCGCCGCCTTCCTCTCGCCCAAGGTGGCCCGCCACGTCATCGACGGCTACGGCGCGCACCGCACGGTCCGCGGCGCCGACGCCCGCGCCAGGACCGCGGTCCTCACCCCGCGCGAGCGCGAAGTGCTCGGGCTCGTCGGGGAGGGGCTCTCCAACCCGGAGATCGCCGCCCGGCTCCATCTGGTCGAGGGCACGGTCAAGGCGTACGTGAGCGCGGTCCTCGACCGGCTCGGGGTCAAGAACCGCGTCCAGGCGGCGATCGTCGCCTATGAGGCGGGACTCGTGCGGCTCTGACACCAGAGCGTTCGGTGCCTCAGCGGCGGTGCGACGCGGGCCGCCGGTGCGACGTCACCTGCGACGTCGGACTGCCTGGACCCGCGAACCACCTGACGACGCCCGTCGACGAACCCCGCATCGCCTCGACGATCCGTGCCACGGGCCGCGTCGTCAGACGTACGAGGATGAAGGCGAGCACGGCGCCGAGGAGCAGGCCCACCAGCACGTCATGCGGATAGTGCACACCCACGAAGACCCGCGAGAACGCCATGAGCACGGCCATCGGCAGCGTGAGGGCGGCGATCCGCGGCCAGGCGAGCGCGAGCCCGACGGCCGCGGCACCCGCGATCGTCGAGTGGTTGCTGGGGAAGGACCAGTCGCCGTACGCCGGGCACTCGACGATCGAGGTGACCGCCCCGGCGACGGCCCGGCACGGGCGCTCCTCGTCGACCGCGGACTTGAGCAACTCGCTGCACACATACGCCACCGCCGTGACGAGGGGCGCGAGCACAGCTATCGCGAGGGCGCGCGGGTCGCCGCGCCGCGCCCGCCACCAGGCGACGATGAAGAGCACGCCGAAGAGCAGCAGTCCGAGCTCCGTCCACACCTCGGCGAGGTGCTGGAACCAGGTGGGGGTGTCGTGGGCGAAGTCGGTGACATCGCGATAGAGATCGTCGTCCATGGTGTCCATGATTACGGACGGTACGTAGTGGGCCCGAATCGTCACATGGGGCGATCGACCGGTTACGACCCCTGACGAAAGACAGGGGTGCAGAACCGGAGTCCTCCGTTCCGTGATGATGATCCGCAAACTTTGTTGCTCAGGGCGGCGGGTGGGGCAGGACAAGCCGCGGATCTCTCGTAAGGTTTGGGCCGTGGGATCTCTGCGCAATCCGGTCGGGCCGCTTCCCTCCACCATCTACTGGCGTCGGAGGGCCGTTCTGCTGTCCTTGATCGGGCTGATGGCGCTTCTAGTCGTGTGGGTGCTCACCCTGGGGGGTGGGGGCCAGAAGAACGGCGCCGACGGTCCGTCGGGCTCCGGCCCCGCCACCTCCATCACGCCAGGACCTTCCGGCTCCGGGCCCGCCATCAGCGAAAACCCGGGCGGGCGCGACGAGTCGGACGACGAGGGCGACGGCGGCTCGGGCTCGGGCGGCGACGGTGACTCCGAGGGATCCGGCGGCTCGGGCGGTTCCGGCGGTGGTTCCGGCGGCGGCTCGGACGACGGCGCCAAGGGCGGCGGCGGTGCGGGCGGACAGCTGCCCGCGGGGTCGAGCCTGCCCAACTGCGTCAGCGGAGACGTGAAGTTGAAGCTGCGGAGCATCCACAACACGTACGAGATCGGCGAGAAGCCCAAGTTCGAGCTCATCGCCCAGAACAGCGCGGGCAAGTCCTGCAAGGTGGATCTCGGCGGCAAGAAGACGGTGCTGACGATCACTCAGGCCGACGGCGACAAGGAGATCTGGTCCTCGGCGGACTGCCCCGCCGGTGGCGGGAGCCTGTTGCTGCGGGTGCCGGCCGACGGGCGCGTCACGCACACCGTCCAGTGGGACGGCCGGGGGAGCGAGCCGCAGTGCGCTTCGCCTTCGGCGGGAGTCGCGGGGGCGGGGACCTACCTCGTCGAGGCGAAGTCCCCGGGCCTGGGTTCGGTGAAGACGTCGTTCGTGCTCGAAGAGGCCTGACCGGGGCAATCGGGTGGGTGGGAAATTCACCACCCACCCAGCACATCCTCTAGACGTACCGCTCCAAGATCGACGATTCGGCCAGCCGGGAGAGCCCTTCCCGGACACTGCGGGCCCGCGCTTCACCCACCCCGTCCACCGTCTGCAAGTCATCGACGCTCGCGGCGAGCAGCTTCTGCAGACCCCCGAAGTGCTCGACAAGACGGTCGATGATCGCGCCGGGAAGCCGCGGCACCTTGGCGAGGAGACGGAAGCCCCGCGGCGAGACCGCGGAGTCCAGCGCCTCCGGGGAGCCGGTGTACCCCAACGCCCGCGCCACGGTGGGCAGTTCGAGCAGCTCCGCATGGGTCAGCGCGTCCAGCTCGAAGAGCGCCTCCTCGACCGTGCGGGAACGCTTGGCGGTCGGCTCCGGTACGTAGTCCCTGACGACCAGTTCGCGCTCGGGCTCGACGCCCGCGATCAACTCGTCCAGCTGGAGGGCGAGGAGACGGCCGTCCGTGCCCAGCTCCACCACGTACTCGGCGATCTCCGTGGCGATGCGGCGCACCATTTCGAGGCGCTGGGCGACCGCGGTGACGTCCCGCACCGTCACCAAGTCCTCGATCTCCAGGGCGGACAGCGTGCCCGCCACCTCGTCCAGGCGCAGTTTGTAGCGCTCAAGGGTCGCGAGGGCCTGGTTCGCGCGGGACAGGATCGCCGCCGAGTCCTCAAGGACCTTGCGCTGCCCGTCCACGTAGAGCGCGATGAGGCGCATGGACTGCGAGACGGAGACGATGGGGAAGCCCACCTGCTTGGACACGCGGTCCGCGGTGCGGTGCCGGGTGCCCGTCTCCTCGGTGGGGATCGTCGGGTCGGGGACGAGCTGCACGCCCGCCCGCAGGATCTTGGTGATGTCCTTGTCGACGACGATGCCGCCGTCGAGCTTGCAGAGCTCGCGCAGGCGCGTCGCCGTGAACTCGACGTCCAGGATGAATCCGCCGGTGCACATCGACTCGACGGTCTTGTCCCAGCCGAGGACGATGAGCCCTCCGGTGTTGCCGCGGAGGATGCGCTCGAGTCCGTCGCGCAGGCCCGTGCCGGGCGCGACCGCGCTCAGGGAGGCGCGCATCAGCCCTTCGGCACCGGAGCTTCCGCCGGGCTTGCCGGGAGCTGACGCCCGGTCGTTGGCTGCCACTGCACTCCTCGGGTCGCGGGTTGTCCAAGCCCCGGTCCGTACGTCTACTTCGTACGGATGGGCGAGACCAGGGCAAAGTCTACCGGCGCTCTTCGTCCTCCCGTGGGGCCTCTCTGCGACGCGACCTCGGAAGGACACGCAGGGCGTCCCCCATGTCGGCGACTTCGGTGACCTTCATACCGGGCGGCACCTTGCCGGGGTCGGCCGGGACGAGGGCGTGTGTGAAGCCCAGACGGTGTGCTTCGGCCAGCCTGCGCTGGACTCCCGTGACCCGTCTGACCTCGCCCGCAAGGCCTACTTCGCCGATCGCGACGAGATTTTTCGGCAGCGGGGTGTCGCTGGCCGCGCTGGCCAGGGCGAGGGCGATCGCGAGGTCGGCGGCCGGCTCGGAGAGCTTCACGCCGCCGACGGTCGCGCTGTAGATGTCGCGCTTGCCGAGTGCCGTGATGCGGCCCCGCTGCTCAAGGACGGCCAGCATCATCGAGACGCGGGAGGTCTCGAGTCCGGACGTGGTGCGGCGGGGGGAGGGGATCTGGGAGTCGACGGTGAGGGCCTGGACCTCGGCCACCAGGGGGCGGCGGCCTTCGAGCGTGACCGTCAGGCAGGTGCCGGGGACGGCCTCCGTGCGGCGGGTGAGGAAGAGGCCGCTGGGGTCGGCGAGGCCGGTGATGCCCTCGTCGTGCAGTTCGAAGCAGCCGACCTCGTCCGTCGTCCCGTAACGGTTCTTGACGCCTCGTACGAGACGGAGGCGGGCGTGGCGGTCGCCCTCGAAGGACAGGACGACGTCCACGAGGTGCTCGAGGAGGCGGGGGCCCGCGATCGCGCCGTCCTTGGTGACATGGCCGACCAGGAGCGTGGACATCGCGCGCTCCTTGGAGGCGCGGATCAGCGCGCCCGCCACCTCACGGACCTGGGCCATGCCGCCGGGCGCCCCGTCGATCTCCGGCGACGCGATCGTCTGGACCGAGTCGAGGATCAGGAGGGACGGCTTCACCGCGTCCAAGTGACCGAGGACGGCGGCGAGATCGGTCTCCGCCGCCAGATAGAGGTGGTCGTCGATCGCCTTGATGCGGTCGGCGCGCAGCCGGACCTGGCTCGCCGACTCCTCGCCGGTGACATAGAGCGTGCGGTGCTCGTCGCTCGCCGACTTCGCCGCGACGTCCAGGAGCAGCGTCGACTTGCCGACGCCCGGCTCGCCCGCGAGCAGCGCCACGGCGCCGGGGACGAGGCCGCCGCCCAGGACGCGGTCGAACTCGGGCACTCCGGTGGAGCGTGCGGTGGCCTGGCGGCCGTCGACCTGGCCGATGGGCAGGGCGGAGGAGGTGACGCGGCCGGGGGCGGTGGTGCGGACCGCGGGCGCTCCGTACTCCTCGACCGTCCCCCAGGCCTGGCACTCGGGGCAGCGGCCGAGCCATTTGGCCGTCTGCCAGCCGCACTCGGTGCAGCGATAGGACGGCCGGTCTTTGCCGGACTTCGTACGGGTGGCCATGAACCGAACCGTAGCGGGCACCACTGACAAGCACGGACAGTGGCGCCCGCGATCCGGATCGCGCGGGGCGCGGGTCACGGAATCATGGGTTCCTGTCCCCTTTTGAGGGATCTGTTCACCCGTAAGGATTAAATGTGCTCAAGGTGGAGGAACGGCACGGCATCATCCGCCTAACTTCGCACGGGTGATGAGCAGCAGGCCGGAATCCCCCACGCAAGCAACCGGCGCACACCGGGCGCATCGTGACGCGCGCCAGCGCGTTGTGCCCCGTTCGGTGCCGAAGGCGCCGCCCGCACGCTATGAGCCCTGTCTGGACGGCCTGTTCACGTACTGCCTGTCCGTGCTCTGCGATCACGACGCCGCGACCGCGGCCCTGGGCGACGTGCTGGCCATCGCCGAGCGACGCGGCTCACGCGGCCCGGCATCCGAGACCGAACTGAAGTCCTGGCTGTACGCACTCGCGCGCTGGGTCTGCCTGCGCGCCCTCGCCGACGCCAAGCGCAAGCGGCAGGGCGCGCACGCCTCCGGATCGGCCTCCCGCGACCCCAAGCCCGCCGAGCCCGCCGACCCGCCGGACGAGACGCAGCGGCAGCGACGCCGTGAACTCGCCCAGCTGGCCTGGCCGGAGGCCGCGGGGACGACGCCCGAGCAGCGCGAGGCCCTGGAGCTTGCCGTACGCCACCAGCTCTCCCCGCAGGAGGTCGCTGCGGTCGTCGGCATGGACGTCGGCAAGACCCGCGACCTCCTCGCGTCCGCCGCCTGCGAGGTGGAGCGCACCCGGGCCGCGCTCGCCGTGGTGGAGACCGGCACCTGCCCGATCGTCGCCCGCCTCACCGGCGACAACCAGCTCCTCCTGGGCACGGCCCTGCGCCGCGAGCTCGTCCGGCACGTCGACGACTGCCCGCGCTGCCGCCGCACCGCCGAGCGCGCCGGATCAGGGGCCTGGCCCGGCACGGCGGCATCGCCGGCCGCGCTGCCCGTCATCGAGGCCCCGCGGGCCGCCGTGCACGTGGCGATGGCACACGTGCCGCGTGCGCGGGGCGCAGGGCCGCGCTTCGACCGGCGCGGATTCCCGGTGGACCCCAAGGACCACGCCGCGCGCCGGGACCGGATGCGCGCGCGTGCCGTGACGACGACGGTCGTCGCCACCGTGGTGGCGGCCCCGGTGCTCGCGCTCTGGGCGGCGTATCGCGGGGCGCCGCTGACCGGTGAGGGCCAGGACGGCCGCTCGGTCAGCGCGAGCGAGTCCGGGGCCGACGGGATGAACGGCGACCGCAGACGCGAGGACTACGAGAACGCGGGCAACGCCCACACACCGCCCGACCCCCGCTTCACCGCGGGCAGCCGCTCGCCTGACGTCTCCGTGGAGGTCATCAGCGCCGGGTCGCCGCCGTCCCGCTCGGGGACCGGCGCGGGACGCCTGACGGTCTCGGCGCAGCCGAGCGGCGGTACGACGCTGATCACGCTCTCCGCGTCGGGGGGCGAGCCGGTCCACTGGTCGGCGAGTTCGGGGGCGTCCTGGCTCTACCTCAGCCGGTCCTCCGGGACGCTCGCGCCGGGGGAGACGTTCACGATCCGGGTGTACGTCGACCATGCGCGGGAGCCGGCGGGCCACTGGAGCGCACGGGTCTCCGTCGCCCCCTCGGGGGCGATCGTCTCGATCGACGGGTACGGCAACGGATCGGGCCGCCCGACACATCCGGGCCCCCGGCCGACCCCGACCCCACCGAAGCCGACCCCGACGCCGTCGACTCCGGACCCGACTCCGACACCGTCGACCCCGGACCCGACCCCGACGTCACCGGACCCGACACCGACCCCGTCGGACCCGGGGAATTCAACACCTCCGCCGAGCGACAGCGGCGACCCGAGTCCCAGTGAGGGCTAGCCGTCTCCGCTCCTCACATGGTGCAGGGGCTGGACATTCCAGCCCCTGCGGTGTTCTACCGCTGAGGATCCGCCGGATGCGGCGCAAGCAGAGGCAGCTGAGAAGCGAGCCGCTCCTCGCACAGCTCCGCGAGCCGGTCGTAGCCCGCCTTGCCCATCAGTTCCGTCAGCTCGGGACGGTAGGAGACGTACACGGGGTCACCCGCGCCGTGCGCCGACGTCGCCGACGTGCACCACCAGTGCAGATCGTGGCCACCGGGGCCCCAGCCGCGCCGGTCGTACTCCCCGATGGACACCTGGAGGATCCGCGTGTCATCGGGCCGGTCGATCCACTCGTACGTCCGCCGGACCGGCAGCTGCCAGCAGACGTCCGGCTTCGTCTCCAGCGGCTCACGCCCCTCCTTCAGCGCGAGGATGTGCAGCGAGCACCCCGCGCCCCCGGCGAAACCGGGGCGGTTCTGGAAGATGCAGGACCCGTTGTACGGACGCGTCTGGCGCTCGCCGTCGTCGTCCGTCGAGACCCAGCCGGTCTCCGTACCGATGTCGTGGTGCTGCCAGATGTCCGGAGTGAGCCGCGCCACGGACTCGGCGACCCGCTTCTCGTCGTCCTCGTCCGAGAAGTGCGCGCCCAGCGTGCAGCAGCCGTCGTCCGCACGGCCCGCCGCGATGCCCTGGCAGCCACTGCCGAAGATGCAGCTCCACCGAGAGGTCAGCCATGTCAGATCGCAGCGGAAGACCTGCTCGTCGTCCGCGGGATCCGGGAACTCCACCCAGGCACGGGCGAAGTCGAGGCCCTTCTCGTCCGGCTGGGACTTCTGCACCTTCTCCGGCTTCCCCGACTTACTCTTCGACTTCGTTTTGTCGGTCTTCGCCTTTTTCGTCTTTGGCACGTCTCCAGGGTATGCGCGCTGTGCCCGGTCCGAGGACCAGCGACCGCCGTACGCGCAGTAGCGTTCCGTATATGAGACTCGGTGTCCTCGACGTAGGTTCGAACACGGTGCATCTGCTGGTGGTGGACGCCCACCCCGGCGCGCGCCCGCTGCCCGCGTATTCGCACAAGGCGGACCTGCGCCTCGCCCAACTCCTCGACGACGCCGGTGCGATCGGCCCCGAAGGCGTCGACCGCCTGGTCGGCACCGTCCGTGACGCGATGGAGGCCGCCGAGGACAAGGGCGTGGAGGACCTGCTGCCGTTCGCGACCTCCGCGGTCCGCGAGGCCAGCAACGCCGATCAGGTCCTCGCCCGGGTCAGGGAGGAGACCGGCGTCGACCTTCAGGTCCTCACCGGCGCCGAGGAGGCCCGCCTCACCTTCCTCGCGGCCCGCCGCTGGTTCGGCTGGTCGGCGGGAAAGCTCCTGGTCATCGACATCGGCGGCGGCTCGCTCGAAATCGCGTACGGCATCGACGAGGAGCCGGACGCCGCGGTCAGCCTGCCGCTCGGCGCGGGCCGTCTGACCTCGGCCTGGCTGGCCAAGGACCCGCCGGACCCCGCCGACGTGAAGGCGCTGCGGCGGCACGCGCGCGCCCAGATCGCGCGCACGGTGGGCGAGTTCAGCCGCTTCGGCGCCCCGGACCACGTCGTGGCGACGTCGAAGACGTTCAAGCAGCTCGCCAGGCTCGCGGGAGCCGCACGCTCCGCCGAGGGCCTCTACGTACAGCGCGAGCTGAAGCGCAAGTCCCTGGAGGACTGGGTCCCGCAGCTGGCCGCGATGACGGCGGCGGAACGGGCCGAGCTGCCCGGAGTCTCCGAAGGCCGGTCCGGACAGCTGCTCGCGGGGGCGCTCGTCGCCGAGGGCGCGATGGATCTCTTCGGGGTCGAGACGCTGGAGATCTGCCCGTGGGCGCTGCGCGAGGGCGTGATCCTGCGCAGGCTCGACCACCTCCCGCCGGGCTAGCGCACCCAGGTGTGCGGGAGACCACCTGGACCACCTCCCCGGTGCCCAGGCGGGGCCCGTACGCTGTCCCTCGTGGCAGAACCAGTGGTGCGCATCCCGGATGCGAAGGTCGCCCTGTCGACGGCCTCGGTCTATCCGGAGTCGACGGCGACGGCCTTCGAGATAGCGGCACGCCTGGGCTACGACGGTGTCGAGGTCATGGTGTGGACCGACCCCGTCAGCCAGGACATCGAGGCCCTGCGCAGACTCAGCGACTACCACCAGATCCCCATCCTCGCTGTCCACGCCCCGTGTCTCCTGATCACGCAGCGCGTGTGGTCCACGGACCCCTGGGTGAAGCTCCAGCGCGCGCAGGCCGCCGCCGAGAAGCTGGGCGCGTCGACCGTCGTCGTGCATCCGCCCTTCCGCTGGCAGCGCGGGTACGCGAACGCCTTCGTCGACGGCATCTGGCGGATGGCGGACGAGACGGACGTCCGATTCGCCGTCGAAAACATGTACCCGTGGCGCTACCGCGACCGGGAGATGCTCGCCTACGCCCCCGACTGGGACGTCACCAAGGACGACTACCGCCACTTCACGGTCGACCTCAGCCACACCGCGACCGCCCGCACGGACGCGATGGAGATGATCGACCGCATGGGCGACCGCCTCGGCCACGTCCACCTCGCCGACGGCAAGGGCTCCGCCAAGGACGAGCACCTGGTGCCGGGCCGCGGCACGCAGCCGTGCGCCGAGCTCCTGGAGCGCCTCGCGACGAGCGGCTTCGACGGGCACGTGGTCATCGAGGTCAATACGCGGCGCGCGATGTCCAGCGCCGAACGTGAGGCCGATCTCGCCGAGGCCCTCGCCTATACGCGGCTGCACCTGGCGTCCGCGGTGAAGGTGCCCCGCTCGTGACGGACCCGGCGCCGGACGGCGCGGCTCCGCGCCGCAGGGGACGCCCCTCCCGTACGCAGTCCGCCGAGGGCCCGGCGATGCGGGACCGCATCCTGGAGGCGGCCCGCACCGAGTTCTCCGCCCGTGGGTACGAGAAGACGTCCGTGCGCGGGATCGCCAAGGCGGCCGGGGTGGACTCGGCGCTCGTGCACCACTACTTCGGCACGAAGGAGCAGGTCTTCGCGTCGGCGATCGAGGAGGCCTTCGCGCCCGCGCTCGAAGCGCCCGCGGCGATCGAGGACGGCCCGCTCGACGGCATCGGCGAGCGCCTGACCCGCTTCATCTTCGGCGTCTGGGAGAACCCCGCCACCCGCGTACCGCTGCTCGCGATCGTGCGCTCGGCGGTGAACAACGACACCGCGGCGGCCGTCTTCCGCCGCCTCATCGCGACGCAGCTGCTCGGCAGGGTCGCGCGCCAGGTCGACCAGCCGGACGCGGAGCTGCGGGCGGAACTGGCGGCCGCGCAGCTGGTGGGCACGGCGATGCTGCGGTACGTGATCCAGGTCGAGCCGCTCGCGTCCGCGGACCCGGAGGCGATCATCGCGCGGATCGCGCCGGTGGTGCAGGGGCATCTGACCGGCCCCTGAGCCCGCCCGCGCCCGGATGCGCGGGGCCGCTCACCGAGACGGCCGTTCCGCCATCCGGACAGCCTGTCCAGATCGTGGAGGGGCGGCGTACCCTCGAAGCAGTCGATTTCTATGTCTCTGAGATCTCAGAAGGAGCGAGCGACGATGCCCGAGCTCAGGTCCCGCACAGTCACCCACGGCCGCAACATGGCGGGCGCACGCGCCCTTATGCGTGCCTCCGGTGTACCCGGCGCGGACATCGGGCGAAAGCCGATCATCGCCGTCGCCAACTCCTTCACCGAGTTCGTCCCGGGCCACACCCACCTTCAGCCGGTCGGCCGGATCGTCTCCGAGGCGATCGTCGCCGCGGGCGCCATCCCGCGCGAGTTCAACACGATCGCCGTGGACGACGGCATCGCGATGGGCCACGGCGGCATGCTGTACTCCCTCCCCTCCCGCGACCTGATCGCGGACTCGGTGGAGTACATGGTGGAGGCGCACTGCGCCGACGCCCTGATCTGCATCTCCAACTGCGACAAGATCACCCCCGGCATGCTGAACGCGGCCCTGCGCCTCAACATCCCGACGGTCTTCGTCTCCGGCGGCCCGATGGAGGCAGGCAAGGCCACGCTGGTCGACGGCACGGTCCGGAAACTCGACCTGGTCAACGCGATCAGCGACGCGGTCGACGAGAGCGTCTCGGACGAGGACATCCTCCGCATCGAGGAGAACGCCTGCCCGACCTGCGGCAGCTGTTCCGGCATGTTCACGGCCAACTCCATGAACTGCCTGACCGAGGCCATCGGCCTCTCGCTCCCCGGCAACGGCTCGGTCCTCGCCACGCACACCGCCCGCAAGGCGCTGTACGAGAAGGCGGGCGAGACGGTCGTCGAGATCACCAAGCGCTACTACGACGGCGACGACGAGTCGGTCCTGCCGCGCAACATCGCCACGCGCGCCGCTTTCGACAACGCCATGGCGCTCGACATCTCCATGGGCGGCTCCACGAACACGATCCTGCACCTGCTCGCCGCCGCGCAGGAGGCCGAGCTCGACTACGACCTCGCCGACATGGACGAGGTCTCGCGCCGCGTCCCCTGCCTGGCCAAGGTCGCCCCGAACGTCGCGCCCGGCGGCACGTACTACATGGAGGACGTGCACCGCGCCGGCGGCATCCCCGCGATCCTCGGCGAGCTGTACCGCGCGGGCCTCCTGAACGAGGACGTGCACACGGTCCACTCCGCGTCCATCAAGGACTGGCTGGAGACCTGGGACGTGCGCGGCGGTTCGCCGTCGGACGAGGCCGTCGAGCTGTGGCACGCGGCCCCCGGCTGCGAGCGCTCGGCGACCGCCTTCTCCCAGTCGAAGCGCTGGGACAGCCTGGACACGGACGCCGCGGGCGGCTGCATCAGGGACGCGGCCCACGCGTACTCGAAGGACGGCGGCCTGGCGGTCCTCAAGGGCAACCTCGCGGTGGACGGCTGCGTCGTGAAGACGGCGGGCGTCGACGAGTCGATCTGGACGTTCGAGGGTCCCGCCGTGGTCTGCGAGTCGCAGGAAGAAGCGGTCGACAAGATCCTCAAGAAGCAGGTGAAGGAAGGCGACGTGGTCGTCATCCGCTACGAGGGCCCCAAGGGCGGCCCCGGCATGCAGGAAATGCTCTACCCCACCTCCTTCCTGAAGGGCCGCGGCCTCGGCAAGGCCTGCGCCCTGGTCACGGACGGCCGCTTCTCCGGCGGCACGTCGGGCCTGTCGATCGGCCACGCGTCGCCCGAGGCGGCGTCCGGCGGCACGATCGCCCTGGTCGAGGACGGCGACCGCATCCGCATCGACATCCCGAACCGCGGCATCGAACTCCTCGTCCCCGAGGAGGAGCTGACGGCCCGCCGCGAAGCCCTCGGCGGCGTCTACGCCCCCAAGTCCCGCGAGCGCAAGGTCTCGGCGGCACTGCGGGCGTACGCGGCCATGGCCACGAGCGCGGACCGCGGCGCGGTGCGGGACGTGTCGAAGCTCGGCTGATCCTTCGGCCGCCGAACCGGTAACGAAGGTTCCGCAACCACCCCACCTCACTCACGCGTCCCCCCAGTGACGAGCATGCCAAGGGCGGCCACCGGGCCAAGGCCAGGAGCCGCCGCTTCACGGGGGAGAGAAGCATGAGCGAGAACGTCATAGCGCCAGAATCCGCAGAGGCGATCGAAGCCGCCGCGGCAAAGACGTACCCCATCGCCGCGGACGTCAACGTCCGCTCAGGACCGGGCACGTCGTACGGCAAGGTGGGCCGCCTCTCGGCAGGAACGCGAGTGACGATCCACTGCCAGAAGCCGGGCGAGAAGGTCACGGGCCCGACCGGCACGTCGAAGCTCTGGGACCGCATCGGCAGCGGCCGCTACGTCTCCGACACGTACGTCCGCACAGGCAGCGACGGCTACGTGGCCCCGCGCTGCTGAACCACCGTACGCAGAATGCGGGCGAAGCCGCCCAGGTTCACTCGGACTTGGGCGGCTTCGTCGCGTCGAACGAATAGACCGTGTTCTTGGCCGCGGCCACCACGACCACACGCCCCGAAACCGCGACCCGCGGACTCGCGTTCACCTCACCGGCAAGACCCTCGACCCGCGGATCGGTGCTCCACAGGGTCCTGCCCCGCGGCGACACAGCGACCACGCGCCCGCTGGGCGAGCTGAAGTACAGCGCACCGCCGCCGCCCGCCGCCGGCCCGGAGGCCCCTTCCACACCGGTCTGCCGGGACCACTTCTGGCGCCCGGTCGCGGGATCGACCGCACTGATCAGCCCGGTCGGCTCGGCGAAGTAGACGGTGCCGTCCACGACGCCGGGCGTCGCGCCGTACACCTTCTTCAGCGGCCGTGACGAGACGCGGCCACTGCCCGGCTCGACCCGCAGCACCTTGTCGTACCCGAGGAACTCGGGGCCCTGCATCCGCTGATGGAGGAGTACGAGCCTGCCGTCGTCACCGCCCACCGGGTGCACGGGCCCCTGGACCGCGATGCCCTTGCCGAACGTCCCGGACTTGACGTCGAGGGTGTGGAGAACGGGGTGGTGCACCTCGATGTTCGCGACTTCGGCGGACGGCGCGCACATCGCGTACATCCGCTGGCCCGCCGGGACCGGCGTGCACTCCGAGCCCGCGGGGAACGGCGTCGACCGGAGCAGGCGTCCGCTGTGCGCGTCCCTGGCCTCGATCCGCGTACGGCCCGCGTCGACCGACAGGACGGTCGAGCCGGACAGGACCACGTCCTGGGACCGCCCGGTGAAGATCTGGGACTGGCCGCTGATCGGGCGGGACCACAGTTCCTTGCTGGTCCCGGCGTCCAGCGCCACCACTTCGATGGGCTTCGAGGACGATGCCTCCGGCGGGAGGCGGTAGCCGAGGACGGTGTCGTTCGTGGCGCCCACGATGTGCATGCCCTGCATGGGCACGCCGGGGCTCTTGACCTTCCAGATCTCCTTGCCGTCGGAGATCCGCAGCCGGGTGGCGACGACTCCGCCGCCCCCGCAGAACAACGCGTCCCCGCGCGGTACGCAGCGCACCTCGTCCGGGATGCCCTTGTCGTTGGGCACGGTCGTGCGCCACGGCCGGAAGCCGTCGGGCAGGGGAGCTTCGGCCGCCGCGACCGTGCGGTCCTTGCCGTCGCCGCCGCTGTCCCCGGTGGATGTGTCGGGCGAACCGAGCTGGAGCGCCGCGATGCCGCCCCCGAGCGCGGCCACGGCGACGGCCGCGGCGAGCACGGGGCGCCAGCGGCGGCGCAGGCTGCGGCCGATGAGGGTGCCTTCGGGGGCGGCGGGTGCTTCGGCGGTGTCGCCCCCGGCAGTCCCGACATCCGATGACCGGTGATGCTGCGTGTCCGTGTCCCGCGTACGGCTGGCCCGCACCCCCGCCGCGTCCCCCAGCTCCACCGGCAGGTCCCGCAGCAGCTCGAGGAGTTGGTCCGCCGACGGCCGCGCGTCCGGTTCCTTGGCGAGGCACGGCTCGACCACCGCGCGCAGGGCTGCCGGAACGGCGTCCAACTCCGGCGCCTCGTGCACCACTTGATATGCCGTCATGTACGGGCTGTCCGAGTCGAACGGCCCCTGCCCCGTCGCCGCGTACACCAGCAACGTACCGAGCGAGAAGACATCGGACCGCGGCCCGACCCCACGCGGCGCCTGCAACTGCTCGGGCGACATGAACGGCGGCGTACCGATGACCCGCCCCGTCATCGTCAGCGTCTGCTGGTCCGCGGCGCGCGAGATGCCGAAGTCGATGACGCGCGGGCCCTCGGGCGAGAGCACGACGTTCGACGGCTTGAGGTCGCGGTGCACGACGCCCACGCGGTGGATGTCGCGCAGCGCCTCCGTCAGACCGATGGCGAGCGTGCGCAGGTCGGCGCCGGTCAGCGGGCCCTTCTTGGCGATGTGCTGGGCGAGCGTGTGCCCCTCTATATAGGCCGTCGCCATCCACGGGTGCTCGGCCTCCGGGTCGGCGTCGACCACGGCGGCGGTGAAGGCGCCGCTCACCCGCCGCGCCGCCGCCACCTCCTGCCGGAAGCGGATGCGGAACTCCTCGTCCCCGGCGTACTGCTGGTGGATCAGCTTGATCGCTACAGGGCGCCCCGAAGCCGTACGCGCCAGAAAGACCGTGCCCATGCCGCCCGAGCCGAGCCGTGCCTCCAGCGGATAGCCGCCGATCTCAGCTGGGTCACCTCCGCGGAGCGACACTCTCCCCGACCTCCCCGTCCCGCGTGCACCGGTTTTCGCATGGGCCCATTTACCTGTCCTGCCACCCAAACTAGCCGTCGGGTGGTACGGGAGGGCAAGGCGGGGGACGAATAGGGCGCGCCTCACCCCTGCCCCGCGCCTCCCTGTGGCCACCGCGGGCGATACTCGACGGGTGAGCGCAGATTCCAGCACCCCCGACCGCACGGACGCGACGGCCACGACGGACGCGGAAGCCGCGAAGGCGACGACTGCCGTGAAGGCGACGACGACCGCGACGGCCCCCGGCCCGCAGCCCGAGCCCCTCCGCTTCTTCGGCACCACCTGGGTCGGCCACGACAACGGCTACGGCGCGCGCCGCGCGGGCGTCGCGGCGGGCTCGCTGCTCGCGGCGGCCGCAGGCTGCTTCGTGCTGCGTTTCGCGTACGAGGGCATGGCGGTCGCGGACGTGGGCACGTTCGTGAACTTCCTCGTCCTCATCATGTTCTCGGTCTGCAGCGCGATCGCCTTCCGCCGGGCCTGGGAGGGGTTCACCCGCCGCCACGACCCGGCGTCCCAGTCGTCGATGCGCGGCCTCATGACGATCGGCTTCGTCGGCGTCCTCCTTGCCTACTTCTTCCGCTCCCTGACCGAGGCCCCGGGCGAGAAGCTCCACCGCGAGGAGTACGAGGCGGCGCGCGAGCAGTACGCGAAGCGCACGTCACGCCGCACGGGCAACCCGTCCCGAAAGAAGAAGAAGGCTTGAAAGCTTGAAAGAGGGAGAAGGCCTGAAGGGCATCGTGACCAACAAGGGGTGACGGAGCCCGGCCCCCTGGGGCAAGGATGACCGGCATGACTTCAGCCCCTTCGCACCGCCGCGCTCACTCCTTCAACGCGGCAGCCGCCCAGTACGCGGCCCACCGCCCCTCCTATCCCCCCGCCCTCTTCGACGCCGTCGAGAACCTGGCGGGCCGCCCCCTGGCCGGGGCCCGCGTGCTGGACGTCGGCGCGGGCACGGGCATCGCGACCGCCCTCCTGGCAGAGCGCGGCGCCCATGTCGTCGCGGTGGAGCCGGGCGAGGGGATGGCGCGCGAGCTCCGCCGCGCGCTGCCGGACACGCCCCTCGTGCGGGGCGACGGCGACCATCTGCCGTTCGCGGACGGCTCGGCCGACTTCATCACGTACGCCCAGGCCTGGCACTGGACGGACCAGGAACGCTCCGTCCCGGAAGCCCTTCGCGTGCTGCGCCCCGGCGGCGCGCTCGCCCTGTGGTGGAACATCGCGGACCACGCGGTTCCGTGGGTCGCGGAGCAGGACACCCGGATCGCCCGCTGCCTGGGGTACGACGACGGCGCGCGAAAGACCGCCGACCGGACGACCGAACTGACGAAGGCCCTGGACTTCCGCCGCGACCGGATCCACTGGAGCCGCAGCATCCCCCTCGACTCCCACCTGGCCAACATCAGCAGCCACTCCGCATTCCTGGTCCTGGGCGAGGACCGCACGGCGGCCTTCCTCGCCCAGGAGCGCACGGAACTCCTGAAGACCTTCCCGACCGGAATCGTCGAGGAGAGCTATGCAACAGACCTACTCCTAGCCCTCAGCCCCACCCCCTGAGCCCCACCCCCTGAGCCGCGCCCCTCGCCGTCGACCCTTGACGCCCCCGGCGCCGAAGGCGCCATAATCATCACATGATGAATATCGACGAACCCCCTGCCGTCGAGGCGAGGGACCTGACCGTCGTACGAGGCCCCCGCACAGTCCTCCGCACCCTGAACTTCACCGTCCCCAAGGGACAGATCACCGGCCTCCTGGGCCCCTCAGGCTGCGGCAAGTCCACGCTCATGCGCGCAGCGGTAGGCACCCAGGCCAAAGTCACCGGCACCCTCAAGGTCCTCGGCCAACCGGCCGGCGCCCCCGGCCTCCGCTCCCGCATCGGCTACGTCACCCAAGACCCCTCCGTCTACGACGACCTCACCGTCCGCCAGAACCTGGACTACTTCGCCGCCGTCCTGGACCCAGGCCGCGGCCCCGCCGCCCACCGCCGCCACGAACACGTCACCCGAGCCATCGACGACGTCGACCTGACGAGCCACGCCGACGCCCTCGCGGGCAACCTCTCCGGAGGCCAGCGCAGCCGCGTCTCCCTGGCGGTGGCCCTCCTCGGCGCCCCGGAACTCCTCGTGCTCGACGAACCCACCGTCGGCCTCGACCCCGTACTCCGCCGCGACCTGTGGAACCTCTTCCACTCCATCGCCGCCGACCGAGGCACCACGATCCTCGTCTCCTCGCACGTCATGGACGAGGCCGAACGCTGCCACCGCCTCCTCCTCATGCGCGAAGGCGAACTCCTCGCCGACGACACCCCGGAAGCCCTCCGCACCCGCACGGCCACCGAAACCGTCGAAGCCGCCTTCCTCCACCTCGTCGACGAGGCAATCGCCGCCAGCGACGCCTCCACCAGGAGCCCCCGATGCCCCCGATGAACACCCACCGCACCCTCGCCACCGCGGCCCGTGTCCTGAGGCAGCTCCGCCACGACCCCCGCTCCATCGCGCTGATGCTGTTCGTCCCCTGCGTGATGCTGCTGCTCCTGCGCTACGTGTTCGACGGCAGCCCGCAGACCTTCGACTCCATCGGCGCCTCGCTCCTCGGCATCTTCCCCCTCATCACGATGTTCCTGGTGACGTCCATCGCCACCCTCCGCGAACGCACCTCAGGCACCCTCGAACGCCTCCTCGCGATGCCCCTGGCCAAGGGCGACCTCATCGCGGGCTACGCCCTCGCCTTCGGATTCCTCGCCGTCATCCAGTCGGTCCTCGCCACCGGCCTCGCCCTGTGGGCCCTCGGCCTCGACGTCACCGGCTCCGCCTGGCTGCTGCTCCTGGTCGCGCTCCTCGACGCCCTGCTCGGCACGGCACTCGGCCTCTTCGTCTCCGCCTTCGCGGCCTCCGAGTTCCAGGCCGTCCAGTTCATGCCGGCCGTGATCTTCCCCCAGCTCCTCCTCTGCGGCCTGTTCACCCCGCGCGACAACATGCATCCGGCTCTCGAAGCGATCTCCGACGTCCTCCCCATGTCGTATGCCGTGGACGGCATGAACGAAGTCCTCCGCCACTCCTCCGTCACCGGCGATTTCGTACGCGACGCCGTCATCGTCGCGAGCTGCGCCGTACTCGTCCTGGCCCTGGGCGCCGCCACCCTCCGCCGCCGCACGGCCTGACCCACCAATGCGAGGATGACCTCACCAAGCTGATGCGCTGACCCGCTCCACACCGAAGCGCAGACCCGCACCTGGAGGGTGACCCACACATGCCCCAGCCCGTCGCAGTCCTCGGCACCGGCAAGATCGGCGAAGCCCTCCTCAGCGGAATGATCCGGGCCGGCTGGGCCCCCGCCGATCTCCTGGTCACCACCCGCCGCTCCGAACGCGCCGCGGAACTGCGCACCCGCTACGGCGTGGATCCCGTCAGCAACGCCGACGCCGCCAAGCAGGCCGACACCCTCATCCTCGCCGTCAAGCCGCAGGACATGGGCCGCCTCCTCGACGAACTCGCCCCGCACATCACCCCCGACCGCCTGATCATCAGCGCCGCCGCCGGTATCACCACCTCCTTCATCGAGGAGCGCCTCGCCGACAGCACCCCCGTCGTCCGCGTCATGCCCAACACCCCGGTCCTCGTGGACGAGGGCATGTCCGTCATCTCCGCCGGCAGCCACGCCACGGCCGCCCACCTCGCCCACGCCGAAGCGATCTTCGGTGCCGTGGGCAAGACCCTGCGCGTCCCCGAGACCCAGCAGGACGCCTGCACCGCCCTCTCCGGCTCGGGCCCGGCGTACTTCTACTACCTGGTCGAAGCCATGACCGACGCCGGCATCCTCCTCGGCCTGCCCCGCGACAAGGCCCACGACCTCATCGTCCAGGCCGCGATCGGCGCCGCCGTGATGCTCCGCGACAGCGGCGAACACCCGGTCAAGCTCCGCGAGAACGTCACCTCCCCCGCAGGCACCACCATCAACGCCATCCGCGAACTCGAGAACCACGGCGTACGAGCAGCCCTCATCGCCGCCCTCGAAGCCGCCCGTGACCGCAGCCGCGAACTGGCCTCCGGCAACAACAGCTGACCGACCGGAGCCGGGGACCCGGGGCGCGCATCGGCCGCGCCCCGAACACGGCCCCCGCACCCCCCGGAGAGCGGCCCGCCGCTACTCCACTTCGTTCACCGGCGGCAGCAGGCCGATCGCGCGGTAGGCAGTGTCCACCGTCGGCCTGGCCATCGCCCTGGCCCGCTCAGCTCCCCGCCGCAACACCTCCTCCACATACGCGGGATCAGCAACCAGCTCCTTGTGCTTCTCCTGCACGGGCCTCAGCATCTCCACCACGGCGTCGGCAGTGTCCTTCTTCAAAGCCCCGTACGACTCATATACACCGCTCAAGCCCTCGGGGTTCCCACCCTCACAGGACGCCAGGATCTCCAGTAGGTTCGAGATCCCCGGCTTGGTCTCGCGGTCGTACTCGACCTCGCTCCCGCTGTCCGTGACCGCGCGCAGGATCTTCTTCCGCACGACGTCCGGCTCGTCGAGCAGATAGACGATCCCGGCCCCCGCATCGCCGGACTTCCCCATCTTCGACGTCGGATCCTGCAGATCCATGACCCTGGCCGCCACCTTGGGATACGTGGCCCGCGGCACCACGAACGTGTGTCCGTACCGCTGGTTGAACCGCACCGCCAGATCCCGGGTGAGCTCGACGTGCTGCACCTGGTCGTCCCCGACCGGCACCTGATCCGCCCCGTACGCCAGGATGTCCGCCGCCATCAGCACGGGATAGGTGAGCAGCGAAAGACGCACACTCCCGCCCCGGGCCCGCTCAAGGGCGGATTTCTCCTTGTACTGGATCATCCGCCGCATCTCGCCGTCCGTCGCGACGCACTCGAGCAGATACGAGAGCCGGGCGTGCTCGTCGACATGGCTCTGTACGAACACGGTGGCCCGCTCGGGATCGATCCCCGACGCGAGCAACAGCGTCGCCGCCTGCCGACTGAGCCTGCGCACCCGGCCGGGATCGTGGTCCACGGTCAGGGCGTGCAGATCGACGATGCTGAACAGCGACTCGGCGCGGTGCTGATCAACCTCTGCCCACTGGCGCACGGCGCCCAGGTAGTTGCCCAGGGTCAGATGCCCCGTCGGCTTGATCCCGCTGAAGATCCTCGTCATGTCTCCGCCTCCTGGTCAGGACCGCCGGCCCGACGACCGGGCTCCGGGTCCTCCAGGGGAGAAACAAGAAACGGCCGCCGAGTCGGCAGCCGTTGAGTACATGCGTATGTACGGCCGCCGTCAGGCGGCCCACCACAGCTGGGTGTGCGCATGCGTAGTCACGGCTCCCACAGTAGTCCTCGGAGGCCGCCGTGTATCGGGGTTGACACGCCCAGACCGCATACGTAGTGTTCTCCGAGTTGCCCGACGTGAGCGTCGACCCTTGGTCGGTCCCCGGGCAGCCATTCCGCAAGAACCATTCAAGCGATCGATGTCGTGTCTCTTCGATGACCCGTCGTCTGCTCGTTTTCATGCGTATTTGCGAAATGAGGAATCCGCGTTCGAAAGGGCGCCCCCGATTAGGTCGGGAGCCAGGATTCCGCTAAAGTCTCACTCGTCGGAACGGCCCAACAGCCGGGAAGACAAGCCCCGCTGACTGGGAATCAGGCCCGAAAGGATCTGATAGAGTCGGAACCGCCGGAAAGGGAAA